>CAZQCN010000056.1:0-2433 GCA_964592185.1 uncultured Candidatus Peribacteria bacterium
CTGTTTGGCTGCCAATGCAAAAATCGCTGAATGGTCGAAAGTGTATGATAAATCTAATGTATTATGTTTGATAGGATGGGACACGACGAAAGAAAAAGTGTATTTGATACTCGATGCTTGGTTTCAAGCAGAATATGATGGAGATGAGGGAAGGCTGAAAATGTTTGAAACTTTTGATGCATGGCATTAGTTACCAATATTGAATCTTATGAGAAAAAATATCCTCATCACTGGTATACCAAAAAGTGGGAAATCAACTCTTCTCAAAAAAGTCATACAAAAATTTGATTATAAAGTCGGTTTTTTAACTCATGAATTTCGCAAAGATGGCGAAAGAGTGGGTTTCGAAATAGAAACTTCTGTGGGAGAAAAATCAATGATTGCACATGTAGATTTTATAACTGACCTGAAAGTTTCCAAATACGCTGTTGATATCAATAATCTCGATATTCTGATCCCTCGCATTGAGAACTTTCAGAGTGGGGATTTGCTTTTTCTGGATGAAATCGGACAAATGCAATTGTTTTCTGAGAAATTTAAGAAACTTGTGATCAAGTATTTTGATGCTTCGAATACGTGTGTTGCTACTATTTCAAAGGTGTACGATGATGAATTTACGAAAGCTATCAAAGAAAGGAATGATATTATTTTAGTGAAAATAACTGATGAGAATCGTGATTCAATTGAAGAATATGTAGAGGCATTATTGAAAAAAATAGAAAAAGCGAAGAGATATTGTTCTGAACCAGAGAGATTCACTGTCAGCGATGGAATAGTAAATATTGCGACAGATCATGGCGTGAGGACTCTGAAGAAGCAGGGCGAACAATGGGGCTGCAATTGTGATTTTTTTCAAGAGCATAGTATGTGTAGTCATTTGATGGCGTTGGAAGAATATTCGAAGAGATAGATCTTTATCACAATTTTTTTGGAATTAATGTAATGACAGAATAATATCTAAAATTTTTCCATGAACACTGATGAAATAATCAAAAAAATGACGTCACGAGATACAGATCAAGTTTGGAGTGCTGCGAACGAGATTATTTCTTTGGGACAAGACCGTGACAGGATTCTTCCTCTGATACCATTTTTGCCATCCATCATTGAAGAAACCAAAGGACTGGAAATGGGAGGATTATATGCTCCGAATAGTAGATTCATTGATCAAGCGATTAGGACTATTGAATTTCATCGAGATAGTAAGGAATGTCCCTGTCAGCTCTATTTGCGGGGAAGTGATGGCCCATCACCGGAAACAGAAACGAAGAAGGGATATGTGAGTATTTTAGATACGGTGAAGACGGAGGATCAGTATGTTGATTTTTATAAAGTGGAATGTAATCTATGCCAACGTCATTTCAAAGTGATTGAAAGGGAGTCTCACTATATGTGGTGGGGATGGAGTGTGTGGGAGTGATTCTATGTTTCTCGTTTTGTACAGAACGATGAATCTATGTAAAATAAGGATACATATTTTACCTATTTTCTATGAAAATGAATCCCGTCGTCCATTTCGAAATGCCTGCTGGAGACAGCAAACGTATGTCTGAATTTTATACGAATGCGTTCGGTTGGAAAACGCAGCAGCTTGGAGAAGAGATGGGGAATTACACTTTGGCAACTACTGGTGATACGGATGAGAAAGGGATGATGCAAAAACCTGGAATGATCAACGGAGGTTTTTATCCTCGAGAAAATGATAAGCCACCACAATATCCTTCTTTGGTTATTTCGGTAGATGATCTTGAGGAAGCGATGAAAAAAGTCACTGAAGCGGGTGGAAGGATTCTGGGCGAGCCAATGGAAATTCCAGGATATGGTACGTATGTTTCTTTCTTCGATACGGAAGGGAATAGAAATAGCGTTATTCAACCGAGTATGATGGAATAGTAGGTTGGCATATTTTTCTTAATATGGTATACTTTAAATATTCCACTAAGCCATATTAAAGAATTATGTCGTACTTGTCTTGCTCTCTCCAGTTTCGTATAGAGGAAAAATTAAAGAGATTGAATGCTCTTCGGCCGCTTTCATCTTCGGCTGTTCAGAAACTTCGCGAAAAGTTTCAACTCGATATGACCTATAACTCCAATGCTATTGAGGGGAATTCTCTGACTCTGAAAGAAACTTTTTTGGTGATTAATGAAGGTATAACGGTGAAAGGGAAGCCACTTCGAGATCATCTGGAAGCGAAAGACCATCATGCGGCTTTGGAATATCTCTATGATTTAATAGACAATCACAAAAAGCATACTGTGTCAGAGCTTCTCATACGGAATCTTCATCAGCTGATTCTTCAGGAGACTGATAAGGAATGGGCTGGGAAGTATAGGAATGCCAATGTGATTATCGGTGGTTCGGATCATACTCCTCCGGATGCTTTGGAAGTGTCATATAAGATGCAGGAGCTTATTGGTTGGTTGAGTGCGG
>CAZQCN010000056.1:2443-6758 GCA_964592185.1 uncultured Candidatus Peribacteria bacterium
AAAGTATCAGTGATAGAATTAGCGGCCTTGTTCTATCATCGTCTGGTCCATATACACCCTTTTTTCGATGGGAATGGAGGAACGGCTCGTCTGAGTATGAACCTTTTACTGATGCAAGCAGGATATCCTCTGGTAGTGATTCTAAAAAATGATCGGAAAAAGTATTATAATGTTTTGGATAAGGCCGACCAAGGGCAGTATGAGCCTTTAGTCAAATTCATGGCTCAAGCGGTGGAACGTTCACTCGATATGTACTTGAGAATTTTGGCTCCGGCCAACAAATCCTCAGAGAAATTTCTCAGCCTGGCTGAAATTGCACAAAACACTTCTTTTTCTGCTAAATACTTAAATTTATTGGCCCGACAAGGGAAGCTGGAAGCTCATAAAGAAGGAAGAGATTGGCTGACTTCGAGAGAAGCGGTAGAACGTTATTTGAAAAATCGCCTCAGAAAAAGAAACGTTATTTCTCAATAATATTTAACTGAATGAAAAAAATCTTTCTTGCGATACTATTCACCGTAATTATCTTTGTACTTGGAATTTGGGCGTACTTTTTTATTTCTGATTCACAAAAAGGAGTACATCATATTTCTGGCATTGTTCAGTATCACACTCCCGACTTCAATGTTTCAGCAGATACACCGGAAGGGTATTATATTGAATCTTCGGCTATTGGAATGATATATATCCAATCTGAAAATATATCTGACTACCTTGGTGAAACGATCAATGCGAGTGGGTCCCTGAAAGAAATTTGTGGGAATGATAGAGGAAGTTGCTTTCCGATGATCAAGACTTCTGCGATTAGTGTTTTTCCACCGTATGATGGAGGTATTTTCTAATCTTTTCTATGACCAAATATATTCTCCATGGTGGCCGTGCAACTCAAACTGATCGATTGAAACAGGAGTTCTTCCCGGAGATTCTGAGAGAGCTTTCGAATAATTTGAATATACTTATTGTTTTGTTTGCACGGGAGCCAGAGGTTTGGAATGAAAAATTTGAAGAAATGAAAAAGTGTTTTTCTTTGGTCGATCCTGGGAAGGAGATTGACTTTTCTTTGGCTCGTATGGAGACTGCTCTGTTTGTAAAACAGATTAAAAAAGCCGATGTCGTATATTTCAATGGAGGGGATAGTCATATTTTACAAGAACATTTGGCTCAGGTTCCTGATTTGCAGATTTTACTCTCAGGGAAAGTGGTAGCTGGCTCTTCTGCTGGGGCACTCGTATTTTCTCAATATTATTATGAAAATGATGATGATACTTTTAATACGGGATTGGGTTTTTTGCCAGTGAAGATCATTTGTCACTATACGGAAGAAAAGGCCGATACGTTATTGAAGCTTAGAGAGTTTGGAGAAAACATTCAAAATGTATATAGTCTTGCCGAGGGAGAATTTGTAATTATCGAACAATAACTATTTATATGATGAAGAAACTTTCTTATCAGACCGTTGATGAATATATTGCCCTGTTTCCTTCACCTGTGAGAGACCTTTTGGAGCAGATGAGGAAAGTGATTCGAGAGACGGTACCGGAGGCGGTAGAAGTAATTGCTTACCAGATGCCGGGGTATAAGTTGAATGGAAAACCATTGGTATATTTCGCCGCTTGTAATCATCACATTGGGTTCTATCCGACTCCCGAGCCTTTGAAAATGTTTGCTAAAGAGGTATCAAAATATCGGTTTTCCAAAGGGGCTGTGCAGTTTTCTTTCGACGAACCGATTCCGTTTAATTTGGTCCAGAAAATGGTGCTTTGGAGGGTGAAGCAGTTATCGCCACAAGAAGATTTTCTTTCTATATTGAGTTCTCCTGCAAGAAGAGCTCTTGAGAATGCAAAAATATATACTCTCGAACATCTTGCAGAGTATACAGAAAAAGAAATTTTGGAATTTCATGGTATGGGGAAAAGTTCACTTCCGAAATTGAGACAAGCTTTGAATTCAAAAGAATTGTCTTTTGCCAAAGCTTCATTATAATGCAATAAACATTAACTTCATTATATGAAACAATATCTAGACGGTTTCGTCCTCTGTGTTCCCGAAAAAAATCTCGAAGCGTATCAGAAAATGGCTGAGAAGGCTGGTGAAATATGGAAAGAACATGGAGCTTTACAGTATATAGAGTCAGTCATTGAGGATGATACGGCATATCCTCATTGCATGTCTTTCAAA
The DNA here is from genome assembly GCA_964592185.1 of uncultured Candidatus Peribacteria bacterium. Classification (GTDB taxonomy): domain Bacteria; phylum Patescibacteriota; class Gracilibacteria; order CAZQCN01; family CAZQCN01; genus CAZQCN01. The sequence continues at coordinate 4,622 of CAZQCN010000056.1, forward strand.
GAACTTGCTCAACCAAAAGAGGGAGAAAAGGTTGTGTTTTCTCTCATCGTTTTCAAATCACGAGAACATCGAGATGAAGTCAATGCCAAAGTTATGGAAGATTCAAGAATGGAATGCGACATGGATGTTTTTGATGGTAAACGTATGGCATATAATGGTTTTGAAACGATTGTGAATCTATAACATTTATGATTTAGGTTGAATCATAAGATTTATAGGATTGAAGGATGGCAGAGGTAGTGGAAGAAAGAAGTTTTGCATAAGGGGAAGTGGATTGCTAGGATATGTTCATTATTTTTTCTTATGTCTTCTGGATCTCCTATTGTACGTCAAATTTCATGGTTATTACTTTTACTTCAGATGCTTGTAGTCTGTGGGATTATTTTCATTTGGTATGAAATAGGGGTGGAAGATTTTGTATTGTACGGTCTGATAAGTTATGTATTTATTGCCTTTCTTCTGCGGAGCAGTCTTACCATAGATCATAGAAGAGGTATAAGGAAAGTGCGTAAAGAGAAATTTAAAGAAGCTATCATTGATTTTCAAAAAAGCTATGATTTTCTGAAAAAACATGTCTGGATAGATAAATTAAGATATTTTACATTACTTAGTTCTTCCCGAATTTCTTATACTGAAATGTCCTTGAATAATATAGCTTTTTGTTACGGACAGATTGGTGAGGGTAAAAAATCAAAAGAATACTATGAGAAAACTTTGAAAGAATTCCCAAATAGTGGACTTGCTCAAGCAGGGTTGAGGATGTTGAATTCTATGGAGAAAAAAGAAAATCCTACTCATTAGCCTTATGACCCTCGAACAAATCCTCCAACATCTCGAATCTCAGATAAAAGAACTCTTCCGCAACGAAAGTAGCGGTCACGACATTTACCATCTCAAACGAGTTCTCAACAACGCTCTAACGCTTCAAGAAAAAGAAGGGGGTGATCGTCTGATTATTGCCGTTTCTGCTTTTCTTCATGATGTGCATCGGATTATGCAGAATGAAAGCGGAAAATTCTGTTCGCCGAAAGATTCTCTCCCAAAGGTGAGAGAAATTCTGGATACCGCAGAGCTTACAGAAGAGCAAAAAGAAAAAATTCTTCACTGTATTGAATTCCACGAAGAATATGACTTTTCCGAACATGGGAAGACGGTGCAAGATATCGAAACTTTGATTTTACAAGATGCGGATAATCTCGATGCGATTGGGGCGATTGGAATTGGTCGGACTTTTAGTTTTGGTGGAGCTCATGATGTGACGATGTGGATTCCAGAAAAACCTTTTGATCGACATACGTTTGATGAGTCGGAAAAAGATCCTTCGACTATTCACCATTTTTATAGCAAGCTTCTCAAACTGAAAGAGAATATGAATACGAAGACGGCGAAAGAAATGGCGAGTGAGAGGCACAAATTTATGGAGTTGTTTCTTCAACAATTTTTTGAGGAATGGGAAGGGAAGAAATAAATAATATGAAAACAATATATGAAAAAAAAGTGGATTATAAAAATACTGATTTTGCTTATTGTTATTATTATCGTCGGATATTTTTGGGGTATGAATGAAATCCGCCAAGATATTACTGTTATGAATAATTCTCAGAGCTCTATTGAATCTATAAAAGTAAATTATTGTAGTGATGAAGAATGGAGCTCATTTAACATTGCTCCTCGTTCTTTTTACTCAGAAAAAATTGTTGTAATTTGTGATTCTAGTTTTGATGTGCGAATAGTTTTTGATGACGGTTCCAGTATCGAAAAGAAAAATCTAGGGTATATTACGAGTAATGATGGGAGTGAAAACATTTTTCTTGTTACTGAAAATAGACAGCTAGAATTTTCTCAACTATATAGGAATATGAAGTTTTCTTTTTAACGTAACTTCTATGATCCAACAAAAAATCAGTCCCTGTTTATGGTTTAATAATAATGCCGAAGAAGCGGTCAATTTTTATCTCTCTATTTTCAAAGATTCAAAGCTCGGAGATATTACTCGATATGACGCCGCAAGCGCAGAAGTTTCTGGTCAGCCTGAAGGCAGTGTATTGACGGTGGAATTTCAAATTGAAGGGCAATATTTTATGGCGTTGAACGGTGGTCCTCTATTTAAATTCACCGAAGCAGTTTCTTTCGTCGT
>CAZQCN010000056.1:6768-7775 GCA_964592185.1 uncultured Candidatus Peribacteria bacterium
GATTGTGAAACTCAAGAAGAAGTTGATTACTATTGGAATAAACTTTCTGAAGGAGGAGATGAAAAATCTCAGCAGTGCGGATGGTTGAAAGATCAGTTTGGTCTTTCGTGGCAGATTGTTCCGAAGCGTTTAAATGAAATGCTCAAGAGTAAAGATGTCGAGAAGGCTGCACGGGCGATGAAGGCGATGTTGGAGATGAAAAAAATTGATTTGCAGAAGATGGAAAAGGCGTATGAAGGGAAGAGTGATTAATAGTTGTGGGATAATATAAATAGTCTGGATCTATAATTGAATATTCAAATTTACAAGTGTAAGAAATGAAAAGGAAGTTGGAAAATTGAAAGAATTTTAAATAAATATAGTTACATAAAGATCTCTTTTTATGTAATAGATCTTTGTTTGACTTTCTGGGTCTATTAGACTAAATTACTATCTTATTTTTATAATTATCTCATGAACCATCGACTTAATATACAGGAACAAGCTGATAGTGTAATATCTAAAATTATCCCTCAGTTGAAAGATTTTTATGATAGTGAGAAAGGGGGGATATATGAGTGGTCCAACTTCCGAGCCAAAATCTCCAATAGTTTCTTGCCTCTGAGCACAAAGACGAAGTCACTTATTAATCAAGATTTTGATCGATCTGAGGAATATGTTCTTGGATTGATAAGCTCACATGCTCCAAATCTTTCCTCTCAAGTATCTTCTGTGGCCGCACAAAAGATTTCTTATGAGATGGATAAGATTCAAAATACCCTTCACACTACCCGAGATTTGCTTCGATTTTCTCTTCAATACTTACAGAATTTTCTTGAAGACTCTGAAAGAAAACGCTATGCCTGTCAGGTTGCCAACAATGCCCTTATAATCGCTGTGAGAAATAAAGAAAGGCAAGGAGAGAGACACTTCCCTGTTACAGAACTTGATTTAGATGTGTTCTCAAAAATTCTTAAAGATGAGAGCACTTTAAAGGGGCTTGCTCTTCCCTCTTCTCTTTTGACGAA
>CAZQCN010000057.1:0-7313 GCA_964592185.1 uncultured Candidatus Peribacteria bacterium
AAGCAATAGTAATTCCCACACTCAAAGTAAATCCATGAATCGTGCTCCCTGGAACAAACACTAAAAATCGCTCCAACCTCCCCAACCAAGCAATCAAAATAAGCACTCCACTCAAAATAGCCAAAACAGGGAGAGTTTTCGGATCATTCATCAAAGTATAAGCAGCAAGAATACCAGACAAAGCCCCTGCAGGTCCAATAACATTGAAATGACTCCCTCCGAAGATCGCTGCTATCAACCCTGCCCATACCGCGGTGATAATTCCTGTCATCGGAGCAGCTCCTGAAGCGATAGCCAAAGAAAGTGAAAGTGGAATGGAAACCAAGGCCACCGTAAGGCCAGATTTCCAGTTCTGAGAAATGCGAGAGATTAAAGTGTGAAACATAGGATTCTTTTTAAATTTTGAAACCAAAAATAAACGATGATGAGTATATGCCGATTATTCTCATTTTCAAGTTAAAAAAAACGGATCAAAATCAAAATACTGGAGGTGAATTATAAAAATAAATTTTTAAAAACTTAGTAGATCTTCTAAATGAAAAATTTCTCTGATAGGTAAATATTTACTCGGGGGGGCTGGGGGGCTCAACCGAGTTTCTCTGTGTGGGAGATTTTTTGTGCTCGGTACTGCGAGTTTGAGCCCCCCAGCGGTTTTATCCTCCTTTTGCCGCCAAAAGGAGGACGACCGTCGGTTCGGGTACCGACAAGGGGTGAATCAAAGATAGCAGAGCGAAGTCGGATAGAGTTTCGTAGTTAATCCTGCAATCTAAGTCTGAAAATTATATTGTCCCAGTATTTTCGTCTGATTCAAAAAAAACTAAAGAATTTTAGCTTGAAACAATCACTTATTTATACTGTTTTTTCATAAACCAAATTCAGTAAAAACAAGACATACGAAAAATGTGTATCTCAATTACCTACTCCGTAGTTTTATTATCAAAGTCAGCTCCATTCGCTTCAGCCTCTGCTTTGGTAGCACGAACAATCCCATCTTTGTGATGAGGAGGAGAATACAGAGTATACATCTTTAAAGGTTCGGTGCTCGATGTATTTATAATATTGTGCTGAGCTCCAGCGGGCACGATGATAGCTGTCCCAGATTTTAGCTCATATTCATTCCCATCAATAATGCATTTTCCTTCCCCCTGCTCGAAACGAAAGAATTGATCGTTCTCTCTATGAGTTTCCATCCCTATTTCCTCATTTGGCAAAAGACTCATTACCACCAGTTGACTGTGTTTTGAGGTATAGAGAATTTTCCGGAAGTTGTTATTTTCCTTCGTGATTTTTTCGATATTATCATTATATCCATGCATAGAGGGTTGTTAAAAAGACAAAATATTCATAAGCACCATACGTGTGGAGAATTGGAATTACAATACATATTAGATCTTGTCATATATTCTTCACTCCGCTATGCTATGCTCGCTAAACTTATTGGGGTGTCGCCAAGTGGTAAGGCAGCGGCCTTTGAAGCCGCTATTCGTAGGTTCGAATCCTACCACCCCAGCCAGTATTTATTCGTAAGTCATATGTATTGTCTTTAGCTTTTTGAGTATTTGTTCTAAAATGGAAAAAAATATTTCATGAATTCTCCTTGGCTTTCTCAATTACATCGTACGCGACCGATTGCATCTCTCGAACATGATCATACCGTTGACGTAACGGTTCTTGGAGGAGGGATTGCTGGTGTTGTGACAAGTTACTTCCTCTTGAGAGATACGGATAAAAAAGTTCTTCTCCTCGAAGGAGACAAGATCGGACATGGAGCTACAGGACACAATGCTGGACAGGTGACGAGTTATTTCGAAAGACCGTTTTTTGAAATTGTTGAAGAATTTGGATTGGAACTTGCTTCTCAAGGACAAACATCTATTCATTCCGCATGGATGCTTTTGGAAGAGATTGTCGAGGAAGCTCATATCCAAACGCCTCTCTGGCAGGTGACTGGGTATGCAGGTTTGAGTAGTATGGATTTGATTTTAGAGCATTTGAAAAATAATGCTTTAAAGGAACAGGGAGGGATCCTGTTTGAGCCTATGTATATTGCAGATACAGTAGATATTCGATTAATACCAAAGGAATTTTCTTCTTTGTACTCTGTACTTCCTCACAATAATATTCTCGATCTCTTGGAAACGAAGAATGCCGAATATATTGCGACTTTGGTCTCGAGGAAAGGGTGTATGAATAGTGCTTTGTTTTGTGAGAAGCTGGTTACTTATATGTTAAATCAATATAGTGACCGTTTTGTTTTGGCGGAACATTCATTTGTAGAAAAAATTATTCTTGGAGAAAATGACATTCAAGCTAATACAAAGAATTGGAAGGTGTCTTCCAGATATCTTGTATTGTGTACGAATGGATTTGAAAATTTTTCTCTGGTCTACGAAAAAAATCCTGAAATTGAAAAAACTTTTCATAAGATGATTCATGGCACCGTCGGATATATGCTGGGATACCTTGATCCGATAAACAAACAACCTTCGGTCGTGAGCTATCTCGATAGGAAGATTGCTGAAACCGGTGATGAAGAAGAGCCTGATACTTATTATTATCTCACTCGACGGCCCTTTGAAAATGAAAAAAAAGAAAAGCACAATCTCGTGAGTGTCGGGGGGCCGGATGCTCGTATTCCTGAATATGCACGATATGCTCACGATCAAACCTATCCATCAGAATGTACAGAAGATATATTGAGTTTTTTATATAAGACCTACGCTTTTTCTCCTCAAAATATTGAACCAAAATTCAAATGGCATGGTTTGATGGGATATACTCCCAATAGTATTCGTCGCGTAGGACCTGATCCACAATATCCATTTTTGATGTATAATCTCGGGTGTAATGGGGTAGGCATTTTACCTTCAATTTTTGGAGGAAAGAGAATTTCTCGGTATATTGTAGGTGAGGACGTTGAGGCTTCAATTTTCGACATCCCCAGAGAATAATTTATACGTTTTCGATGAGCATCTTTTTCCATCTTTTTCTTTTTCTTGTTTCCGCTAGTTGTATCTGGGTTTTTTCAGGGATATTGGTGGATTCTGTCAATCGGGTTGCACAGCGATTTCATCAGAGTGGATTCACGGTTGCCTTTTTTGTCCTTGGTTTCTTGACTTCCATAAGTGAAATTTCTGTCATGGTAAATTCAACTATCGACCGTGTTCCCCAAGTTTCAGCGGGAAATCTCGTGGGAGCATCCTTCTTTATATTATTTTTTATTATTCCATTTTTGGCCGTGGTAGGAAATGGTGTTGATTTGAAGAATACGGTAAATGACGGACGCTTGGGAGCTTCATTATTGTTTGTTGTGCTTCCTATTCTTTTTCTACTCAATGGAAGTGTGACTCGTATAGAAGGAGGGATTTGTATTATGGCCTATATCGTTCTGCTCTATTTTATTCAAAGCAGAAGAAAAGAGACCGTACCTGAAGTGTTGGAAGAAATATCAGAAGAGTTTGTAGAGGAACTTACTGAGGATCTTACAATAAACGCCTCGAAAAAAATTCATTTGAAGGTGTATTATTTTTTTCATAAACATCGATTTACGGTGTTTGATGCTTTCAAAATACTTCTTGGGGCTGCGTTTATATTTGTGGCTGGGCATTTTATGGTTGAAGAGGTAGTATATTTTTCTGAATTACTGAGCGTCCCAAGTTCAATTATTGGTATTTTGGTTTTGGCTTCTGGAACGAATATTCCTGAGTTTGTTGTTGCCGTTCAGTCTATACGAAGAAGGCACAAAGAAATTGCTTTCGGTGATTATCTCGGATCAGCTATTGCGAATACCTGTATATTTGCAGTACTGGTATTGTTGAATGGGACATTTCTCGTGGAGTCCAAAGAGTTTCTCCATAGTGCTTTTTTGATGGGAGGAGGAGCAATCGTTTTCTATATTTTTGCTCAATCTCAAAATCGTATTTCTCGAAAAGAGGGAATTATATTACTTCTCATTAATGCTTTATTCCTTATTGTTCAGCTGAGGAACTTTTTTACCTTTGTAGGGGAGTAGAGGGGTGGAAGCTATCGATACTTTTGACGCTATCTCATTTGTCTCATTTTTACCTTGCATTTATACTAGCCCAGAGTGTCCAGCCAGTTAGTGCATGAGAACTAAGTAAACACCGGAGAACCTAAGACTACTTCAAACAAGACCTTCATAACAGGTTCTTTTTGGATTGAAGAAAGTACGCAGTCTAAGAAATGAGATAAAAAAACTATGTCATTTCATAAAACTCAAAAGACAGAGTATTATAAGATGTGAGAAATATAAAATATTAATACCTTCTATATGCAGAAAACAATCATCATCACTGGAATCGTAGTAGCCTCACTTTTTGTGATTTGGATTGTCATTGGTTACGTTTCTCTTGCCAATGTAAAAGAACCCGACTATACCGTCATAGAAAAAACAAACGGATACGAAATACGAGAATATCCCACATATATTATCGCAGAAACAGAAAATACGGGAACCTACAATGAAGCAATAAATAACAACTTCCGAGCTATAGCTGGTTTTATATTTGGAGATAACACCAAACAAACTTCTGTGGCTATGACTACCCCAGTTATTAACGAAAAATCTGAACCTATAGCCATGACCGCTCCAGTGATAACCGAGAAAAAAGAAGAGTCGTACACCATGTCCTTTGTCATGCCGAAAGAATATACTCTAGAAACACTTCCAAGACCGAATAATAATAAAGTGAAAATAAGAGAAGTCCCAGCACACAAAACAGCAGTGCTTCGTTTCACCGGTTTCAGTAATGAAAAAAGAGTCGATGGGAAAAAAGCAAAACTTGAGTCCTTACTCCAAGAAAATAATATACAATATAATCCAAAACTCACATCTGCATTTTACAACACTCCTTGGCATTTTCCTTGGCTCCGAAGAAATGAAATTTGGGCAGAAATACAATAGCCAATCTACAAAAGCCCTTGAATCTCTCTCTCGACCCTTCCACGATAATGACTATCATGAAAAAGGTATGACAGGACATCATTTCGATGAATTAAATTTTTACAGAGAATCACTCCTTTGTTTATACAATATTGTTTCTGTGAAAAATTGAGGGTAGACAAACAAGTCACAGGATAGAGTTTGTACGCTTCGATGAGTGCGAGGAGTCCAGCTCCTTTGGGGTGATTCCAACTCAAAGCATTGATATTGTTACATTGAGCATAGGTCAGAGCATCTTCAGTAAATGTCGTATTGGTAATAATCCAAGGTTCATAGATCATGTCTTTGTTTTGAGGATCCACTCTATATCGATTCACAATGTCGTTGAAGCGAGCATGAACATAGAGAGAGACTTTTACATCAGATTTGAATCCTGGTTGATTATGGAACTTGCATTCACAAATAACATGCTTATTTCCCTTGACCGCTAAGACATCGACCTCATGTGTCACACACAGTCCAGGCACAACGACTCCCACCTGTACCTGATAGCCTTCAATTTTGAATATCTCCGAAATAAAATCTTCAAATGGGTATCCCGTAGGTCCGAGAGACAAAACTGCTTGCTTGAGATTATATCGAGCCGCTACCGAAGGATTGAAGTGTTTTAAAATACTATACGCATGTTGAAAAATCTCAGAAGTATGAATATTCCCCGACAGCTTCTGACTCAGAGTTTTCATCACTTCATCACTTGCCTCCGTACTCGCTCCGCAATGCTCCAAAGATCGAAGGAGTTTATCCTGCTTAAACGGCTCTTGTTTATCGTCGGTTTTGGTCACGGTCACACCAGGGTGTCGGAAGTACTTCATAATAATGAACAGTTAACAGGTAACAATGAACAATAGTCACTTCGACCAACGCGGAGAAGTCTTCTCAACATGGGTATTTTCTTTCTATGCATATGCACTTCGTTCGGTTTAGATTTCTCCACTTCGGTCGAAATGACATGAGGAGGGATTCCTTCAAGGCATCTCCACACCTCCTTTACAGAGAGGGTTACACCGAGCAATCCGATACATTCCCTTGAAAATCCCACGGACCACTCCATACTTCTCTATTGCCCCCTTGGTATATTCTGAACACGTCGGATAGAAACGACAACATCCACGAGGAAAGATCTTCTTTCCCAAGAAACTATGATCAGGAGAAAGAGTTCTCTGATAGAGACGAATAAGAAAATAACACAATGCTTTTATCATAAAAAAAGAGGAGGCTATCAGCCTCCTCCATTGTACCTTATCGAACTTTGCTCGTCACGGCATTTGAGACTATTTTTGAAATCTCATTTCTGGTGATTCTTCGGTTGGTTCCGAAAGTCCCATCAGTGTTTCCACTCACAAACCCGTTGTCCTTCGCATAAGCAATATATGGTCGGAATCCTGGATCAGTCGTATTCAAATCACTAAAGGTGAAAGAACCAGTATACGTCTTGGCACGAGCATCAATGGCTCCCATCGTAATTTTCATAGCCTCACCACGAGTCACTCGTGCATTCGGCTTACAACTTCCATCGGAATATCCTGTGATAATCCCTTCCTCAATAGCCTTGTTGAAATACGGAGTAAAAGGATCCGAAGTCGTCATATCAGGACAAGCCGAAGTGTTGGCAAAACTCGGAATATAATATCCAAGAGACCTCATCACTATCTTGAGCTGTTCTCCTCGAGACGCATCATTGTCTCCTGAAAACTTTCCTCCTTGACCACTCACCACTCCCGCTTTAGTAAGATTCCCAATGAAATTGATAAACGGAGAAGTGGTAAACACATCAGAATATGAACGAGGAGAACTATGAGCTACAATCGCAAATCTTCCCAATTGTCGAGTCATGGCTCGAGCAACATTCGCATTTGGATCAATAGTAGTGAAGAGTGGAGTCCACGTATCAGTAGTATCATTGAATACCGCAAGAGAGAGATTGTCTTCTGAGATTACTGCTGCATCAGAGTTCGTATACTTAATTTCAACAATATTGTACTCTCCAAGAATATCTTCTCCATCCGTTGCATTGATATCAGTAGCACTGAAGGTATACACATTCGGTGATACAAAAGCATACGAAGGATTGAAGAGTGGAGCTTCCACAGCAATTCCATTTGTGTCATTGGTCTCTCCTTGGAAAACCACCGCAGTGGTATTATTGTGCGTCACTTCTTTGACAGAATCAGGAGTGACAATAAGTCTCGCCTTTGAATCAGAAGATGTTGCTACAGTAGTCTGAGCAGCTGTAGTAATTAGCACCACATTTGAGAGAGCCGTTTGATTAATTACTGGAGTCGTTGGTTGACCAGAAACAGAAAGAGAGTCAACTGATTCACCGATATTATTCATCGCTCGAATCTTGTAA
>CAZQCN010000058.1:0-7227 GCA_964592185.1 uncultured Candidatus Peribacteria bacterium
AAGTGATTGATAATTCGGTTGCAGAAGTTCGTTGGATGTATTAAGAGGCATTGTGTCTCAGATTTTTTTTGGTATGGTGTGATTATCATCCTTACCAATTTTATGTCTTCTTTTGTAGTTTTTTTTCTGACTTTTCTTTCGTTTGTTTGTGTGACTTTTTTTGGGATACCCGTAGAAGCTTCATTTTCTGACACTTCGGATCATCAGTATGAAGACGCTATTCAATATCTTCAAAATAAGGCCATTGTCACAGGGTACGAAGATGGAAGTTTTCATCCAAACGGCACCATTGGAAGAGCTGAATTTATTAAGATTTTGGTGAACGTATCTTCGGCAGATGCTATTCTTGAATATACAGGAGGGAACTGTTTCAACGATATTTCTCAAGAACAATGGTGGAAGAATGTTGCTTGTTTTGCAAAGGATAGAGGGATTGTCTCTGGGTATGAAGATGGAAGTTTTCAACCACACAAGGCAGTTACTTTGGCTGAGGCTTCTAAAATGATCGTCAATACCCTGATTGCTCAGACAGAGCCCGTAGATTCTACGCTTTGGTACAATACATTTTTTGAAATTTTGGATCAGAAGAAGGCTCTCCCTCCTTCGATAGGGTCATGGGCAACCCCTCTAAAACGTGGAGAAATGGCTGAGATGGTATGGAGGATCCAGGAACAGGTGGTAGATAAAGAAAGTAAATCCATAGAAAGTTTGAAGGTGGTGGCCTCTTCCGCTGTTTATGATCATTTTTCTCTTGCTCAGGTAGATACGAATAAAGTTATGGACTTTTGGCTTCAGAAACATAATGGGCAACGATCTGTCGATGACCCACGGCAGTACGTTTTTCAACTCAATGAAACGGCTCAAGAATGGGCGGAGCATGCTGCGAGTCAGGGATATATAGATCATAAACGTCCTGGACAAACTGCGTATTACGATTATCCAAAAATGGTTCAGTGGTTTGCTGATCGTGGTATTACCTTTCAATCTGGACCGAATCCACCTTTTTCAGAAAGCATTGCTTGGTATCCTTATTCTTGTGATTCAGGAGATTGTACTCAGGAGGTTATCGATATTTTGAAATATACATTTAATTGGTACATGGCAGAAGCAGGGAAATCATGGGCTCCGCACTACAATAGTATCGTGAATTCAAAATTTCACGTTATGGGGCTCGGAATTGCGCTGGGTCATGGAAAGCTTTTTGTGACGACGCACTATGGAACGAATCTAGAATAAGAGTCGCACTTCAATCACCGTTCGTTTTTACTAAATTTCTGTTTTGTTTGGGATGGTGTCGTATACAACAAAATCAGTATTTGGCTGAGGTTGTTTCTGTTTTGGAGAAAGAAACATGTCTACTGTTTTTCTTGCTCCGTCAATTGTGTTTGATGCTTTTTTTTGGAGTTGAGGATTTTTCAGATACATCGAAAAAATCATGGTGCTCACTGCTACCAGTGCTAAAATACAATTTTTATTGGAAGGTTCTGGAAATTCCATATTGATTTATTTATAATTCATTATACTCTTGTTTACTTTTTATTACAATTGTTGTTTTCTCGTTTTTCTATGATTTGTGGATCAGGTGCAAAGTACTGGGACAAAATAATTTTCAAGCTTGGATTGCAAGATTAACTTCGAAGCTTCATCCGATTTCGCTCTGCTATTTTTGAATCAACCCTTGCCGGTACCCGAACCGGCGGTCGTCCTCCTTTTGACGGCAAAAGTAGGATAAAACCGCTGGGGGTCTCAAACTCGCAGTACCGAGGGCAAGAAGTTTCCCACACAGAGAAACTCGGTTGAGCCCCCCAGACCCCCCGAGTAGAAACTACAATTTTGGTTTTTATTTAATTATCAAACATTCCCTTTAAAAAAGTCCTCAGTTTTTCCAACTGATTCATGATTTGTATATAGATGAGGGATTTCTATTTCCATCTATATTGTAATTGATTTATGATGTTATCAATATTTAATTACTTGAAATGAGCAAAGTTTTCTTTTTTCTTTTATTCATTCCTGTTTTCTTTTTTCAAGTGGCTTGTGGATTGATTCCTCAAAGTCGAGACGTGTCTGAGGTATCTCCGTTGGATAACTTTGAAGAAACTTCAGAAATAATTTATGAAGCATATACAAAAAATCAAGATCCGAAGGCAGGAAATTGGTTTACATCTTTGAATTCTAAATTCCCTCTCGTCGTCCGAGTAGAAGAGGAGGCTGTGAGTATACTTTGGGCGGTGACACTCGATAGTGATATCAATATGATGGGGACCCTGCCAAAGATTTCTGAAAATGTCTACACTGGTGACATTCATTGGATTTCTGGAGATGCTTCGGGAGTTGATTCGTTGACGATGACGTTTTTTCCTGAGAAGGAGTTGATGAATTTTGATTTCGTCACTTTTTTTGAAGAGCCCATTCAATTCAGTAAAACTCAGGAGGTGCTCTCTGAAGACCTTCCTTTGTGCGTTGAGGTAGCTGAAAAGATGCTATCTGATAGTAGAATTTTTGCTGATTTACATGAACAAAATCTCGGGGATAAACTTTCTTCTTTCATGCAAGAAGCTGCTGATGAGGTTTTGATGACCTATGATTTCCGTGTCTATCGAGAAGTTGATGGGGAGATGGTGACTATCGATCGGGTTCGTTACGATTTTCAAAATAAAAAAGTTCTCCGTTATGATCCGGTAGAAGGTGAATATGTGGATATTCCGAATGATGTATTGCTGAGGTTTGATGAGTGTAGGCCGTAGTGTTTGCAGAAATTTATTTTTAGTGTATTATGATTTCTTGTATCTATTTTTGATGATTGAAACATCTTTTGAAGAAAAAATTAGAGATCTAGAAGTATCACTTGGATTAAAACTTACGGATTTGAGTCCTCTTGTGAGAGAGGCCCGAAAGAACATTCTATTGTTTATTTATGGTACTTTTCGAGATACTAAAAGTTCAGATAATATAAAGATTGAGAGGAATATTCTATTATCATTGGCGATTGGGAAGCTTTTTAGTTGTATGCCGAATGTTATATCTGGGAAGGCTGATATTTTATCTTCTGTCCCACAGGGCGATGATCCAAGTAAAGTGCTTGATGCCCTATATGGTAAGGTGCTTACAAATTTTTTTCAGCAAGCTCATGGTTGGGCTGTAGCTATTAAAAATCCTGCAAATGGTAAAGGTGAAGATGTGATTATCTTTGATAGGCTTGATTCGATTTGTGAGGCATATAATTATCCTCTTGATATACAACAGAAAGCGCTGTATTTGATGAAATCGGGGATGAAAACTGCTACTGATATTTTTTTCATGAAGACAGAGCTCATAGCGAAATTGAACCCAGGTATCCGAGAAGATGATTATCTTGAAGTATTAAAAAAGAGTACTAAATTGAGTTACCAATTGGCATCTCTCCATCTTGGGACATTTACAATTATGACTATTCTATTGGAATTTCCAGGTATTCAATCTACTGAGAGTTTTTTTGAGAAACTTGAAACAAAACGCTTTGGGAATGATAGTGAAAGAGTAGTTTTTCCGGTCGAGGCTTTTGAGATGAGGAATGGTGAATTAGGAATTCGACAGGAGATTTTTGATACACTTGTTATTTTAAGTAATGAGATGAAAGGTTTGATGTATGGAGAGAAGTTGACTACTTCTTGTCCGGCGACCTCTTCTCGGATGATGAACGATAAACCAGTGATGATTGCTTTCGAAAACTATCTCAGAAATAATCTGAAGAGTTTTTATATGCCAGTGTATAATAGAGCTATTCGTCAGCAGAGAGGTGAGTAATCTTCGCTCTACTTCAAAAATAAAAAAGAGAATATAAATGGCATAATAAGGATGTAAATATGGAGATAATTCAAAGAATGTTTTCTATTTTTTCTCTTGTGTCTTTCTGAGCCTTTCTACTAATCGGCTATAGTTCCCTCTGATTGCATATATGGTTGCTTGTAGGTCTTCTGTATTATCCACCTTCATCCACCAGAAAAATTCTTTGTTTTCAGAACCAGCGGAGTATATAACCTCTATGCTTTCCAGTCCTTCTTTTTGGTTTACTTTGAAAAAGCGAGGGTTTTGACTTTCTGCAGTGAGGATTCGGGATAGGTTCTGATGGATTTCTGAAGCAATGTGAGCAAAAGATTCTGCATCGACCCTTTCCTGAAAATCTTTGTGATTGATCTTTCGAGAGGTAGGGACTTCTGATGGTCTATCTGTTTGAGAAGATGTGTGTTCCATAGTAGTAATGATAATATAAAAGAAAAGTTTTCTTTCATCTCCGTGGAGTTTCGTAGGTTGGTCAAAACTGGAGATGTATGCATTTCAGAGTATCATCTATTTCAATGCAATACGAGAGGAGTGAGAAAGGGGTTGGTTCTTTGCGGGACTTAAAGAGTTCTATTTGATTTAATTATTATTTTATACTACAATTGAATATTGTATTTTTTTGTCAAATTCATGAAAGAAGAACTCATAAAAATAGCGAAAGAAGTCCCTTACAATTCCTTTGGGCCGTTTTTAGTATCCGATGCTATTCCCTACAATTCTCGTCTTGGAGGAAATTGTGTACTTCAGAATAGAATGCTTACAGAACTACTCTTTCAAAGTGGTTATAAAGATGTTTCATATATTTCGACTACTGAAGGTATAACACATTATGCGACACTCTGTTCTGAAGGGAATTCTCTTTACTACCTCGATCCTTTCATTCTTCAAAAAGAACCTCTTTCTCTTAGTAAACTTTTTTCCAAGGGACGAGTTGCGATCGAAGCATACTCGAATGAAAATAAACTTATTTTCCAGACAACAGGAGAGAATATGTTTTCAGTTACAGTAGAAACTACAAAAGATAATCAAAGAGAGAATATACGAACGTATGTTTATGATTTACAACAAAATTTCCCCCGACTTCCTGAACTTGGAGATGAAAGTTTATTACATCGCCAAAAATCATTAGTATTGAGAGTTTTGACAAGTGAGATTGAGTTCCAGCAAATAAGCCTTGATCACAACACTGGATTAATGTCCTTCAAAAGTACACATCCTGATGGGAAAAGATGGAGACAGAGGTATGACACTGTTCCGTTTACTCAACAGATGACTTCTATAAGTGAGGTTATTGGTGTGACAACTTATGAATTAGAACACGCCTTTTATAATGCACATAATTCTTATTTGCAAAGGTTTTCAAATAGAACAGTTTAAAAAATAATAAACGGTGTCTTGTATAATGGAGCCGTCACCGAGAGTTGAACTCGGGACCCCTTCCTTACCATGGAAGTGCTCTACCACTGAGCTATGACGGCATGAAGCCCGACGATGATAGCAAAGCTTTTTTCTTGTGTAAAACTTTTTGTTTTGCTGTTTTGTTTTTCCCTGTATCATTTATAATGAAGGTAAATGATTTTCTTATGACTGATGGTGCACTCTTTTTCATTGCTTTGGGAGTTGGGTTCGTCGCACAAATTGTCGATGGAGGAGTGGGTATGGGATATGGAGTTATTTCCAATACGTTTTTGGTGAGCTTTGGTTTGCCACCTTCAACTGCAAGTGCGAGTGTTCATACGGCGGAGATTGTGACGACGGGAATCTCGGGTTTTTTTCATAGAAAATTGGGGAATGTCGATAAGAAGATTTTTTGGCCTCTGGTAATTTCTGGAGTTATTGGTGGGGTGATCGGAGCCTATATTCTGAGTTCGATTCCCGGAGAAAATGTTAAACCATTTGTCAGTATATATCTTCTGATTATTGGAATAGCGATACTGCATCGTGCGTTTCAGAGTTTCCGTCAGGAACATGTGAAGCATGGTTTTTTTCCTCTTCACACTGTTGTATTTATTGTGACTCGTATATTGCGTTTCGTCCGTCCGAAGGGCGGGCCAGCCAATACTTCGAAATTTCTAGCTGGTTTGGGATTTCTTGGTGGATTTCTGGATAGTATTGGAGGAGGAGGTTGGGGGCCGATGGTGACCTCGACGCTCGTGATGAAAGGAGAGGAGCCTCGGATGGGGATCGGATCAGCTAATGCTGCTGAGTTTTTTGTAACGCTCGCGACTTCGATTACTTTCATGTTGCATATTGGGATTCAATATTGGGTATTTATTTTGGGACTTCTCCTCGGAGGAGGGATAGCAGCTCCTTTTGCTGCATATGTTTGTAAGAGGATGAGCCCGAAGACCCTCATGATTCTTGTTGGGGGAGTGATTGTGATATTGAGTCTCTACAACTTCTCTACAAGTTTTGATATGTCATATTTTGAAATGCTTTTGAAAAATTTTGTTCGTGCTTAATTTTGTTTCTTGGGCTTTTTTATTGGGGATGGCTTTGCCAGACAGGCTGAGTTTGTTTTACGAATCCTCTTGTGGATCAGACGCAAAATACTGGGGGAAAATTTAAATACGTTCCAGAATCAGATTTTCTGAAGGAATAGTAAATGCAATTTTTTATTAACTCTTGTCGGGGTTCGTCCCGACAGCCGAGTTACTTTTGACTGGGCAAAAAGTAACCAAAACCCATCGGGGGTTTTTAACTCTGTGCACCTCGCAAATGAGCAGCATCAGAATAGAACGATAAAAACCCCCGAACCCCCCGAATAATAACTTACTTATTTGAAAATTTCTCATTTAGTATGTATTCAAAAGTCTTTTCAGATTTATTCTTAAGAATTTCCCCCCAGTGTTTTGATGCTGATACCGAATCCTTTTGTGAAGGAGGTATGTAAGAGATCTATTTGGAATCTTTTCAAAAGTATGCTATACTGATTCGAATTACTTTTTTGACCTTTGAAATTTCCGAAAAGCATAAAGAATGGTTTGGAGCTCCCACAGTCCACAGACTACCTACTACTGACCATTCTTTGTACTTTTCGATGGAAGTCTCAAGCTTCCGACTCCTGTCCCCGATCAATCGGGGCAACGTCTCACTTCTAACCTTGTCTTACCGTAATAGGGGGACTCACTTGAATCTGAGAGACACCGTGGTGCCGGTTCTAATACCACCGAAGAAAGGTTCAAAAAATCGTACAGGTCCTTGAGGAACATATACGATAAAACAAAAACAAAAAAGCGATTCCAATACGGCAGGGTTTGCCTGAGGGATGGCTTTTTGTGTTGTGCGAGAAAACAATGATTTCTCTTGAAATATATTTTTAATTCTTATATGCTCTCTGGGCTAAAAATGCAATTCTGAATTCTGATTTCAGATTTCAGATCTCTCTTCTGGGGTCGATACCGA
>CAZQCN010000059.1:0-7203 GCA_964592185.1 uncultured Candidatus Peribacteria bacterium
TGGTCGGAGTGGTGAGATTTGAACTCACGGCCTCAAGCACCCCATGCTTGCGCGCTACCAGGCTACGCTACACCCCGATGGAATCAAAATCATGCTACTAATGGCAATAGCTCAGATTGACTCAAGCAAACACCTTCTCCCTCCAAATTTTTTTTTGTATTTCCATCTAACATTTTTATCAACATGTCTCCAATATGAAATGAAAGATTTACAGGAACGGCATTCCCAATCTGTTTATATTGTTGAGATATAGAACCTTCAAATACCCAATCATCTGGAAAAGTCTGAATTCGTGCATATTCTCTTACCGTAAAAGGTCTTGTTTCGTCTGGATGGCATCTTTCAGTCTGTTTTTGTGCTGGACTACAAGTGAGCGTAAGTGATGGCTCATCCCAAGAAAGTCTTCGAGCCATCCCCGTTTTCCCGCCACCCATGTAAAAACTTGCCCCCATATATTCTTTTTGCAAGTCTTCAGGAAGTTCTCTCCAATAACCACCAGGAGAAATCATATTCATAATTCTTTTCTTGTTTTGCGGATATTCTTGTCCTCCTGATTTCGGACATTCATGCAATGCCTCTCTCAAAGTCAAGACATAATCACGTTCTTTCGGAAAAACAATCGGAATATCAAGATCATTTCTGACCCCAATAATAATAAGTCTTTCACGTTTTTGAGGTACATCAAAGTAATGGGATTTCAATACTTTATACTGAACCCTATATCCCAATTCTTCTAAAACAGATATCATGGTTTTAAGCGTCTTCCCATTATCATGAGTAAGAAGTCCACGAACATTTTCACCAATTGCAATCTTTGGCTTCACTTCTTTTACACATCGAGCAAATTCAAAAAACATAGTCCCACGAATATCATCGAAACCCATTTTATTGCCAGCATAAGAAAATGCCTGACAAGGGAACCCTCCTTGTACAATATCGGCCTGCCCTTCATAAAATTTTAAATTCCTCACATCTCCTTCGATCACGTTCCACTCAGGCCTATTCAAGCGAAGAGTATTACAAGCATGTTTGTCCCACTCATTCAAAAGAACATGTCGAATACCAGCATTTTCCATACCGATAGCAGTACCACCAGCTCCTGCAAATAATTCTATAGCTGTATATTTTGATTTGTTTTTATTTTTCAAAATTTTGTAACGATTCTTACTGTCATTTTTCCCAAGACGATTTTGAATTCTTTTCAACTCATCGATACTAAAAATACGAGCATTTTTCGTATCCCTCTTTGCCATAATCAAACCTTTTTTATCCCATCTTCTAATAGTATCAATAGATATACCAATTTTGCTAGAAGCTTCTCCTGCTGTGAAATATTGTGAAACAAAACTCATAAAAATTGCTTATTTTATTTCTTTGATAACCATTACATAGGCAAAGGTTATTATATTTTATAAGCTTTGGCAAATAAATCCATATATTCTTTATCTTGTTTTACATCAAATTTGTAATGAACATCCTCAATAATAACGTAAGGAAGAATTTCAAATAAATCTTGCAAAGCCGTATCTTCTCCAGTTACAAGAGCATAAAAGTTTTTCCCATCTATACGTCGAATTTTTTCATTCACTGAACGTTTTGTTTTATCTTTATTATCAGGCGGAACAAAAGGTTCATCGTACACCTTTTTGTTTTGAGGAATAATTTCTACATAATAACCCGTATATCCTTGAAATTCTTTTGTTTGCAGCTTGCTTGTAATTGCATCGTAAATCTCAGTTTTATGATTCCCTTTCGTAGTATTAAATTTATTTTTAATCTCAGCAATAATTTTCTTTTCTCTATTACAAACATCTAGCCCACCACCTGCTCCCAAATTCTCACAACCTACAACACTCCCCAAAATATCCTGATGAAATTCTCCAATAGCATTCTGCATGGTTTTTTGGACTTGCCGAATTTTTTCTGCTTCTACCCACTGGCTATATGGAATTCCTTGTGTCATACCATCAAATAAAGCAGAGAAAGGATCAAGTACATTCTTATACAACTTCAAATCGGCATCTTTCTTTGCTTTCTCGATGGTTCCAATTACTTTTCGAATTGCTTCTTGCAAGTTTCTATCTGATATAAATGGAAGATATGCCATAATTTTAAAGTTAAAAAATGAAGCATCAAAACTATACTAAAACTTTCTCCTTCTACTCCAAATCAACACAAACATCACCGTCGTAACCGTCGCTGAAAGCATACAATACATACAAATACTTTTGATCACAAAGAGCTGAAGAAACACAAAATACAACGTCATTGCCATCCCTCCCGTCACGAAAATTTTCTGTAGATACTGAAATATTTTCCTCTTCCAAACAAGACCTAATATACTAAAAACAATATGAAAACCATAATAAATAACACCAATCAAAGCCACTGAAATTCCAAATATTTCACTATATTGACTCGTAAGCACATTCTCACATCCTGTGAGAGAACAACTCGGAATGACGTTTTCAGCACGCTTCATACTGAGAAACAACGCATCAGAAAAACCGATCAATGCAAGAATTGCTATGACATAAGGAAAAAATGTATACAACTTTTTTTTCATAGAAAAAATATTATAAATCAAAGGTCTGAAACAAATTCGGTATCTCTACTTCCCACCCCAGATCCTTCTGAATACGTGCTTGTAATCCTCGTGCATATTCGAGCTCACCATGATTCAAAAACACCTTCTTCGGGGCCTTCTTGAAAGCAGACAACCAACTCATAATCTCTTCTTGATCAGCGTGTGCCGAGAGTGATCCCATATGTTCGATTCGAGCCTTTACTTCGAACTCTTGATGTTTCACATACACCACCTTTTGACCTTCTTGAAGCAGTCTTCCGAGGGTCCCCTCTGCTTGATAGCCCACTTGAATAAAGGTTGCTAGCGGATCACTCATATACGCTCTCACATATTCAAAAATCTTTCCGCCATCCATCATTCCACTTCCTACCAATACGATCTTCGCATTTTTGTCTTCCAACAATTTTTGAGTCAGATGATAGTCATCGATGAGATGTGCCCCATGCATGAGATCCTGACACTGATCGAGATTGAGGTCATGCCAATCACAGTGCTTACAGAAAATACGAGTCACTTCTATCCCCATCGGACTATCGAGATAGAGAGGAATGTTGGGAATTTTTCCTTCTGTTCGCATCTTTTCAATCATGTACATCACTTCTTGAGCCCGTTCTACCGCAAAAGTTGGAATAATCACCGTACCATTTTTTTCAAATGTTTCCGTAATAACTTTGGCCAACAATTCAGAACTATCTTCGTCTGGATGCATACGATCTCCGTAGGTTGATTCCAGAATCAAGTAATCTGCTTCATTAATAAGTTCCGGAGAACCGAGCAAGAGAGGATCCTTCCGTCCCAAATCACCAGAAAATACAATGCGAGTATCAGATACTTCGAGAATAACAAAAGTCGAACCAAGTATATGTCCGCTCGGAAGAAGTTGAAATCGACCATCTTTGGAAATTTCTTTCCATTCATGAATTCCCAAGGGAGAAAATAATTCTATAGTCGCTTGAACATCCGCTTCAGTATACAGTGGTTCAGTATGTTGGAGAGGAATGTTTTTTGCCAACATATCTGCGATATTTTCCAGCTGGATTCGGGCACTATCTCGGAGAATGACTGCCGCAATTTCCAATGTCGGAGCACTTCCATAAATTTTCCCTTTAAAGCCATTTTTCACGATTACTGGTAAGTATCCCGTATGATCGAGATGAGCATGGGTAATTAATACCGCATCCAGATCAGCAAAGTTCACTGGGAGATCTTTCCAATTTCGTTCTTGAAGATATCGAGGTCCTTGGTAGAGGCCACAGTCTACGAGGAAATCTTGTTCGCCGTATTTGACATACGTTTTGGAACCAGTGACGGTACGAGCGGCACCGAGAAATTGAAGAGAAAGCATATTAAAAAGGTCAGAAATCAGAATTTAGAAATCAGAGATTCCTTAAAAAAAGTATACTACGAAGAAGAGAATAAATATACCTCGTCATCCTGAACTTGATTCAGGATCTCGTACCATATCCCAAATAAGATTCCACATCGAATTATGCATTTCATAAATGTAATCATTTTCTATAATCACTCCCACGAAATCATCCTTCACATAGGTAATATAAGAAACTTTCCCATCGTAAATATTCATCTCCAAAGCGAAAGGATAGAGATTTGAATTGATCCATTTATAGCCCTTGTGCGACTTCGGAGAATACGTCCCACTATTATACACTTCACGGGCAAAAGGAGTATCGAGAAGCAAGCTTCGTTTCGTTATCTTGGTTTTTTCACGTTCGGCAACATATTGATCGTTCGTTTCTTTGGCATGCTGAAACATGGCATCGATGTTGGCGAAATCCTTAAGTTCCGTCTTTGAAGTTAATGTATCAAAGAGCACCATTCGTACCGCTTCCGGTCCCTGGAAAAATCGTACATTCGGGACTTTGCTCCCCTGCATGGTATTGAGAAGCTGTGGGATATGCTTCTGCAATTCTTCTTGCGTTCGTTCATACTGAGCCATGAGCTTCCTTTGCTGTACCTGCAGAAGTGGTTGGAGATTATCCGGATGCAATGCGAGGAAAATAAATACATTCTTCTCAATTTTCTTCGTTACGAGGCCATCGGTTTCGAGACGCTTGAGAATGTTTTGCACAGTCGTACGAGGGAGGCGCATCTGGTATGCGAGTACACTGGCACGGGTGGGACCGAGGCGAAGAAGACGGAGATAGACTTCGGATTCTTTTTCATCGAGACCGAGAAGTTTGAAGATTTCGAGGAGGAGCATGAGGAGAGATTAGTTGCCCAAAGTTGGTGGGCAGATTTTATTTACATTTTTTATTATAGGCTATTTTTTATATTCAGTAAATAGGTTTTTAGGAATACTAACCAGATGAGTAGATTTGTTTGATTCATAAAAACATGTCATAATTATTTATTGATAACTTATTAACAAACTATTATGTCAGATAAACAAGTTAGACACATCCGAGTTCTAGATGTGATGGAATATCAATTCAATCAACCTATTTTATCACAAGATAATGTACTCAACTTAGCCCCTAAAGCATTAGTGCAATTAAAAGAAGGAGTAAGATTACAATTCGTTTTTGTAGATAGAACAATCGGATTCAGCAAAATTGAAGAGATTGTTAGCTTAGATGAGACAAATAGCACTGCTCAAAACAACTCAGGAGAAACAATCCCTTTAAGACAATTACATCATTTTCCTCAACTCGAGGATAAGGCTATTCAAATACTCATAAAAGAAGGAATTTCTTATCTAGAAATAATCGATTATTTATATGGAGGCTTAGTTGAGCAAACTCGAAAAGCGAACAATTTTAGGGTTTTAGAACCACTCGAATAACTCTCCCCAACTATGAAAAAAGAAAAACAAGAAAGCGAAAGATTTTTTAACGCTTTGTCGTTAACACTTAATGGAGTTCAATATTTTCGGGATGAATTAAGTAAGTACAAAAAGAAAGAACAATACCAAGATATGTTACAAAAAATCCAAGATATATTTTGGGTACAGGAAAAATTCAAGGAAGCGAATATCTTAAAATTAAAGGCATTAGTTCAGGAAACTCGGTTGTTTTTGGAAGGAAAACTATTGATACTTCAAAAAGATGCAGATGCATTCAAAAAATTAAGAAATCATTTCTTATTCTCCACCCTAGATAGCCTTAAAAATGAGTACGTGCATATGGGAAATCAATCTCAAGACATTCCCCTATTCAAAATTGGAAGAGTCGACTTCAAAGAAAACATTGATGTCCTATGGATTACAGGTAAAAAAAATATGCCTGTAGAGTCATTTATACATAATTTTAGAGAAGAAGCATGGAAAACAAGCAAATCCATTCAATGGGCAAAGCTTAAAGCAATCGGAGGAATACCTTTTGATTCCGATCCAGAAATACAGGACAATACTATCGATGAAACAGAAACACTCTTGGAAGTTATAGGAGAAAGACAATTTCAAGAGAAAACTTACTCCAGAGATCTTGAAGCTACTAAATCTCAAAGTAGAGACAAAGATAAAATTCGTATAACTGGATTACAGCGGGCATATTCCATCACAACAGAGGAATTAATTGAAAGATTTAGATCAGGAACATACATCCCTAACAATCCAAATGAATGGGAGGATTTCTCTCTTTACACGGGAATATATTTTGGAGAAAGAAAATTTTTTTCAACCATGCGGGATAGAGAAATTTTCATAACAGATAGTAAAAAGGCAAAGATTATAAACTTCATATTTCAAGAGAATGGCAAACACTTGATTGAAGTTTCTTCAACAAACAATAGAAAAGAAAAAATATCTTTCAAAGATGCTCAGGCAAAACTCAAAAATGGAGAATGGAGACCAGTAAATTGCAGTGAATGGGAAGAGTTTTCAAAGTCAACAGAAATATTTTTTGATAAAAGATCGATTTTCAAGTACATGAAAGACCATAGTTTTGAGGATGAATTCGGTCAAAAACATACAATAGTCAAAATGAAATCACACTCCAGTAATATTGCTGAAACAGTGATTACTACTACTCAAGGAAAAGAATTTCTTTTCCTTACGGTTCTAAAAAACTTGAAGTCAGGAAAGTATCAACCGACTAACCCTTCACGTTGGGAAGAATTTTCTAAACACTCTGGCATACAATTTTTAAATCTCCCCGATGATATAAAATTTGATGTTTTGGATGGTAGAGCGAAAGAAAAAATTTCGATGTTAAGCGACCTAATTTCAATGAAAAGAATAGAAATTAAATCTACAGATTCAGATGGTAAAGAAATCGTACTTGAATTAATAGAAACTAAAATAGTAAATGGCAATCCAGTGTTGATTCTGAAAAAGCCTGATGGAACCACCTATGAGAAAAAACTTAGAAATATTTCAATACAATTGGGTTTATAAAAATAATTCGAATAGAAGCTCAATTCAGCCCCTAAGTCACTTCGAACAATATGAATAACTCAGAAAACTTTTGGCATAGCCAACCAAAAATCCTCATATCCATAATGGAGAGATTAGATAAACAATCGAGTACTACACTCCCAGTTGAATTTCTTGAGCCACTTCGTGTTTTACTAAGATATATCTTCAGCAAACCTAACTTCAATAGAGATATACTGCCAAGTTTTAATGAATTCCTTGGATGGTATATGGGCAGAACCAT
>CAZQCN010000060.1:0-5638 GCA_964592185.1 uncultured Candidatus Peribacteria bacterium
TTTTTTTCAAGTACTTCATAGTAACATTCCAATACTTGTT
Source organism: uncultured Candidatus Peribacteria bacterium (assembly GCA_964592185.1). Lineage (GTDB taxonomy): Bacteria > Patescibacteriota > Gracilibacteria > CAZQCN01 > CAZQCN01 > CAZQCN01. The sequence goes on from CAZQCN010000060.1 coordinate 41, forward strand.
GTCAATATGGAGATGAGAGGCTTCTTTCTACCAATTGTATATTTTAACTATTCACAAGGTTCCACAGGATACTCTTTCGGATTTTTGGTGATCATAAAGGTTGAGGCTCCAGCGTCTTCTACGTGCCAAACATCTCCTTCGACTGGAACGATACGAATTTGATGAGTCTGAGAGACTTCTTCTTCTATTTGATCAAGTTTTACGGTGAGGATGTATCCTCCAGTGGTAGTTTCCTTATCAGCTTTTACGACTTCCCAATCCCGTCGTATTCTGTCGTTCGTAATATATTTCCAAGACATATATCCATTTTCTGTTTCTGAATATTCTAGGATGACATTCATTTCATATTTTTCTTTCATCCAACAGAGTTCTTGTCGATAATATTCGTCGAGATCATTTTCTCCACTTCGTGTCATAACCTGAGTCCATTTCCCTTGTATGTTTTTCAGAAAATCATATTTTTGAGTAGGACTGGTAGTTGTTGTTTGTGTATTTTCAGCAGCAGGGTTTGAATCTGACGGAGTCGTCGATGGAGGCACAAGCTCTTGAGTCTGTGCAGCCGGTGGAGTCGTTGTATTCGCATTTTCTCCAGGAAGGGTATTTTGTACTTCTGGAGGGGTTGAGGTCGGTTCTGGTTGTTGTCCGCAGGCACTTATAGAAGTCATTATTACAAAACAAAGACTCAAGAGAGAAATTTTTTTCATAAGATTGTTTAAAATTTACCCAATTCTATACCCTACACCATGAATAGTCACGATCAATTTCCTTTCAAATTCTCTATCGAGTTTTTTTCTGAGTTCACATATGTGAGCATCAACTGTGTTGGTTGTAATGTTTGTGAAGTTGGGCCACACATGTTGGAGGAGTCGGATCCGAGTAATGGCTTGCCCTGGATGGAGCATGAGGTACTCGAGGAGTATCAGTTCTTTTGTCCGGAGGAGAAGTGTTTTTTCACCACGGGTAGCAATTCGAGAGAGGAGATTGAGTTCGAGATCTTCGATCCGGAGTATGTTTTCTTTTTTTTCTTTTGGTTCGCGTATGAGATTTCTTAAAATATAAGTAGTTTCTTCGGATGAAATTGGTTTGTAAAATATATGTTGTACACCTATTTTCCGAAGCTCGATATTGAGATCAATATTGCTTTCAATATGAACAATGAGTGGAATTTCGATTTTTGGGAAAATCTCAACGAGTTTCTCTGGGAAATACGTTTCAAAATTTTGATCGTATATGATCATATCATAGAGACCAGAAGTGGCACGGTAGAGACCTTTTTTTGTTTCACTGACGAGATCTACAACGAAGTCATGATGTTCAAGAAATGTTTTGAGAAGAGAGCTGGAGAATGGTTCGGAGTTGAGGATAAGAATTCTCATAAAGTAAAAGGTAAAAAATAAAAAGTGGGAATTTCGTTTGTCGTTTATCGTTGATCGAACTGAGATGAAGAAATTTTACAAAATGACGATAAACGACCAACGATCAACGTCACATCTCTATTCTTCCTTATGATTATTAAAAATTCATTGAATTTTATGTAAAAGAGTAATTTCGACTTTTTGCTTTATTTTTCAAGCTGTTTGGAGTAATTTATTGGCATATTTTTTCTATCATATGGGCAAAGCTTCTCGGAAAAAACAAAAAGTGAGTATTAAAGAACTACAAAAAAAAGAAGTGGAAAAGAAATCACTTCCTTTGAAAAAGAGTACTCAAAAAGCTCGAGTCCCATTGAAGTTTTCATTTCATTTTTTGAAAATATTTTTGGTTTTGCTTCATAAAGTAAAGCCAGTATTGATATGGATGGTGAAGTGGATTTCTCGACTTCGATGGGTGTTTGTTGGTACCTTGGTGTTTGTAATAGCTGCAGTAGTTGTTCTGATGAATATACTTGTCAGGCCAGCGCTTCTTTCATTTTTTCCAGAGGATCATATTTCATGGTTTTTGGGAGCGAATCCGGCGAGGCTTTCTGATTCTGATTTGGAGTTGTCGATGTTTGATGATGTTATGAGATTGGGAACTTGGGAAGTGTGGGATTCGATGAAGAACAGCACTTCGTTTATAGGAAAACTTCAACTCTCACATGGCTCTGTGGTAGCTCTCTATCCAAAATTTCAGCAGAATGTTGAGAGGAATCTGCGGAGTGTTTTCCCGGCTTTGCCAGAAACATGCGAACAGGATTATGTATATGAGGTCTCAAAAGATAATGTATATATTTCTCTTCTCTGTGTTCGTGGTTATTACTTATTGAGCGATGGACAAGGAGTGCTTGCAAATATCCAAAATGACATCGGAAAAACAGTTCAAACAAATATTTTTACTTCTTCTGATAATGACTTTAATCAAAGTTTCGAAAAATTAAAGAATCAACTTTGGAAAAACCTTGAGCTAGTAGTCAATACAGGGGACGTGGTTCAAAGATTTCAGGCACTCTATCCAGACGATCCTCTCGCTCAAACGATTTCTTCATTTCCATTTGGACAAGAGCCCCTTCATGCTTTCGGGAGGATGAAGCATGGTCATTTTGATTTTACCTTTTCTGGGCTGTCTATGAAGGACCAAACGGGGGAGTACATTGTTCCTCCTCAGTCAGAGGCCTTCCTTGAATTAAGTGATTCAGACCTTTTTCAGTCGATGAAAAGTATTGTAGATTCAGGAAATTTTTCGGAAGTACAAAGTTTTTATAATTTTTTTGAACAAGCGACAGGAATGAATATTATGAAAGAAATGGAAAAGGTATTGAGTGATCCATATCATCTCACTGTTTGGAGGAACTATCAGGAACAGAGAAATGATTATGTTCTTGCTATTTTCCCTAAATTTCAGGAAGAAGCTTCTATGAATACTGATTATTATCATGAAGTTTTTCAGAGTTTTATTCCTGCTCAGGCTCCAGTCAAACGTTCAGTAACCCTTCAAGATGGCACCAAAGGAGAAGAGTGGATTATCGGTGGTGCTGATGAATTTGAATTGAATGATATTGTGATTCATGGGTATTCCTGTAAAGAAAGTTTTTATACAAAGAAAAATCTTTCTTTTATTACCTGTATTGCAGATAATATGACTATTTTGGCTACGAGTAAAAGCCGAGCTGAACAATTTCTCTCTTCTTTGCAGAAAACTTCTCCTCGGGAATGGGCTTCAGTTACCCGAGGGAACACCATGTATTGGAAAGAATTTTTCAAATCGTATGATACAGCCGCTTCTGTTGTTCCTTGGGATTTCTTGAAACATATTCAAGATTTTGAACTGAGGTCAGGAGTATTGTCAGGAAACTTGGAATCTCGAATTGAGTGATATTTTTTGATACGTTGTGTATGAATTTTGATGAGATTTTAAATGAAATGTCGGCTCTCGCTTCTTCTCAAACAGTTCTTTCAAGACGTCTCGTTCCTGGTGATGGTGATCGAAATGCAGAAATTGTTTTCATTGGCGAAGCTCCAGGGAAGAAAGAAGATGAATTGCAAAAGCCATTCGTCGGGGCAGCGGGGAAACTTCTTTCTGATCTTCTCGAGTCTATTGGTCTCAAACGTGAAGATGTATGGATTACGAACGTGGTGAAATGTCGTCCTCCGGATAATCGCGATCCGCTTCCTGAAGAGGTGGCACAGTGGTGGCCTCTACTTCAGAAAGAACTTGAGATCATTAATCCGAAAATTATTTGTCTCCTCGGACGTCATGCGATGTATCGGTTTTTCCCAGACTTCAAAATTTCTGAAGTGCATGGAAAGGCCTTTCGGAGAGAAGATGGACGTTTATATTTTACTCTCTATCATCCTGCAGCTGCCTTGTATAATGGAAGTCAGCGAGAGGTGTTATTTCGAGATTTTCAGAAGATAAAGGTATTGTTGGTTTGAAAAGAAAAGGGATTGCTGACTTTACAGGAATTTCCTGTTTTGTTTGTACGTGTAATTGAAGAAGAATGTGTTTGATAAAATCACGAGCTTCTGATGTTAATTCTTCCATAATTGATTCTGTATCTGATGTTAATAGTCGTCCTCCGTATATCTCATATCCTTTCAAAGATATTTGATTGATATTTTGAGGGTAGAGAGTAAGGATGCGAATTTCTTCGATACGTCTTGTTGGAATGTAAATACTGTCTTTGTTCGATCCGAGAGCAGGGTGGCTTGATTTTCGGAGTTTATATATTTCGAAGTATTCTATGATCGGAGGTTTGAAGTTTGGGTCTATTAGGAAGCGGAGTTTGACATCGTGATTGACCCCGAGCAGCTGAGGTTCATACATAAAATTAGATATTAAAAAATGATGGAGCAAACTATCATATAACTTTTTTAGTCGCAAGATTTTTTACTCCTCATCGAGGCTTGATTTTTTCTTTCAAGTATTTTATTTTGGGTGACTTTAATTTTTTCATATGGAAAGACCTTCTGACAGTAATATCAAAGGTTGGCAAGAATACATCATTTATTTGGAAAAAGTTGGAGATTTAGCAGCTAGAGAGCTGCCTGGAATAAAAACAAGAGACATAGATGGCTATGCTGGAAGAGATTGTAGTTTTTGTATAAAAAGCAGGTTGAATCTTTCTGAATGCTGTAAAGCACATCCTGTCACAGGAGCAACGACGGCAGAAGGGTATTGTCCTCATTTAAATATAAAGACAGGCGGGTGTCGGATATATCATACTTCGTCTTATCCAGTTGAATGTTCTACTTATTTTTGCCCGCAACATATTTCAATACAAGGAGAGTAGTATTTACAAAATATGTTTATCTTTTTTCCGGCTGATGAGAAAGACTTCGAGTAAAACCATGGCTATGCCAAGGAGTCCTGCATCCCAGATTGAAAGGACTCGGTAATACTGAAGCCAGAGAAGAGTGATAGCAGTGAGAGCGATGAGAAAACCTTCGCGAATGGAGCTATTGAGGTGTTCGTAGAATATTTCGTTTTTTGTAATCCAGAGTCGGATATAAAAACTGATAATACTAGCTGTACCGAGAATGGCTAAAAAAAGCGTAGAATAAAACATTACCATAGGAAATGCTCCCGTAATTTCTTCGGGGTCGAGTCGCATGATGACCAGTAACCATGCTCCCCAGCCAGTGAGGGAGGTAAGGGAGAGTATGAGAATGTAGATGGAATGAGACATGGAGGAGCGTGAGGTCAGAAATCTGAGATCAGAAATCAGAACGTTTAGAATGATGAATTTGAAGTTCAGAGTTCCGAGTTCCTGATGATACTTAGTATGAATTTAAATATCTTAAAGGTTTTGCTTTCGTTCTAAACTCTCTATTCTTCTCTCTTTACTCTTAACGTTCTGATTTCTGATCTCTGACCTCTGATTTCAGCAAAGCGGTTTTCAACACTTCATTTTCTTCATCCGAAAGCGTCTGGACTGCATTTCCACTCTTCACTTCCTTCGCATACATCCTCGTTCCTTCGCGACCATGGAGGCTAGAAATAATGAAACCATTGTCGTGGGCGTCGAGAAGACAAATCGAAAAACTTTGATTTCCTCCGGTATCTTCGAAAGGATTATATCGAAAAAATCCTGATTTTTGCATACTCCGATGACTCATCGTGCCGAGTTTTTGCATTTCGCCGAGGAGGGCTCTGTGAGCACCCTGTACATCTTCAATGGAA
>CAZQCN010000060.1:5648-7155 GCA_964592185.1 uncultured Candidatus Peribacteria bacterium
TGGAAGTGAAGTAGTCATCGAGTTGTTTCAGCAGAGTTGTTTTAGAGTCGACTGTGACGATCCTTTTCATTTTTCGGTACATGACGAACATGATGATCAGGAAAATGAAGCAGAGACCGAGAGCGGAGGCGGAGAGAATGAGTTCCACAGAGGAATAATTAAGAATGCCTATACGATAAACGATATTATAGAAGTCGTCTAATTATTTCATTCAAAGAGTATTGTGAAAATAGCTTTTATCTGTTACAATGAACCAATATTTTATAATAGATATCTATGATTGGTAGGGTTATTCAACTGGATCTTGATTTAATAAGGTTGATGGAAAATGCTTCTTGTCATGCAGTCCTTCCTCAAGCTTTTTATAATGCTTTACGAGAAGTTGGAGAATTAGAGTCGGCTGGTTGTAATATGGAAGAAGCAAGACGAGTGTTGGAAGCTTACAAAGAAGTAATAGAACAAGAAAGACTGACTCATCTTGATAATGTTGCTAGACATACCCAAGGGAAAAAGACTGATCTATGAAAAAGTATTGAGAGATCTTTGTTCAAATGAATACTTTTTGTTCTCAATTCTTGATTTTCATGGATCTTTTTTTGTGGTATGTTCATCGGGTTATTATCTTTATACTATGTTTGGACGAAAAGCCTTGCCGGAGATACCAAAGACTCACATGACCATTATCGGGAAATCAGTCACGATTGATGGGACTTTTGTAGCTGATGAGGATGTTGAATTCTTTGGGAAGATGATGGGAAGTATGAAGGTCCATGGGACTCTTTATATTCGTACAGATGCTGAGGTTCGAGGAGATATCGAAGCTTTTAATATTATGATTGATGGTTCGGTAGAAGGGAATTGCAAAGCGACAGCTGATGTTCATATTCTTTCTCGTGGATCAGTTAAGGGAGATGTATTCGTTGGAAACCAGTTTATTGTTACTCCTGGGGCTACTTTTTTGGGTTCGAGTTCTATGTTGGAAAAAGCAGATGTTGAGTTTGTAGATAAAAAAGATGATTTGGATGATGAATTTGATTTGGATGATCTTTAGAAATTTGAAAAGTGCTTGCTACTGGTCATCCTGAATTTAATTCAGGATCTCGGGTTTATTTATTATGTGCAATAGGGAAAGATAGGGTCGAGATTCCGTCCCCGCGTCGAACTTTTATTCTGCAGGATCAGCTCAACAAAGCCTCGACTGAGTTTTGAAGCGACGGTATACCGTGTCGCACTGGAATGACCATTTACTTCTCAATTTTCAACTCTCAATCTCCTTATGTATTATTTCATTGTTAATACAGCAGCTGGCCATTCAAAGGTTGTTTCTCTTATGAATCGCTTGAAGCAAAAACTTCTTGAGAAAGGGATTTTCGGTGAAATGATGAAAACCACGACCAAAGGAGATGCTTCTCATTTGGCGAGAATCGCTATAAAAAAAGGGTATTCTACTGTGGTGGCTATCGGAGGGGATGGGACGGTACATGAAGTGTTGAATGGCATTGCGGGA
>CAZQCN010000061.1:0-3909 GCA_964592185.1 uncultured Candidatus Peribacteria bacterium
ACAAGTGACGCTACTTTTTCACAATGTTCTTCATCCCCCTTCATTCCCATCCTCTCTCTTTCAACAAAAAGCAAATATTCTAAAATTCCTTTCTGATCCTCTTCTAATGACAAACGATATACCTTCGGCAAATATCCATAATATTCATCTCGGGCATTCGAATCATTTATCCCAATCGGATCCCAATTTTCCCAAAGAATCCTGTCAATCGTTTCATAAAATTGCAAATTTTTTCCAGTTAATTTACCAATCATAATTGAGAGCAAGAATATTTTCAAAATACGTAAACACTTTATCATTGTCAAAAGATGGAAACGAAATCCACATCAAATCACACAAACCAATAATCACTTTAACAAAACTCTGTCTAAATTCTGAAGAGAGCGAAAAGAAGGAATGTTCAAGGCTCCAATATCTTTCTTTTTCTTCAACTCTTCCAAGTCATAGATACTCTGCAAATTCATCCAAAACTCCGGAGTAATGCCAAAAAATACAGCGAGTCGAAGAGCGGTGTCCGCCGTAACCGACCTTTTCCCATGAATAATTTCCGATATTCGAATTTGAGATACCTGAATACTTTTGGAAAGGGCATAGGCTGTGATATGAAGTGGCTTCAGAAATTCTTCAAGTAAAATTTCTCCGGGATGTATGTTGGGAAGTGAAGGCATATACAATTTTTAATGATAATCTTCAATTTTTACTTTAAAAGCTTTTCCATTTTCCCATCGAAAACAAATTCTCCATTGATCGTTTATTCGAACACTGTATTCATTTTTCCTTTGACCCTTCAGTTTTTTGAGACGGTTAGCCGGCGGGACAAGAAGATCCTGAAGTTTATAAGCACTATCTATCATACGAAGCTTTCTACGAGCAATCATTTGAGTATCGAAGGGGAACTTCCGAGAAACATCTCCTGCCCATATTTTTTCAGTTTCCCTACAAACAAAATGGACAATCATAGTATCGTGAATCAATAGTATTGTAGTTCGATAGTATTGGAAAGTCAATTACATTTAATAGCTTTCTTATACCCTCCTTATAGAGTTTAGTAGACAAAGTTAAAAAAATTATGAAGTCATTCACATCGATGCCTAGGAAACTTGATTTTAAAAGCTTTTACAGAAAAAAGAAATTTCTACCGTTCGCAATTCCGACAAATTTATGTAAAAATTCTTCTAACATTTCTCCCCTCCCATGATCCCAGCCCTCCAACAATTCCTCTCCAAACATTTCAAATTCGCATAGCGTAATATATATTCTTGCATGCAGTAATTTACTCGGATGATCAAAAACACCTCCGCCTTTGAAGAAAAAATTTCACACTATATTCAGTTACAAAAGAAAAAAGATAGAAAATCTCTTCCATTCTGGTTCGGAGCGTCCATAGTTCTTCCAATCTTAATTATCGTTGACAAACTTTTCCAGATTTCGAATGATAGTTTCTGGCTTACACTCACAGCTTTCGGTCTGGGAACTTTGCTAACACTCTTTATAGCATTCGGCACATTGAAGACCTCGAATCCTGACAGACCTCCAGAAAAAGATTTTACGTATATTTTCTTAACTCAACAAAACAGTGAAATCATAGGAGCTCGAGAAACCCTAAGAGTATGGGATTACAACAAAATAAGAATATTCGAATTACCATGGGAAATGTCCATAGCCAATCCCGAATCAAGAAAAACTTTCCTTGCCGCCTACACAAATAGGAAACCGGCGCAAAGCACCTTCGAAGTTTGGTCAGTCAAACCAGGCGGAAGGATAAACATCACCATCCCTGGAGAAGAAGGACCTATTTTTGCAAAACTCCTGGAAAGTAAAGCTCCCAATCTGAAACATGTGGGTTTTACTCCAAAAAGTTAGGTTGCATGTACCATCTCTCATTCTCTAAAAATCCTTCCAATATTACCTTTTCTCCCATGACTCCAACAATCAAAGGATTCCTCCAAAAGAGTATTTCACTACAGACCACAGACTACAGACCACAGACCCTCCTCGTCCTCTACGGCCCCACCGCCTCCGGAAAATCAAAACTTGCCATCGAAATCGCGAAAGAGTTTGACGGAGAAATCATCTCCGCCGACTCACGCATGGTCTACCAAGGCACCCGAATTGGCACAGACATCCCCACCCTCGAAGAAATGCAAGGCATTCCTCACCACCTCCTCGACTTCGTACCACCGGAAAAGGAATATTCACTCAAGGAATATCAAGAAGATGCCTATCGAGTCATTAAGGATATTTTGAGTAGGAAGAAACTACCAATTTTGGTGGGAGGGACGAATTTGTATATTGATGCAGTGGTTGATGGATACGTTATAAAGTCTGAAGTCTGGAGTCTGAAGTCTGAGGTGAATTTAGAAGGCATGTCAGCTGAAGCACAATTCGAACTTTTGAAAAAACTCGACCCCGAAACCGCTACCAAAGTTGATCCGCATAATCCTAGACATTTCATTCGAAAACTCGAATTCTGTCTTGCGACGGGAGAAAAGTATTCAGCAAAAGACACGAAGAAAACACCTAATTTTTTCACACCTCTGAAAATCGGCATTGAGTTAGACAGAGAAACGATGTACGCCCGAATCGAAAAACGAGTTCACAAAGAAATCGATGACGGCTTAATTGAAGAAACCAAAGAACTTCTCAAAAAATATCCCAAAGATCATATAGTATTCTCCAGTCTCGGCTACCGACAGATAATTCCCTACATTGAAGGAAAATATGATTACGAAGCCATGATCGCCCAGCTCAAACAAGACACTCGAAATTTTGGGAAACGACAGTTGACCTGGTTGAGAAAGAAAAAGGATGTGGAATTTTTTGATAATCCTTCCTAGAGAAATTATTATTCCCCAGAGACTTCCCACCCTTGAGTTTTGAAAAATTCATTCAATCCCTCTCTAAAAGTTCTTAAATTAGCAACCTCGTCCTCAATCAGATCTAGTTTTATATTCCAATTTTCTTTTGTATAGGTATATTTTTTGCTCAAAGGAACTTTATCTAATAATTCAAGAACACGTTGTCTTGCTGCAGGATCTTGTAATTCGTTTACATCTGCCTTTCCTTGCTCAATAGACTTTTGATAAGCCATCTCTTGAAGTGCCCCTTCTATATTAGGATAATATTGCCTAAAATCCATCGCACAAGCTAAATGAGAACGACGTAGATCTCTAAAAAGTGAAAGCTCAAGAGCATCTTTAGAATCCATATCCATAAACGCCATCTCTTTTTCTTTCTCTGTATTTTGGAAATCATAGACCGTATCATTTTGGAGGAAACCCTGCTCTATTCTTTCGTGAATAGAGTATAATCGACTGTCTTTTTCTTCTATTTGTGATTTCATCCTCTCTAAATATTCTTGAGAAATCACTTCTGGAATACTAGCACGATCAGTAAAAGCGGCATTCTCTATTACCCAAGTCAATGTATCACGAGTATCAGTCATGAATTCTTGAACTGCAGATGAAACGCTCTCTTTATCTTTAACACCTTGTCTTTCATAGGCTTCTCGAATCAGCCAATCAATCGTTCTAAAATAGTTCTCGAAATATTTGGGGGGGAGATTTTTATCATCATTAAACCTATAAGTTCCGACTGGATCCATATCGATAAAATTTTCTGCAAACTCTGGGGGTTCAGACAAATACGGTCCATCACTAGAAGCTCTCGGCATAAACAATCATTATAAAATTAAATAAGAGATTAATCTACACTATTTCTCTAAAAAAGCAATACCATTTCCATAACCATTCAATACGAATCTCTCGGTGTAAGCATGATTTTTGAGAATTTTTCTGGGTAATTATCCCTTGACGACAAGTGATCTTTTAAATGACGACATAGAAAAATGACTTCCTACTCTAGAGGTAATAAGAAGAATGGTGTTTCTTCGACACCTTCCTCAGTCAT
>CAZQCN010000061.1:3919-7040 GCA_964592185.1 uncultured Candidatus Peribacteria bacterium
GCTATAGTGTATCAAATATTTCACTTGTCGTCAAGGGATAATTACCTTTTTCTGCTATTTTTACAGTGCATAAAACACATACCATGCCCGATACTCCAAAAGCATTTTCCGACGAACACATTCGAACTCACTGTCCCATGTGCGATAGAACTACCAATACTTTCATTCATCCTCTCGAAGAAACCGAATATTTTCATATTGTCTGCGATGCCCATTGCATCCGAGAAGGTCACATTCTGATCATTCCAAAAACCCACGTACCCTGTATCGGCGGTTACTCACAGGAGCTTTTTGAAGCATTTTTAACGGTATACGAAAAGACAAAAAAATTTGTAAAAGATACGTATGGAAGTGTCGCCACCTTCGAACATGGAGTGATCGGCCAAACCGTTTATCATTCCCATATACATCTTTTACCCTTTGAAGGAAGCATTCTCAATATTATTCCTGAAGGGAAATCTCATTGTAAAAAAGTAAATAATTTAGAGCTCCTCAAAAGTGAATTCGAAAAAGAAAAACAATATCTATTTGTATCGATTGAAGACGATATGTGGATAGTTGATACCGCTTTGGGAGCTCCAAGATTCTTCCGGGATCGCTTCGCAGGAGCTGAAAATAGAGCGGAACGAGGAAATTGGAAAGAGATGCATAGTGATGAGAAAATTATGAAAGAGGTGAAAGAAGAAAATGAAAGGTGTCAGGAAAAATGGCGAGAATATAAAGATTAAAATTTCCCCTTTCCAATTTTAAAAGCCTTCTGTTAGAATGTCTGCGATATGATGAGAGTAGAAATGCTCTCAGATTTCAGATTACAGATTACAGATTTTCTTTATGTTTATCTTGGCCAGCGGCACCCTCTACAAATACGGACTCAATCGAATTTTCGAAATCGCAAAAGAACTCGGATTCGACGGAGTAGAAATTTTTATTAACGATATTTACGATACGTATGATTCGGAATATATTGGAAAACTTATCGAAAGTTACAACCTCCCGGTCGTCGCCTTGAGAGGAGGGAAAAAAATTAGCCAACCAGGACAGGTAAAAAAACTCATTGAACTCGCTGAAGAATTAAATATTCCGAATGTTATTCTCCGTGTTCCCTATTTCACTGATTTCAAATTTACGACCTGGTTCAAAAATCATCTTCCAAAACTTCAAGATAAGACCAAAGTAAAGATTGCTGTCGAAAATGTTCCATCGGGAAATGGCTTTATTCTCCCAGAGTTTGCAATGGGATCACTCTATGAACTCAAACGTTTCCAATATATTTGTCTCGACACTTCCCATCTCGTGAGTCGAAAAACAGATCTTATGCGAGCGTATCAAAGCGTCAAAAAACAGCTCGCTTTCATCCATCTCTCCAACTGGCACAAAGGACATGAACACTGGATGCTTCAAGAAGGAATTTTACCGATTGAAAGTTTTCTTACCAAGTTAGCAAAAGATGGATATGAAGGACCAATCTCCCTCAAACTCGACCTCTCAAACATTGGAGATGATAATTTGAAACAAGTTTTGAAAAATCTTAAAAAGTGTAAAGATTTCTTCGATACGTATTTCCGACCAGATGCAGTGCTTCCTGAACCAAAAGAGAATGCTGAAAAACTAGAAAGTAAGTGACAAGAAACAAGCTTACAAGACACTCCCGACCCTTATCGAAAAAATCTTTTTCGGGATCCCGATCTGAAATCTCTATCGGGAAAGCAAAGAAACAAGAAATAAGTTGCAAGAGTTAAGGAAAATACTCTCTAGACGTTTGTATTCATTACTTGAATCCTGATTCTTGAATCTTGACGCTTCCTTGTTACTTGTAAGCTTGTATCTTGTCACTTCTTTACTTAACTCTGCTGTGAATTCCGAAGAAAGCATATTTTCAAACCTTATTGGTCATCAGAAGACAATTCAACACATGCTCGACCAGAAAAAATCAGGCAGATTTCCTCATGCTTCTCTTTTTGTCGGGCCAAAACATATTGGGAAATCTTTATTTACGAGACTTTTAGCACAATTTCTCCAAGGTACAACCCAAGACCATTCTCATCCTGACATTACCATTATCGACGAAGTCGCATCGGGAGAAGATGAAAAAAATCATACTACACTGAGTCTCGAAGCTCGAAAAACCGACAGTATCAGTATTAATGATACAAAACTTATACAAGAAAAACTTCAAAGAACCACCAACTCTCTCTACAATATCGCTATCATAAACGATATAGAAAGGATGGGAAACGAAGCCAGCAATGCTCTCCTCAAAATCATCGAAGAACCTCCCTCTCCTCAGACCCTATTCTTCTTTACTACTTCATCTCTCAATTCTATTCCAAAAACAATCCTTTCTCGATGTGAAGTTGTGGAAATGCATTGCCCGAATTGGCATGAAATTGAAACATGGTTGAAAAAAAATAATTTCGAGCTTTCTTCTATCCAAGAAATCCTTCCTTTCATTCCTAAAAAACCAGGAACCCTCATCAACATGCTCGAAACAGAAGAGTTCCGAATCAATCTAGAGGAAAAAATTTCTGCTCTCAACACGAATCTCAATAGCAAAAGCCCTTTGAGTTTTTTTCGTTATGCTGAGAAAATCGCTAGTCGATCTGATGCAGAAACCACCCTTGATCTCCTCACTCATTCCTGCCAATATCATTTCAACCAACTTTCCAATAAAGAGCAAGTTGCTCCAATTCTTTTACACATTCAAACAGCAGTTAAAAAAAGCTTTAAACAGCTCTCTCAAAATGTTACTCCAAAGCTGGTTATGGAATGCCTCGCCCTCGAAGTTCAACCTCTCTTCAAATCACTATTCATCGATCATTCGCAGTTAGCCATTCGCAATTAGCCATTCAAATTATGTACAATTTCTTCTTTTTTTTCGGCATTGCCCTTCTCGTCATGCTCTTTCTCTGGAAAAAGATAAGCGCTCACCATACACAAAAAATTTCTTCTCCATCTCGAACAAACTCTTCCAGTAAATCAGCAGAAGAATACAGGAAACTCGCAAAAAAATTCCTCAGAGAAAAACGCTTCCAAGAAGCAGAGGAATGCTATGCAAAGGCCAAGGAAGTGGAAAGAAATTAATCTGGAGCCACTTCTCGGATTCGAACCGAGGACCTGCTGT
>CAZQCN010000062.1:0-6854 GCA_964592185.1 uncultured Candidatus Peribacteria bacterium
AGAAATGTCAGAAATTTGGGAAAGAGAAGGAAAAGGGACTCCTGCATATCTTTTTTCTAGCATACTCTATTCATTTATGGTTTCTGTGGGCTCCGGTGAGCTATCAATAAATAAGCTACTAGTAGATCAAGGATTTTCTGAAGATGCGATTAAGCGTTATGGTGAGAATAAGAAGCTTGAAATTGACTTTCGCACTGCTTCGTCTGCCGCAAAAATATATCTGAACTTTGTTGATCCGAAGATGAAGTCCTCGTGAGTTTATCTAACTCTCAAGTGTTTATATATTTTTATTTTTATTCTGCTTGAACAAACAAAGTTCTCATCGTAATTTGAGATGTTTTCCCAAATTTCTCAAATAGTGTTTTATTTCTTCCTCTCTAGTGCGACTGATGGGGCAAACATCTGAGAAGTGCTTTGAAGCTCCCGAAACCACTGTTTTCCTGTTTTAAATTGTTTGGTGAGTTTTTGAAGATTTTCTTGTTCTTCTGTGGCTAAGATGTTTTTTAATGTTTTGAAAGTTTTTTTTGCTTTTTCGACTTTTTCTGATGCATTTTCTAGATTTTCTTCTCCTTTTTGTATGAGAAATATTTTTTCTTGTTTTTTCTCTTGTGTGAGTTCTTGTTTTTTTCTTGTGATGTTTGGATTGTTTTCATCTTGTAATAAAATATGAAGATCTAGAAAATATTTGGCTTCTACGACTTTGTATCGTGATCCAATAATCATAAGTTCTTTCGTCGCAAGTTGCGCCTCGATGAAGTGAATTTCCCAAATATTTTTTAAGAGATCTTCTGAAGCAGTTTCTTCGTTTGAGGAAGGAGTGAATTCTTTTCTTTTTTTCTCATATGATATTTTTTTCTCCGTTAATTCTTCATAATCTTTTTGGAAAGAATTATACATTGTCTCTGCGATTTCTTGGCTTACTTCTCTGATTTTTTTTCCTATATTATGGGTTTGTCGGTTACTAGTTTCTATAGAAAATATTTTTTCTGTATTTATATATTCCCATACATCCATAACTTCTGATGATTGTATATTTTCTTGTAATTTTTTTCGTATTCCTTGAATTTCATCGAGAATTACTTTTTGTACCGCTGTTTCTTTTCTCATTTTTTCTTCTTGTTTCACTAATTTATTTTGAAATATGAGCCTCAAAAAATAGAGAGATTTCTCCCATATACTGTTTTTTTCTGTGTTATGAGGTGATGAGGATGCACGATCCATCCTAGTTTTTTAAATTTTTTCAAGAATTGACTCTACCATATGTAAATCTTTTTTCAAATTTTTATATTCGGTCATTCGGATTGATGAGTTTGAATCCCGTTCCTTGCACTCCCTCGACGAAGTCAATCAGAAGCCCTTTGAGGGAATCAATATCTTTTTCTGAGACGAAGATTTTCCAATCTTGACTATAGGGGATTGTGTAATCTTTTTTCTTCGGATGTTCCATGAAATCCATACTGTAGGAGTAGGTTCCCAATTCTTTATTCTTGCTCCGGATAATGTTGAGGCCCCATCCTTTTTTATCCATTTCTTCAGCGAAGGTATTGAGCTTATCGAGGGCGGTATCGGTGATGTACATTCCGATTCTTTTCACGTTGGCATGATAGTCGGTGAGGAGATTATTGAGATCTCGAATGAGAGCATTGAGTGTTTCTTCATCATATCCGTGTCCGAGGACTCCGTCGCGAAGCGTCTCGAAACCGCTGGCCGAACAACTCGCGCAGCTCAATGAGTATTGCGAAAGAATCCCGTCAGCAGAAGGGATTATGGAGAGGATTTCGTCGATGTTCATGTCGGGCCGAATTATCATGTTCCTTTATGCATTATAGATATAAATGAGCTCTGAATATTCCTGCTGGGCGTATGCTATACGCCCGTACGGGCGTGAACGCCTCTTCATGTTTTGTTTGTGTTTGTCTAGTCGCAACAGCCGTTGCCACAACATCCTTCTTTTTTCTTTCCTGGAGTGCTGATTTTGAATCCATTTTGAGAGCCGTCTGAAAGATAATCGACTTTCATGGTTTCTACATTTTTTGAAATTTCTTCATCGATGAAGATTTTTATTCCATTTGCTTCGATCTCAACTTCGTATTCTTCAGAATTTTCTGAGAAATCCATGCTGTATTCACTTCCTCCTGCACAGCCACATTGTTTGGCGATGCGGACTCCGAAGCTCTCTTTTTTGAGATCTTTCGCGAAGTGAAGAAGTTTTTCTTTTGCCTTGTTGGTGAGGATGAGATGCATGAGGGGAGGGTTATTCTACAGTAACCGATTTCGCCAAATTTCTCGGTTGATCGACGTTATTTCCTTTTTTCACAGCCACATAATAGCCCAAAAGCTGGAGAGGTACTACTGAGAGGAGGGGAGTCAATGCTTCAAGTGTTTTTGGAACGTAAATAATTTCATCAGCAATTTTTGCGATTTCATGGTCTCCTTCTTCTACAATAGCGATTACTTTTCCTTTTCTCGCTTTGATTTCTTGGATATTGCTATAGATTTTTTGATAGGCGCTTTGATTATTGGCAATGACGATGACGGGCATGTTTTCATCGATGAGGGCGATGGCTCCGTGTTTCATCTCTGCTGCGGGATAGCCTTCGGCGTGGATATACGAGATTTCTTTGAGTTTCAGTGCTCCTTCGAGGGCAATAGGATAATTGTATCCTCGGCCGAGATAGAGAGCGTTTGTTGAATGAATGAGTTTTGTGGCAATTTTTTCGATATGTTTTTCCTGAGAAAAGAATTCTTCTATTTGCTCTGGAATTTTTTGAAGTCCTTGGAGAATTTCATTGTACAGTGTTTCATTTATGTTTTTTCGATGTGATGCCAATTCTAGTGCCATGAGAGTGAAGACGGTGAGTTGTGCGGTGAAGGCCTTGGTAGAGGCGACGCCGATCTCTGGGCCAGCGTGTGTATAGCATCCAGCATCAGTCATACGTGCGATAGACGAGCCGACGACGTTACAGATCCCGAGAATTGTGGCTCCTTTTTCTTTGGCAAGCTCGAGAGCAGCTTTGGTATCAGCCGTTTCTCCAGATTGAGAGACTCCGATGACGAAATCAGTTTTTTTAATTACCGGGTTTCTATATCGGAATTCTGAAGCATATTCGACTTCGACTGGGATTCCTGCGAGATCTTCGATAAGGTATTTTGCGACGAGAGCTGAATTCCACGAAGTCCCGCATCCGACGAAAATGATTCGTTCGGCTTTTGAGAGTGCTTCGATATGTTCCTGTATACCTCCAAGAAGAACAGAAGGTGGGTTCAATCGAAGTCTTCCACGGAAACTATCCTCAATAGTCTTTGGTTGTTCGTGAATTTCTTTGAGCATGAAATAGTCATAACCATTCTTTTCAAGTTGTTCGAGCTCCATTTCGAGTTTCTGAATTTTTGGAGTTTTCGAAGTGTTGTCGAGTGTTTTGAGTTCAAATGATCCGTCTCGTTTGAGAGTGACCATTTCAGAATTATGAATGTAGGTAACGTCTTTGGTATATGCAATTATCGCACTAGCATCAGATCCGAGAAAAAGTTCGTTTGTTCCTATCCCAACGACGAGGGGACTACTTTTGCAGGCAGCAATTATAGTATCTGGTTCGTTTTTTGAAATAACCGCAATAGCATACGCTCCAACGACTTGGAGGAGAGAGAGCCGAATCGCTTCTTCGAATGAACACTTTTCTGTGGACCAAACGTAATCGATCAGGTTTGCGAGTACTTCGGTATCAGTTTCAGAGATGCTTTGATACCCATGTATTTCGAGTTGTGTACGGAGGGCGAGGTAATTTTCTATAATTCCATTGTGTACGAGAGTTACAGTTCCTGATTGGCTGGTATGTGGATGAGCATTGAGAATGGATGGTTCACCATGGGTTGCCCAGCGGGTGTGTCCGATTCCGAGAGAACCAGAGTGGTCTTGTCCCTCGCAGAGCTTTTCGAGTTCTGAGATTTTGCCTTTTTCTTTGAAGATTTTTATAACTTTCTGATCTTTGATTTCTAAACTCTGATTTAACAAAGCTATTCCCGCACTATCATATCCTCGATACTCGAGTCGTGTGAGTCCGTTGATGAGAATAGGGTAGGCTTCTCGAGTTCCGATGTAGCCGATGATTCCGCACATAGAAGGAGGATTAGGAGATTTATTTTTTAAATTTTACAGATTCCTTTATATCTAAATAATTTTTTTCAGAAATAATACTGCCTCCGATTTCCTTCTCGGTTGCTTCTCTTGCTATTCCTGCTGCTGATCCTCCTCGGTTTGCTACCTTCTTATTTGCCTCAAAGGTTTTAGGTTGCTCTTTTTGAGAAATTTCTGTGGTAACTCTTTCTCCCAACATAGTAAAGATTATTTCCAAATCGGTCATATTATCTCGGAGGTTTGCCTTTGAATTTTCAGGAATTTTCTTAAACTGTTTATACTCACTCGGCGTCATTCCAAAAGTCGCTTTGGAAATTTCTGCTGTGAGAATCGAATAATCTTTCTGACTTATTATACCTCTTTCTTTCCATTCTTCAGTAAGATTTTGTCGGATCGCAATTCCACGGAGTCTTTTGTCGATCCAATCCTTCGGATATCCTTTCTGCTCGTAGAGATTTTTCATTCTTTCCTGTGCGAGTTCAGGATTTTCAATTTCATCGAGTCTTTCTTTTCCTACTTGAGCGAGCCACATTTTGAAGGGTTCTGCTTTTGGTGAAGGAATTGATTGAATAATTCGGAGTATATTCTTGGTATTGGCACAGTCAGTTTCTCTCATTTTTTTATCAGGAGCTTCGAGTTTCAACTGTCGACAAATTGTCGATAGTTCAATCCCGTCTTCACTTTTGACACGATTTTTCATTTTGTACCAATAATCTTTGGCATCGATACTATCCGTCAAAGCTTGTATTATATCCACTATTGAAAAATACCATTCATTTTCATGCCATATCCGACGGATTTTTTTATCTTGGAAGATAATGAGTTTTTCTGAGTGATCATTCATATATTTGAGTTAGTTATCACTTCTCTTTCTACCATAGGATTATTAAAGAATTGTGAATTGTGTTGCAAGGGAGGGATATTGAGATTTAACAGACACTGTCTTTTCTTTTTGATTAAAATAGTTTTTCTAAAAGAAACGTTATGAGAGCTGTAAGAAATGCAATTAATATTGCTTTACTAATATTTATGCTATCAAAAAAAGGTTTTTCCAGGTAATTTATTCCTTTCTTTGTAACATTTAAGTTGAAATATATCCCATTTACTATTGAGGTTTTATATTCCACGAGTTCTAATCGTTTTAGGTCTTTTAAAATTTTAGTTAATTTTTCATCAGAAAGGTTTAGTTTTTCCATTATTAAATTAAGTTCAAGGTCTTGATCAATCAATTTCAATATTCTTCGTTTTTTCCAAAAAGCAAAAATAAAAAATTGTTATTACTCCTTCCCCCCTTCCACCAATGAAACCTCCTCCTCCGTCAATCCATACATAAAAATACACTTAATCTCTCAGCTCTCTTCTTCCTTTGAAATATCTCTCTGTTTCTTTGTCGACAAAGTATATGTAGCATCCTCTTGTCCCTCGAGTCATAAGGGTTCGATATGTATTTTTAATAATATTGTCGCCATTTTCAGAGGCAAATTTTGGATTTACTTTCATTGTTTTTTTGTACCCACGAAGAGAGCTATCGGTTTTGGCTCGTTTATTCGGATTTGTAATAACTTTACCATTTCTTACAATGAAATCTAATCCAACAATTACTCCAATATAATCTAACTCTAATCCCTGACAGGTATGAATACAACCAATTTCATTAACTGATTCAGGAGCTAGAATCCATAAATTACCATCACTAGCAAGATTCCATTTCATTGCGAAGTTGTATTCTGGAAATGTTATATCCATTTGTTCTTTATTTTTTTTACTTATCCAATCCCAACAATATCCGGCTACTAATCGGGCTTTGTTATTTTCTTTATTTTTTTCGAAAATTAAATCTTTTAGTTTAGTAGGGGAGTCGATAATTTGAAAATCATATTCTGATCCGCTTAATACCATATTTGCAGTTTCATGGATTTGGAGTACATCGTCGAGCCAAGAGAGATAAGCATCTGAACCGCGGCATCGGAATTGTGCAGAGAGTTTCATTGAATGACACATCCCACCTATTTTCTTTGCCCATTTTTGTATTTCTTCTTTTTTGCCGATATCATGCCAAGTAACTTTCTGATTTTCGTCAATAAAGAATATTGAGAATTTTGAAGCTTCAATAATTTCTTTTATCTGGTTTTCACCTAAATTTTTAAACATTCCTGATTTTGCATTGAGACGGTGTGCTTCATCTACGATGAGTGTATCGAAGATATTTTTTTCTAAATCGATAAATGAACCTGAGCCAGAAAATAAATTAGAAATTTCTGATTTTTTCATACTTCCAGTTAGCATGCTTTCATAAACTGTTCGTGGTGCAGCATTTTTAGTAACGTATTGTGTTATTAGGCCGAGTTTTGTTAGAGCTACAAGAAGATTTATAGCTACTACTGACTTTCCAGTTCCTGGGCCTCCTTCAACAATTAGTACATTTTTGTTCATTCCTGAAGATTGTTTTGCCAGTAAAAGGGCGTTTTCGTAGACAATTTTTTGGTCATCAATCATTATAAATTCTTCTTTTCCTTTTAGCATACTTGCTAAACTATCAGAAAGACTTTTTGAAGGCTTGATTTGACCGTTATCAATTCGAAATAGAATTTTGTTTGTATCTCCATATTTTACAAATTTTTTAATAAACTCTCTTAATTTGAGTGCATCACTTTTTAAGAATGCTGGAGCTTTTTCAGTATATCCTTGCTTACCCGCTACTCTACAAATTGTTGCAGTT
>CAZQCN010000063.1:0-2469 GCA_964592185.1 uncultured Candidatus Peribacteria bacterium
TATAGATAAGTATTTAGAGAGTGTAAAAGTACTTCAAGAAAAGTATCCTGATATAGATATGAGTGTTATAAAGACTGCATCTTTGACTTCTCCAAGTAACCCTGAAGGATTTATAGATAAGTATGTAGAGATTGTGAAAGCACTTCAAAACCAGTATCCTGATGTGAATAGGAGTTTTATAAAAACTCTAGCTTTAGGTTATCCAAGTAAGCCTGAGGTATTTATGGATAAGTATGTAGAGATTATGAAAGCATTTCAAAAGCAGTATCCTGGTGTGAAAATAAGTGTTATAAAACATGGAGCTTTAAGTAATCTAGAGGTTTAAATTTTAACTTTAAAGAGTCAATTTTAAATTTCAAACTCCAGCAAAAAGTCCCTTGGAAGCCCCACGCCACCAAGCTCCGTTCTTAGCTCGTAATCGAGCTGTAGAACGAACTTGTCCTGCGTAACGTAGTGAATCGTGACTTTTTTTAGACGTTAAGAACTATGCTTGATATGCCATTTTTTCGAGTAATTTTGGTCGAGATGATATTAAAAACAAAGCCAATCCATGTGGACTGGCTTTGTTTTAACTTACGAAAATCTTTTTTACTCAATGATCTTTTTACTTTTTCTCAAAACCCTTCGAATCTTCCTAATAACAAAAAAGAGTATTACCAAGAAGAGCACAGTAACGGGCCAGATAGTCACGAGGCCTACTCCAAACCAAATCAGCCCTTGGAGTCCATTTCCTAGTGCCAGACTGAATTCTTTTGACCATATGACTGAGTCTACTTTGCTGTGATTCAAAGTAATCGTGAGAGTACTGAGATCAATATTGTTGTTGAGGTATCTCAATCTTCCCTCCATTGATTCTATATCACTTCTTACAATATTTAATTCTCTTTCAACGGCGAGAATGTCCTCCACCTTTGTTGCTTTATCTAGGATGAGGAGGTAGTGCGTCTCTAGCTCTTTTTTTGTCTTGAGACGTGCAGTGACGTCATAAAATTCTTCTGATACGTCGGTGGTGTCTATATTTTTATATTCAAGTTCTTTCACCCCTTGAAGTAATGCCGAGACGAGTGAATCGAAGTTCTTTGAAGGGACTTTGAGGGTGAGAGTGCTATAGTTTTCTCGATCATCAGAGTGAGCAACATATCCTTCAAAGGTTTTAAGTTGTTCATTGATGAAATTTTGACTTTGAGGAATATCATCGACTTCAAAACTCATTCGACCGGTTTTGATAATTTTTTGTTCAAGAGAATCTATATTTTGATTCCCTTCTTCTCTGACATCATTTTCTGCATCTTCTGTTATTGCACCATCAAGAGCTATTTTTTCTGAATATTTTTTTGTAGGTAAGGCTGTTGGGGAAGGGTTCCCTCCTTCAGACCCAAAGCTTTCTCGACTTCCGGGTTCATTTAAAACATTCGAAGATGTTCGTGTTCCTGATTGGCAACCAGTGAGGAGTACGAACACCATTAAAAGTGAGAAAAAACTGAGAAGTATTTTTTTCATAAGAAAATAGTTAAAGATGAAATAAAAAAATGAAGTAGGTATTATTTTTGCAGAGCATTCCAGATGTATTGAGGAATGAGATCCCAATTGCCATCTCGAGGTTCGATGATATATGCTTTCGTTCCATTTTCAAGTTCATGATATGTGGAGTTGAATATGTTGCCAGTACTCATGACGTTCCCAGTACGTACGGTATAATTTTTGCTTTGAGAGTAGAGTTGAAGTGCTTTACTAGGAGTTATATTCGTATCGAGATTTTTAAGAACTATTTTCGAAAGGTTGAGTATTTTGTCAGGAGAGAGACTGCTACTTGCTTTTTCCTTCAAGATAGCGAGAATTTTTTGCTGTCGTTCGGCTCGTGCGAAGTCGCTACTTGTTTTTCTGGTTCGTGCGACACGAAGTGCTTGAATACCGTTCAAGTGATGAGTTCCAGTATCGAAGTAGAGAGTACCTTCGACTCCATCATCAATAGTTTTGTAGCTTGGATCGATGAGGGGAGTCGTGAAAGTGTAATCAATTCCTCCAAGCATGTTGACCATCTCAGGGAAGGCCACTATATCGATGAGTGCATAGTAGCTAATTTTTTGTTTGAGTGTTTTTTCGAGAGTTGCAATGAAATATTTCATTCCAAATTTTGCAAAGTATGAATTGATTTTTCTTCCATCTACCCAGAGATCTCTTGGAACTGAGATGAGGGTTATTTTTTCGTTGGTATGATCTACTGAAGCGAGAATGATGGTATCCACATTTCCTCCTTGTCTTCCGAGAATCATGATGTTTTCTCGTGGGAGCTGGTCGTCAGAGAGATTTTTTAACTCTGTCATCAAGGACTGTATCTGTTCATTTGAAGTATTTTGTAATTCTGATTGAATTTCACGGTAGCTATGAGAAATATTTTCGATAACAATTTTCTTTTCAATTGAAACAATTTCTCCGATGCAGTTGTATGTATCGTTTAAGATAATTTTT
>CAZQCN010000063.1:2479-6693 GCA_964592185.1 uncultured Candidatus Peribacteria bacterium
TTCATTATTTTCAACTTTTGTAATCTGAAATTCTGATTCATTTGTTTTGTTGATTGTGAGCGCATAGTGTTCGAGATATGATTGTATGTTTTCATTATTGTAAATATTTTTAAATTGTTCTTGTATTTTCAAATTGTCTTCATTTGATTTTGTCTCTTCTGTTTTTGATTTTGTATCAAAGCTGTTTTTCTCAATAATTTTCTCTTTTATTCCTTCATATTCAGGCAGCTGACTGAGGAATACATCAAAGAATGTGAGAAAATCGTTTTCTAGATTAATTTCATGAGATGTTTCTTCGGTATGATCTTCGAGAATGAATTTACAATCTACCTTTTCATAGAGAAGGTATTGTTTGAGTGCATTATTTTCTTCGCATTCTGAGAGTACGATTGATTCAAGTCGTTTGAGTTCTGAGGTGAGGGAAGTTTGTTGTTCTTGAAAGAGTGAATTTGTTTTGTTGATTTGATAAAACTTCGCGCTCAAGAGGATGACGACCAGTGCCAAAGCTCCTAAGACAAAGAGTCCTATAGCTCCATAGAGAAGCCATTTTTTCTTATTAGTTTTTGGAGGAATAGGTTTTTCTGTTACTTTATTCTTCATAAAAATTCAATAGAAATATATTTCCAACGGAGATATTATCACTCCTTTTTGGAAAAAACGAATTTTTCATTATGGATTTCCATTTTTTTTCTTGTTAGAATGAGAGAGATAATGATTTATTTTTATGAGTGGTGTGTGGCCGGTACTTGTTGAACCGAATAAAATTCTTCATCAAATGTGTGAAGAAATAGCTCTGGGGGATAAGGATGCTGTCGGAATTGGAAATGAAATGACGAGAACCCTCAAAAGTTATAAAAATGGGGGAGTCGGTTTGGCTGCTCCTCAGGTGGGTATTTTAAAGCGTATTATTCTTGTACGATTGCCACGTTTGATTGGTGGCTATGGAGAGCCGACAGTATTTATAAATCCCAAAATCCTTAGTTTTTCGAATGATATGGTCGTCGCTGAGGAGGGATGTTTGAGTATTCCAGATACATTTCTCAAAATAGCTCGTCACAAGACTATTTCTCTCGAATATATTGATATCCATGGCAAAAAACATACCGAAACTCTTTCCGATTATGGGGCTCGTATTGTTCAGCATGAAGTAGATCATCTCAATGGAATTTTGATTACTGATCGTTTTGAGCAACAAAAATTTCAATTTGCTTCGCAAGATTTTGAAATGATGTAATTTTTTATTTTTGATATGATCCGCCTCCTTCTTCTCGGGACTCCAGATATATCGGTACCGGTTTTTGAAACTCTTCTCAATGATAACCGTTTTGAAGTGTGTGGTTTCGTGTGTCAGCCTGACAAGCCTCTTGGGAGAGATAGGGTTGTTACTCCTCCACCGACAAAGATTTTGGCAGAGAAGTATTCTGTGCCTGTGTTTCAACCTGAGTCAGCAAAAGATCCTCACTTCATTCAAGAGGTAAAAAACCTTGAACCTGATTTGGCTTTTGTTTTTGCTTATGGACATATTTTACGTCAGGAATTTCTGGATATTCCCAAGTATGGTTGTGTGAATTTGCACGGATCTCTTCTTCCTCAGTTACGAGGAGCTTCTCCGATTCAAGCTTCTCTTCTTCATCAATTTTCTGAGAGTGGCATAACATATATTAAGATGGATGTAGGGATGGATACTGGTCCAATCATAGCAATCTTTGGAGGCGTTTCTCTTCACGATGAGAATTCTTTAAGTTTGCAAAAGAAATTTTCACAACTTGGCTCTGAAACCGTTGGAGATGTTTTATCGTCTTTGGTTCATACCACAAAAGAACTTGTTTCTCAAAATCACGAACGGGCGACGTACTGCCGACAACTTTCAAAAGAAGATGGTCATGTGAATCCAGCTTGGCTTCCTGTAAATCTATG
Source organism: uncultured Candidatus Peribacteria bacterium (assembly GCA_964592185.1). GTDB lineage: Bacteria > Patescibacteriota > Gracilibacteria > CAZQCN01 > CAZQCN01 > CAZQCN01. The sequence continues at coordinate 4,397 of CAZQCN010000063.1, forward strand.
TATTTCAAGTTTTCGAGCATTTATAGAATGGCCAGGAGTGTATAGTTTTTGGAATGATGAACGTATTCAGTGGATAGATATTGAAGCAACAGATATTCCATCAACTCGTCCAGGGAATTTTTCGTTCGATGAGAAAAATTTGTATATTGATTGCCAAGACTATAAAATAAGGGTGTTGCGGTTGCGAAAGGCTGGGAAAAATATTCAAACTTCTCGAGAATTTCTGCAATCTTTTCATCAACAACTTAGGGATAGAACACTTCTTTCTTAAAAAGGAGTTTCCAAAAGTTATATTTTCTGCTATACTATTTTGAAAACTTTAACGCATTTTCTATGGATCACGATCAATCTCAAGGACAAGGAGCACATAATGGAGCCTCTCAAGGGGGTTTTCACGGAGATAATGGTTCCCAAGGAGGAGGCAATCAGGGCGGTGCTGGAGGGTTTCAATCAACTCCACCGGCTATGAATCCTATGCAAGCTGGGTCTCAACCAATGCAATACAATCCTGTACAACAGTATGTTCCAACCCCACCTGCACCTCAACCTCAACCTCAACCTCAACCAATAAATCCTATGCCGACACCTCAATACGGAGGGATGTCAGATGGTGGAATGCCTCAGGCAGGAGGAGCACAGATGGGTGGAGGATATGCTCCCGCTGGAACTCAGCCAGCTACGCAGGCTCCTGTAACACAGGGCGGACAAGTACCTCAAGGAGGAAGTTTTGCAGACTTCCAACAACAGCAAGCAGGAAAGGAATTTAAACCAAGCACTCCAGTCACCAGTACTCTCGGACTCAGTGAAGAAGAAATTCTTGGAGGGGATAAAAATATTTTTGGAAGACCTATTCCAGTCGATGCCAACAAACCTCAAGACGCAAAAGGTCAATTCGAAGCCATTCTCTCTGCTCAAGTCGTTCCAAATCCAGAACTTAAATTTGAATCTCAAGAGTTTCTTGAACTTCTCGCTGGTTCTATTTCATTATTGTACGAAGAGAAACAAGAAATTCTTCGAATGCTTCCACAGATGAAGCAGGAACAAATGGATCAGCTTCTTACTATTTTGAAAGATGAAAAAAATAAGTTCAATGAGCTTGTCGAACAACACAAAGAAGAAATGGTTCAAGCAAAGCAGAAGCAAATGGAGGAAGCAAAGGTTCAACTTCAAAATTCTGCTGCTGAAGAACAAGCAAGAAGAGCTCAAGAGCAACAAGCTGCTGAAGATTTGTTGAGAGGACTATAGCTTTGTAAGTAACAAGCTTTCAAGCTTACAAGATACAAGTAAGAAGCAAGTATAAAAGCTCCAAGGAACAACTTAATTTTTTTTATTTGTTGTTTGGAACTTGAAAATTGTCACTTGGAACTTACTTGTGACTTGTAAGCTTGTTTCTTGTATCTTCTCCTTAGATTTTTTCACTTTTAACCTTTTTTATGGCTCTTTCTCATGTTCCTGCCAAAATTAAATCATGGATGGCTCTTTCATCATTTGCCATTCTTGCTTTTGTTTTTATTTTTGGATTTCAGGGAATTCCTTCGATGAAAGATATTTCAGGGAATCTGAATTTTCTTGATCTTGGAAAGCAAGTTTCTTCGGAGGGGATACAAGGTTTGCAGAAAGAATATAGTTCAGATACACCTGTTTTTTTTGATATTTCTGTTACTGATCCGAAATTTCAAATTGCCAAGGATGGCTATACTTTTGCTACATTTGTGATACGAGATTCGAATCAGAAGCAAGTTTTTGCTCTCCCTGCAGTGTATCAATCGGAAACGAATGCTTGGACAGACAAATGGTTCCAGATTATGAAGCCTGGAGAATATGAAATGGTTTTTCAATTTCAATGTATGGAAGCTGAATGCGTGAAAGATCCTGCGAAGAGAATGATGGAAAGATCTCAAACTTTCAAAGTTATAGAATCAAAAGAAAAAATGTAACGTCTTTTCGTATTCTTTTTTGTCAGTTTTAATCTTTTTATAATTTCTTATGAAATTCCGATCGATTCTTCCCCTTTTTGTGGCTTCGATGCTCTTTGGGGTAATTTTCTTCGTTCAGATTCCGGCTACTTTCGCTGCTACGTTCACGGTTGATTCTACGCTCGATACTTCGGACGTTTCTCCTGGAGATAGTCTTTGTGATGATGGAAGTGGGAATTGTACCTTGAGGGCAGTGATTGAGGAGACAAATGCTTTGGTAGGGGCGGATAATGCCAACTTTAATATTGGAGGGGGAGGGTTGCAGATAATTACGCCTTTAGTAGTATTACCAACAATAATTGAGACACTTAGTCTTGATGC
>CAZQCN010000064.1:0-6554 GCA_964592185.1 uncultured Candidatus Peribacteria bacterium
AATATTTTTAATCTAACAAAAAGAGTATATCTAAGGAGAGAAAGAGATACCATTCCCGATCCAGGAGTAAAAGGTAAGGGTTAATGAAATCATAATGATAAGGTCTAGGAAACCTGGATATATGTTATCGAAATAATTTTTAGTCACATCTTGTAAGAGTTCTCCCTGGGTTAGTTTTATCACCAAAGGCATCAGCTACTAAATCAAACAACTCTCCTTTTTCAGCAATAAATTTTAAGAAACCTACAAAAGCATCCGGATCACTCGGCCAGTTATACTTATCCAATATGCGTTTATTGGACTCAAGAAGGCTTTTTAAGGCCTTAAAATCGTATACAAACAAACATATATTTGAGTCAGGATAGATACTATTTCTTTGTTTTCGGACGGTCAGACTTTTACCTTCTAACTCCTGGACCAAACCATTTACATCAATTCCCAATTCTTCCAGCGTGTCTATCGGCAGATATCCAACCGGCTTATTTGGCCCAACATTTACTAAATCTTTTAACAACTTGTCCTTATCCAAACTTTTCAAATAATTACGTCTTGCTTCCTCGGCATCTGAGATTTCTTCTGGCAGGAGCATCTCTAAAGTTAAACCGGTAACATCATTGGGAATTAAATAGCTAGATCCTTGAGAATCACAAATCGCTCTAACATGGAAATGAGTATTTTGAGAAAGATCCAAAACTTGCTGAGAAAAATAGCGAGTTTGATCGGAGTGCTCTGGGAAATTCGAAGGCAAGCAATCTTCTATTACAACAACCTCCTTATCTGTAAAAATTAAAGATATATTTCTACGAAAAACACCTATAACTTTTCGTTGTTCTTTCTCAGATTCTTGAGAAAGTCTCATTGCAAAATCCAGAATATTTTCATTTTCACTAACGGTAATTTCTGGAGCCTTATCTTTTACTACAAAGCTTTCTCCCTCATGTACCCCTACCACCTCCCCTCGAGCACTCTCACGCAAAAATTTTTCAAGTTCCCTCTGGAAATCTTTTTTCTTTTGACCAGGATCCGCAGTAATATGTAAAAAGTTTTTGTTCATACAGTATCGTTATAGAATTGGAATCCATTATACACCGGATTGTTCTTTTAACTTGAAATTACTAAAAAATTTTATTCATATACTTCAAAAAAATATTGAAATTACAATAAAATCAAGCTATCATTTACTTGTCAACATACTTTGACAACACTATGAACTACCTCATCGAAGATCTCATCGCTCTCGGTCTCACCGAAACCGAAGCATTCGTATATACCACCCTCCTAGAGCTGGGAGGAGATTTCGTCAGCAACATTTCCCGGAAATCAGGAATCAAAAGGACCAACTGCTACCACACCCTGGAAACCCTCAGTGAAAAAGGATTCGTCAGTATAACCAATAAAGAAAATTCCAAATACTATATCGCCGAAGATCCAACAAGATTAATTGAAGAACAAAAGAAAAAACTCCAGCGAGCCAAAAACCTTGTCCCTGATCTCCTCGCTCTCCGAAACACAGAAAAAGGATTCCTTCCAAAAATGAAATACTATGAAGGGAAAAAAGCAATCACTGAACTTATGAACCAATCATTGGAAAACACGACAGAAGTTCTTTCTTATACGAATATCAGACAGGCCATGCAAAAATTTGGAAAAACCTTCGAAGAATATATTGAAGAAAAAGCGAAGCGAAATATAAAAACACGAATGATTTCACCCTACGATCCAGAAGCAGAAGCCTTCATACACAAAACATTCCCAAAAGAATATTTTGAAACCCATCTCCACATTCTCTTCACAAACCCAGAACAGTTTTTTCTCAAAAATGACGTCAATATTTTCGGGAACAAAGTTTCTATGATTTCTCTCGATCCCAATGAAAACATCGGTGTATTAATTGAAAGCGAAGTCTACGCCGATACATTCCGAACAATATTTAATTTATCCTGGCTCGGAGCGACCAGTTTTATTGCACAATAACCAATAATCATTTGGCATCAAAAAAGGGATGAGGAAAGCCTCATCCCTTTATGCTATATAAATATTGAAAAGTATTACTCTGTCACGGCACTCCCAGCAGCAGCTCCAGTAGTAAAATTATGTTGAGATTGATTTACAGCATTCCCATTTAAATCATTAAGAAATCGAATGACAAAACGATATAAATGATTCCCTGAGAGATCTCCTTGAGGGGATACCACATAAGTCATACCTCCTGGAATTTGCCAGTTTTCCTTATTCATAAGCGAATTATCAGTAGGCGATGGATGGAGGCGAAAAGACCCTTCACCCTCTGGAACGACTGGCTCACTGAACACTACAACAAAGTTGGAGTTTGTAGGAATACCCTGAGAACTATTTGAAGGATATACAAATACTGGAGCAGGGTTATTCGTAGCATTCACCGTACTTGCCAATACAGAAGCGGTGGTAAATCTTGCAAATGAAGCCGCTGCTATATTTCCATTGGCATCTCTGAGTTTATGATCATCGTCATACCTCGTATAATTTGTATCAAGCGAATAGCTTGTACCAGCCAATAGCTCAGCCTGAGGAGTAATAACATATGTCATGCTATCAGGACTCTTCCAAAGGCTAATAGTAAGAGGATGCTCTATATCCCCCAATTTAAACAATCGAAAAGGAAGATACATTGAGGAAACATACGTCACAGGCTCACTAAATTGAACTACCAATTGAGTAATAGTTGGGATATTTGTTGCACTATTCGTAGGATATCTCATGGTCACTTGTGGAAAGCCTGCATTCGTCTCTGTTTCTGTCACCACACCCGTATTCCCCACCTGAGCAGTTCTCGAAACATTCGGATCCGAATTCATTAATGATAATTTTCCTTGCAGGTCTTGAGAATTCGAACAAGCAGTCATAAAGAAAACCATACCCGAAACACTCGTCAAAAGAAACACAGACGAAATCTTCGATCGCAAATACATAAAAAATAATTATGAATAAACAAAAGTATTCTAACACAGAAAGAATACAAGTCAAAAACACAAAGTTGTATCACACAAATCAGTTTTTAGTTTTTGACTCCCCCTGCCCCCTCTTCACCACCCAGATGGCAAAACCCACCAAGACTAACAGCATAATCAAAAGCCCGATAAGTTTCTGCTGTGCATTCCTCAACACCAAAGCCAACACTCCGAAAATCGCTGAAATGGTCCAAAGCACAACCACCGTCTGCTTCTGAGTAAATCCAGCTTTCAACATACGATGATGAAAGTGTCCTTGATCTCCGCGAAAAATAGAAACTTGATCAATAAACATTCTCCGAAAGATCACCCAAGCAAAATCAATTAACGGAAGCCCCAATACCAGACCAAAGGTCGCAAGCTTTCCCTTATTGAGAATAGCCGTTACTGCAAACATGAAACCAAGAAATTTCGAACCCGTATCTCCCAGCTTAATCTGTCCTTTAAAAAAGTTAAACGGAAAGAAACCCATGATCGCCCCAAACAATATGATAGCAATAATAGCCATCTCCGGTTGATGAATAAATGGAAGCAGACTCAGAGAAAAAAGCACGAGTGAAGCGATCGCTCCTACCCCGCCAGCCAAACCATTCAATCCATCCAGCCAATTAAAAACATTCATGAGTCCAACAATCCAAATGATAGCAAATCCATCTGCGAGAGGGGAAATTTCAAAACCAGCCACAGTAAACGCTCCCCAACTCAAATCAATTATTCCTCCAAAAGGACTCGTAATAATATCAATATCTACTCCAAACCAAATGACGAGAATAGCTGCCACAAACTCAACTCCAAGCCTCAGATACCACGGAAGTGATCGAATATCATCAATAAAATTCACTCCTACAATAAGCGTCGCTCCAAGCATCATACCCAAAAAAGGCTTCCACTCAGGAAGGACAATCATCACTGTAAAAATGAATGCCAAAAAAATCGCCAACCCCCCTCCACGGATCACTGCTTTTTTGTGAATACTATGACTTTCTTGACGATCCATAATCCCCCATCGAGGAAAATATTTCAAAGAGAGTTTGATACCTAAAAGAGAAATAAAAAAAGCAAGAAGAGAAGATACTATATAAACAAGATTCATAAAAAATCATTATTTTTTGAGGGAATCTCGAATCTCACGGAGAAGAACTATCTCTTCTGTTGGCTCTTCAGGCTTTTCTGCTTCCTTCTTCTTGAACTTCCCGAGGTAATGAATAACTAAAAAAATCGAAAAAGCGATAATAACAAAATCAATAATATGATTCACAAACACCCCATAATTGATCGTCACTGGAGCCACCCCATCATGTGCCTGTTTCAAAGTTATTACGAGATTTGAAAAGTCCATACCCCCCGTCAAAAAACCAATTGGGGGCATAATAATATCATTCACAAAAGAAGTAATGATTTTCCCAAAAGCCGCACCAATAATAACGGCTACAGCGAGATCCATGACGTTCCCACGAATGGCAAACTTTTTAAATTCTTGAAACATGCTTTTATTATTAAAAAACAAACAGAAGATTACACGAATATACAAATATCGCAAATCACCAAAAACATTGCAATTCAAGGCTCATCTTACTATACTAAAAACATAAACAAAGCTTATGTCTCAAAAAGTTTTTTTCACCGATAGCAACAATATAAATCTCTGTGGTATTCTCTCAGATCCACTTATAGATTCAAATCAAAAACTCCCCATCGTTATCTGTTGCCATGGAGATCTTTCGAGCAAAGAAAGTAGAACATTCACGACCCTCGAACCACTTCTCAATAGCAAAAATATTGCCACATTCCGTTTCGACTTCTTTGGTCATGGAGAAAGTGGAGGAAAATTCGAAGATCTGACTATCACAGAAGCAAGCAATAACATCCTGGGAGCCATTACGTTTCTCAAAAGCAAAGGCTACAGCAATATCGGACTTATGGGGAATAGCTTTGGAGGAATAGCGAGCATCGTAGCCGCCTCCAAAACACCAGATATCCGCTGCCTCGCACTCAATGCCCCGGTATCAAATTGGATGGAAATGATCTGGGACACCAAAGATCCAGAATACGTCGATCGGTGGAGAGAAAATGACTACATCATGCTCAAAGATTCGTCTGGGATGGAACATCCCCTTCGATACAACTTCTGGAGAGATGCCAAAGAAAACGATGGATATTTAATCGCACAGAAAATACAAACTCGAACTATCATCATACATGGAGACAAAGATCTCGACGTTCCCGTAGAACAAAGCCGACACTTGTATGGGGCTATCGATAACTCAGAACTCAGAATCATCGAAGGAGCGGATCATCGATTCAGCAATCCTATGCTATTTCAGAAAATGGTTGGGATAATTGTGGAGTTTTTTGAAAAACAATTTTATCCAAAGAGTGAAGAAATTTAAGAAATTAAGAACAAGATACAGAGACGCAACATTATGCGTCTCTGCTCTTCGCGCTACCATCATACGTAATTACTCAGAAGCCTGATCAGACTTCTCTTCTATCCCCACCCACTCCCCTTGGGTTCTTCCGAAATTCTCTGGTGTATACATCTCCGAAATATACGCTGGCATGTGTTGGTAATTCCCAGGAATAAGAGCTCGAATGTAATAAGTGTATTCATACTCTCCAGGACTCAAATGCTCCATGAAGAGGAACAGTCGATCATCTCTATACTCCTCATAACTTGGATATAGAGTATGATTTTCCTGCCAAAGCAAAGCATCATCTTTGAAACTTTCTTCATCCTCATATACATCAATATTTTCTGTTGAAAGTTCTGAATTCACCAATTCCATTCCTGCGGGAATATAATCTTCTATCGCCACATTATTTCGCTCCTTCGGAACGAATATTTTAATACGACCTTGAAGCACTTCTCCTGCTTCAGCTTCTTTCACGGGAGTAATGAACTCAGTATCCGTGGCTGTGTAAAAATTTCTCTCAATCCGAAAGCCCTCTTCTCGTGAGGCAACGTCTTCTATAGGAAGATAATACTTGAGACTCATATCGTAAAACAGCTTCTTATCATCTGGAGATTTTTTCAAATTCAAAGCATGCAGCACCCCTGTAGCCAAATCACTCAATGGCTTGAAGATATGTAACACATCAAAGATTCCATCTTTTTTCCAGATATACGAACCAATTTCTTGGTTGTCGAGAGAAACATGAGCCTCGAGATCTCCAGCAGATTCTCCCGTTACTTGTTGGTATACAGCAAAAGCATTGAACACTTCTTTCGTCGCATTCGTGCTCCCCCATGCTCCCACATGATCTCGACTCGCTATCAGCCATCGAAGAATCTTATCAATAACAAGGTCATCCACATTTTTTTCAGAAAGAAGAGCAACATACATCGCTGTATTTTTGATAGATGATTCATAGAGCTCATACTGAACCTGATTTCGGGTAGGAAGGTATGCTCCTCGAGCATCAATCGTCACCATATTACTCAAAGCATCATCGATCATGGTAAGCACTTTAGCATCAAAAATCCCCGAACTTTTTTGTCCCATACTTTTGAGCATGAGAAGCTCAAACGTCCCAGCTTGATCAGCAATATATTTTTTATTATTCTTA
>CAZQCN010000065.1:0-3901 GCA_964592185.1 uncultured Candidatus Peribacteria bacterium
ATACCAGATTCCAAAACCATATACGCAATTTAAATATTGCCAAACAATACAGCTTCGATAGTAGGTGGGAGAATGGAGAAGTGCATACCGATCATAAGTTACTCGAGAATCAATCGTTCCAATCATTTGCTATAGAAATAGCAAAAAGTACAGGAATATCAGAAAAAATCTTTAAATTTGCAGAAATGTTCGAAAATAAAATAGATTTCAATATCTCCCGAACAATATTCCCGAGTAAAAAGAGCAGTACAAAAAAAATATCGGATTTTCAGTTCAATTTATTAGATAGCATACAACCTCTTACTCTAGAAAGAAAAATACACATTTTCAACAGTACAGAAAATCAATTTTCTCTAAAAAATATTTTTTCATCTGAGTATCTTATAGAACAAAATATCCAAGGAATTAATCATGGGAAGTTTTTGGAAAACCTGCTTTTTGGTGATGGTGAAATCTCCTCTACTATCAGACAGCAAAGAAAAGACACCCTAAAAAAATGCAAAGAAAACCCAAAGATTTTAGACTCAATCATACAAAACTTGAAGCATCTCAGCATACTAGACTACCAACTTGCCACGAATAAATCTCAAAAAGATTTCAATAATACTATAAATATCTTTAGAAATGATGGAGCTATAGAAAAAGAAATAAAGGAAAAGATTGAAAAAATAAGTAAAGACATAGATTTTTCAAAAACATTCAATATGGATAGGAATACCATTGAACATCTGGAGAAAAGAAAAAAAAGCCTATATAAAAATCTACTAGAAAATATGAACTGGTCAGACGTAAATAATATCAAGCATGCTGTCTTTATATTCGAAACCAACCGATTCCTCTGTCCAAAAACTTGGCAACCAATACATGAAGAAATGTTTGCTCTCGCAAAATCTCTTCAAGAGGAATTAGAACATTGTAAAAATGAAGAAAAAGAAAACAAAACTCTTAATAGAAAGATCCATATACTTCTCAGGAGAATGAGATATGTCCGCTTCCCTGCTCACGCTATCAATGAAATATCTATAAGAGAACTTACTCAACTTGATAAAATTGTAAAAAAATTCGATCCAAAACTCAAAGCCAACTTCAGCCTCATGCAATTTCTCGTGCTTGATCAAAATCTTTTACTTATTAAGAATTTAGTAGAAACAAAAAAAGAAATTTTACAGATATTCAGAAATTTGAAGAGTATTGATACTCCTATATCAGAGAACATATTAAAATATTTTAAAAACATACTGAGCGATTCTAGTTATAGAGAAATTTTGAGTTTGAAGTTAAAAAAAGGAGAGAAAAATAGTACGCCTTCATTCGGAAAAGTCTTCCAGAAAGATATAATAGAAATAAAAAACTTACTAGAATTCTTATCAGAAATGAGCTCTTCTAATTTCAACGAAGTGAGTATAAGTGATCATATAGATCTCAAAGAAGCTACTACCAATTTTTTGGACAACAAGAACTACAAGAGAAATTCAATAGATTTCAAAAAACCCTTGTCTATTATCACTGGGCCCAATGGTTCTGGAAAAAGCATTATATTGAATGTATTATGTGAAAACATACAACTGGCAAGAAATTGGGGAGTAGCGAATGCAGCTGAAGGATCTACCATCCCTGATTATTCAGAGATATTCTTCTTTGACAGAATAGAAGGAGACATAGAAAGTGGCAAAAGTTCATACTATAAAGAAATAGGTAACATTCAAGTTATACTATCAAAACTGGAAGAAGCTTCGAAAAAAGGAGAGAAATGTTTAATAATATTTGACGAATTAGGTTCTACTACCACCCCAGCCGATCAATCGAAACTCCAAGTAGGAATCATAAGCTATATTATAGAACTGGGACACGACGTAGTCTGTTCTACCCATAATCATGATAGTGTCTCTTTTCTCGAAAGCAAATTTCCACACTTTACTCAATCATATCATTTAGGTTTCCAGTTAAAAGATGATGAAATACATTTTGATTATCATCCCCTAAAAGAAGGACATGAAAAATCCTACGGTATCCTAGTAGCTCAAAAAATGATGCCTCATTTACGAGAGAAGTTAAAACAAGTACTCGAAGACGAGAGCAAAAATCAATAAATACGCTTTTACCACTCCTCACCCATTCTGCTCCCAAATCAACATGAACAGATCTTCCAAAGTCTGATGAATTGCTTCTGAATCCAATACGAGCCCAAACATCTCATTTTTTACAAAAGACATAAAACCAATCTTGCTGTGGTCATAGATCAGAATCTCAATATGATTTCTGTCAGAAGGGAAATTCACCAAACGATGTTCGACTTGTTCAACGTATTCTTTGAGAATTTTTTTATTCGCTTCATTTTTGGGCATAAGAAGCCTCAAAAAAGTCTTATTTTGACTCCGTTCCGGAGCCACCTTTTCCCGAATATACACATACAACTCTTTCGGCATCAGTGCATAATCGATAAACCCAACATAGTCTCTTTTACAACTCGCCGCATCCATGAGTATCTTTTTTATGCCTTCTATCCCTTCATAAAAGTAGATCCGTGGCTTCATCGGCGAAGCATATGCCAGATCAATAAGCTGAGGAAGAGATGATTTCGCCAACTGTGTTGCATGTTCAAACTGTTCGATAAGGAGTCTCGGTGATAGAGCAGTGATGTAGTGTATACCACGCTGTTTGAGGAGAGATACATATCCCTGTTTCTTCATACCTTCCACGAGACTGTACACCGTAGAACGTTTTAACCCGGCCTTTTTGGCCGCTTGGGCCAAGGTAAGTTCCCCGCCTTCCAAAACCGCCATATACAATTTGGCTTCTTTTTCTGTAAACCCGTTTTTTATAAGGATATCTGTAATCATATCTTTAGTATATCAGATTTTGCCGAAAAAATCGACAGTATTTTATATTGCAAATACTTCATGTAATACGAGATAGCTTTATTGAGGAATTGAAAATATAGACAGCTTCGATTATCATACATAACTTCAATATTTCATTATGAAAAAACGACCTTCTTTACATCCCGAACCATCTTCTTTTTTAAATTCTGAAAGAGTTGTATTTGTAGATCCAAAGAATCACCAACGAGATATAGCTTCATGGTTATTAACTCGCAGATGGTGTTATGTGGAATGGGAAAGGTTGTTGAATGAAAAGATGCAAGAACAGAGAGAAATGTATGAAATTTTCACCCCCTTTCGAGACAATGATATATTCCACCATCTGCCTCAAAAATATCGGGTGGAAGATGAAATTGAATCTAGCGAGGTTCATGTTATTAACAATGTTCAGATTTTTGTCGCTGATCAGGCTTTTGAGGATCTTCAAGCTTTAGAGTCACATATACAAAAAACGATAAGGCTTTACGAACAATTACGTACAATTTACTCTGACTGGGATAAAATATTCAGTGATGTATGCTACAACTTCCATGATCATATATATAATTTAAATTTCTTAAATACTCCAAATTTTGATTTGCAGAATGCGCAGGCAATAATGGAATCGGATGATTTACCCTGTTTACAAAACATTTGGAGATATTATAAAGATCGAATCATGTATAGATTATTTAATGGACGTGATAGGGAAACTTGGTTAGTTGAATATGTTTTACAAATACCTGAGAATCAAGACCTCTCTAAATTGGAAGAACAGCTTAGGTATAAATCTCAAGCTGAAACTGAAGAACATGAAAAAAACCGCTTTACTCTAAGATTCCCGAAGTTCCCCAAGATGATCCCCACTAACAAAAAGTGAAAGAAAACTGAAGAAAACGAATACAAAAAGAATGAATAAATGTGGCAAAAAACCCGGCGGGGTTCAACTCTTTCAGAGAACCTGTCCAAAAACCGACAAAAATCTTTTAACTACCACACCAAATTCACCTTATATTATTTGGAATAGGGGTGAGTACTAC
>CAZQCN010000065.1:3920-6200 GCA_964592185.1 uncultured Candidatus Peribacteria bacterium
AATAAAAAAAGAAACTCTACTTCACAGGTTGTGAATAATGCTCTAAAGATATTGCCCCATATACCATTATATCTGGATTCATTCTCATAAATACCTCACGCACTTCTTTACGTAAATAGGTATCTGCGTTGAGAACCTTTTGTGTTTGACATCCTAAGGTATGAAACAAAGTAGGATCTCGAGCTAATAGTATAGCGGCCTTTAAAAAATCGTTTCTCTGATAGTAATAAAACAAAAGAGCCTTAGGATTGTCTCGAGCATTTTCTGGGAAATCATTCTTGAAACTCATAAAAATATTTTAAAGTTAGCGATTGTACAATATTTAAGATGCATATACAAGAGTAATTTGTTGAATATTCACCTTTCTTCTTCCCCCACATTTGCTAGAATGCTGCCACTAAAAAAGCCTCATGCATCCTATCGTCTCCGATCTCAATCCCGAACAGCAACGTGCGGTCACCCACACCACTGGGCCCATGCTCATCCTCGCTGGGGCTGGCAGGAAAAAGACACATACTCCACTCATCGCATCGCATAACTCATCAAAAAAATCATCTCAATTTATCAGAATCATTCCAGCATAATCGGTACTGTTTAAAATCATTCTCCCAAAATAATCGAAGGAAGCGAATACTGGTTGTTCTATTTGGCTCTAGATGTTCGTAAGCTCCACACCATACTCCCTGCCAGTTTTCATCTTTATCTGGACCAAGTGAATATTCAGGAATCTTACCCTCCGACCCTGTATCTGTATTCATAGCAATAAACTCCATCACAGCAAAGATATCAGGCATCATCGAATCCTCCTTGGAATAATATCTGTAATTCGGTACTCTGGGAAATCCCTCTGTTAGCCTAACCACTTCTTCGTTATTCTCCTCAATAGTAAACCTGATGACTGAATTGAATCGAATTATTTTCCCTTCTTCCTTAATAACTTGGTATCTCACAACTATGGGAGTTATATGAAATCCTGAAAATGTATCTTTTTGTTCCTGATATTCAAGAACCCATGGACTATTATATCCAAATTCTGTAGACAGTCCTCCATTTTCAAGAAAAAGAGGCTTATATAGTAGATTTGTGACACCTTCTGCGACACCATCAAATATAGATAAAGGTCTTTTTCTACTTATATGAGGATTTTTACTCAAAAAAGCCTTACTTTGCATATACCTATGCATTATTTCAAATCGTTTAGTATTATTTCCAAAAGCTATGGGATCTATTAAAAAAACTATGACATCTTTATACTCATCGGTTCTCTCAAGTTTTTGCTTAGCAATCCAAAAGGCGTACTTCTCTTCAAGTGCTTTTAGAGTCGGAATAATACAATCTTCGCCATTTTTGTCTTTCCTGTAAACACCGTCGATCTCAGTAGGAATTTTCCCTTCTTCCGTAACCATGCCAGTTGCTTTGAGGTAATTTATTACTTTTTCATAGCTCGGAACACAGGTATCTACAATTTCATTACTGGGAGAAGTTCTTTTATGCTCCTCAACCAGACCTTTAATAATATTTCTCGTTCTCAAATCAAAAATCCTAAGCACACTCAATTCAAATTCTGGATTATTATGAATTAATCTTGCAACTGCAATATTAGTCGCTTCGGCTGACAATGATTGAGAAAATATTACGTTAAGTTGAGAAGACATCTCTCCCTCAGTCATAAATCAAATTAAATGAGGGTCATAGTAGCATTTCATAACACTTTCTGCAAATTTCTGAAGTGCAAAATCTATTCACCTTTCTTCTTCTCCCACATTTGCTAGAATGGGGCCACTAAAAAGTGAAAATGAAAGAAAAAGGAAATAATATCGCCTATATTGATGCTGCGAATCTCCACAAAGGAATTGATGGCTGGAAACTAGATTACAAAAAATTCAGAATATGGTTAAAGGAAAAGTTTTCAATTCAAAAAGCATATATCTTTATGGGATATGTTGCTGAAAACACAAAACTATACAATTTTTTCCAATCTTCAGGTTTCGAAATAATATTTAAACAAACAGTTAAGAATCTAAATACTTTAAAAGGAAATTGTGATACGGATCTTGTATTAAAAACCGTATGTGACTACTACGAAAATCAATTTGATAAAGCTATTATTATAACCGGAGATGGTGATTTCACGTCTTTGGTAAATTTCTTGGTAAAAAATAAAAAATTCGAAAGACTTATCGCTCCAAACGGGAAGAAATGTTCTATTCTTTTAAAAAACACACAAGTGGCAATTACCTTTTTAAATGATTTAAAACATAAGCTCCACAAAAGTGAAAA
>CAZQCN010000065.1:6210-6520 GCA_964592185.1 uncultured Candidatus Peribacteria bacterium
AAAGGCTCCCGACAGAGACAGAACAGTGTAAGGATCCTTTTCGTGGTGACTAAACTCATTATATCAAATTCATTCCTAAAGTCAACTATGCAAGATACCCTCCTCATCCAAGATCTCAATCCCGAACAACAACGAGCCGTCACTCACACCACTGGATCGATGCTGATTCTCGCTGGTGCAGGCACCGGAAAAACACGAACTCTCACTCACCGTATCGCGTACCTCATCGCTGAAAAAAAAGTGAATGCGAGTAACATTCTTGCCGTCACGTTCACCAACAAAGCAGCGAGTGAAATGAAACAAAGAATTG
>CAZQCN010000066.1:0-6477 GCA_964592185.1 uncultured Candidatus Peribacteria bacterium
ATCACCATCTCACGAAAACCCATTCGTTCAGACGCCAGATATGGCTCCTCTATCGCCGTCGGTTTCAACGGAACAACATATGCCAGATTTTCCAAAGACTCCATCGTTCACCAATTCAGAAGATGCGATTCCTGACTTCCAAGCTCCACCCCCTCTCCCAAGCGAACCAATCAACTCAAACGATGATTCCTCTGATCCGTTTAGTCGACCAAGTCTCAATCGATAAACATAAAAAACCATCCAGATTGGATGGTTTTTTCGTAGTTTCGTTCTTTTGAATATTCAAACACACATAGTTGTAAAATCACATAAGAAATTGATATAGTTCATACAATAAAGTCTCGAAATATCATCGCCCCACATGCACCTCATCAAACCAAACAAACAATATACAGCAGAAGTAGAACAGGCTCTCAAAGCATTCGAAGCGGAAAACACTACTGGCTTCTGGAACAATCCTACAAAACCTCAGAATATCGATGAATATATCAAAAGAGCGGAAGATCGCTCTCAAGGCATCAACCTTCCACCACATGCGGTCCCCAATAGTACATATTGGTTAATAGACAATGATCGATTTGTCAGACAGGTGAATATCCGCCATCATCTGAATGAATCACTCGAAAAACGTGGGGGGCATATCGGCTACTCTATCCCTCCATTTGCTCGAAACCAAGGCTATGGAACAAAAATTCTCGAACTAGCACTCTCAAAAGCTCAAACACTCGGACTCTCTAGAGTCCTCATCACCTGCAGTAACAAAAATATCCATTCACAAAAAATCATTGAAAAAAACGGAGGAGTACTTCAAGATATCCATGATGTACAAGGAGAAATGGTAAGACGATATTGGATAGAATTATAAAGAAGCCCCTTCCTCCCCAATCCCTCCATCATGCAAATGATCCTTTTTATCCTTGTACCTCTCTATCTGATGTCGAAATTTTAAAACTGCCTTATCAATCGTCTCCTCCGGAGTGATTCCCGTTTCCTGCACAAAAAAATCTCCTCCAGGGACTTTCATACGGATATCAATTTCTACTTTTTCTTTTTTGTTCACGTGATCAAGTTTTTTGACATCGACATGCACGAGTGTCGCTTCGTCATCAATTTGTTTGCCATATTTCCCGAGATTTGAAATCTTCTCAGTAATGTATTCTTTTTGTGTATCAGAAAGGTTGATGTGAGTAGTGTGGATTTGAATGTTCATAGGAAGAAAGTTAAGACTAATTAACAACGAACAGGTAACAATTAACAACGTTGGCAACGAAAAGTTAGAAAATAAAAATTGGAATCAAATGAGAGAAGATTTCTCCGCTTCGGTCGAAATGAATACAAAAAAACTTTTCCCTTTGAATTTTTAATTTATAACGTTGTTATCTGTTCACTGTTACCTGTTAGCTAGTCCTACACTACCCTAACTTCCTCCTCTAATTCAATCCCCGAATTTTCGAAAACCTTTTGTTTCACGTATTTTGAGAGCTCTAAAATGTCTTGCCGAGTAGCCGTACCTGTATTCATGAGATAGTTGGCATGAACAGGAGAAACAATCGCTCCTCCAATTTGGAATCCTTTGAGACCCGCTGCTTCGATGAGTTTCCCAGCACCTACTTCATTACTTGGATTCTTGAAGAAGGAACCTACGCTTTTTCCAATAGGACGAATTTGGCGTTCCTTGTTTACTTCTGCGACATGAGCAGCGATGATCTGGGAATCTTCTCGAGGGAATTCAAATAACGCATCTATAAGAAGATATTTTCCATGCGAAGCCTTCAAAGCACTCATACGATAAGAAAATTGGAAATCATCTTTTTCCCATGTTTCGATGCCGAGATTTTCAGTATTGATGACTCGACCAGAAATAAGATGCGTAGAAATTTCTTGTCCATAGGCAGAAGCATTTTGAAACACCGCTCCGCCGATCGTTCCAGGTATCCCAAACATCTTTTCGAAACCAGAAAAACCTTTTTTCATGAGTTCCATAATGGCAGTATTCAGGAGAACACCTGCTCCGAGGATCACACGATCCCCTTCGGTATGAACCGTTTGAATTCGATTATGAATAATTAATCCAGCATATCCTTCATCAGGAAACAAAATATTGCTTCCATTCCCAAAAATATAAAATGGAATATTTTCTTTTTTGACAAATTGAAGGGCTTCCTGCAAATCACCTTCTGATTGAACCATCGCATAGTATCGAGCTCGTCCACCGACTCCCATCGTAGTCAGAGGAGAGAGGGAAATATTTTCTTGAATGTTCATATATCATGTAAATTAATTGCATTATACATAAACGCACAAACAAAAAACACGTCATTTTCATGACGTGCTTCTCATAATTATCCGTGAATATTAGCGAGGTGGATTGAGTAAATTCCTGATATCATCCGCACTCAAACCTCCATTATTCGTGTTCGTCCCACTATTCGTTGAAGGAGTCGTTGTAGAAGGTTTTGTTCCTTTCTTCAAAGCATCAACGTCGTCAGAAAGTGTTTTTACGGTTTCTTCCATCTTTGTAAATGACTCTGTTTGAGTTTCACTCGCGGTCGTCATTTCTTCTATTTTTTTTGTGAGTTCTTCCAAAGCTGTATTCATAGTAGTTGTAGTCACTTCCATCTTCTTGACTGAATCGTCCAACCCCATCACTTGACTCGAAACGTCACTCGGAGAGGCAGTACCCATGAGATCCTCGAGAGTAATAGCTCCATTGAAGAAAAGAACTCCACCGACAATCACTACAGCAAGAATTCCACCGATAAACCCTCCAAAAAATCCTCCTCCTCCCTTCTTTGCAGATTTCTTCGAAGAGCCCATATCACTTCCACTCAAGAAAGCCATCGCTTCTGGAGACATAGCTGCTGGAGAAGATTGTGCTGGAGGCATCGTTGGTTGATGATAGGCATTCATAGGATCAGGAGCCGCTGTATACGCAGGAGCGCCAGGATTCGTATATGCTACTTCAGCTGGTTGAGCTTGAGGATATCCTTGTGGATTCATTGGGGGCATGCCAGCAGGATACGCTGGGTTTTGAGGGTTGTAATTATCCATAAAAATTGGTTATTTATTTGGGTTTTCGTCTCATTATATCACAAAACGAAGATTTTTCCAAATGGCATTTGTATTGTGGCATTTTTTAAGGGAATTCGCAAAATAATCCATACTTTTCTTCTCCAGTACAGACGCAAGATCTTGCGTCTCTGCGTTAGCGTTACCGCCATCGCATCATAAACTTATTCCCTTCTTTCTTTAATTGATTCAAAATAAAAACAAGTTGTAATACCAAGAGAGGAATAATGCCCCAAGCAATATTGAACTCAAGCAAGGTGTTAAAAATACCATGAAGCACCATCGCAATCAGAAGCCCTTGAAACACGGTTCGCTGCTTCGTCACGAAGTCCTTTTGGAAACGAGACCGTCCATAATAATACCCATAGATTGCCGAGAAAGTCGCATGAGCCAAGGTAGTCAAAGTTGCACGAAAAATGAAAGGAACCAAAAGTTCTGACCACCCTCCTCTATTATAAATAGCTATAAAATAAACAATATGTTCAATAAATGAGAATCCCAGGGCCGCGATCAATGACATTTCAATCCCATCGACGATCCGGTGAAAGGCACGATCCTTGTGATCAATGATTCGTACAACGAGATGTTTCGCATACTCTTCTGTCGCTCCAATAAACAAATACATCAACCCCCACATCAAAACAGCACTCGAAACATTATTATGAATCATATCATAAATATTGAATGAAGGATTATTTGCGAAAAAATATTGCATCAATGAAAGAGGCACGACTGAAAAACACCCGATAGCAAAGGTTTTTATAACAACTCGACGAGGTTCACGATCTTTTTTCAAGAAAAACCACAAATAAAATCCGATAGGAATAGCGGCAAGAAGAACACATAGAAAAGCAACTCCGGGATTTTTTGTGAAAGTGTCAAAAAGCATGAAGAAGAGGGAAAACAGTAAAATTGTAACACAAACTCTAGAAGTTTAAAGCAGATTACTCTGCTGTCAGCCTTAATTATAGATTTTTAGAAATATCAAAACTGAAATTCTTGATAGAACGCTTGTTTATTTTTTTCATCGTACCAAAGCACACGAGAAGAGCGGTCATCACTATAATGATACTTCTGAAAAGTATCGATCAAATCTTCATCCCACCAAACCAAATCCTTTTCTATAGGAGATTCCACCATTTCCTGCATACTCATCTGCTTAATTTTCAGAATATTTTCAATAGTCGATTCTTCTGCTTGAAAGGAAAAAAGATAGATGGAATCAGTCCAGAGTTCTGCATATGCAAGGATATCTCGAACATCTTCAGACACCGGCACTCCTAGATGAAATTCAAAGCTTTTTTTATTTTCTATCGTGTCGGGAGTTTCAGAGTTATACAGCTCTGAAGCTTCTTTGAGATCAAAAAATTCGCGCACGTTTCTCACTCCTTGGGTCAAGGAACATCCACTCAAAAAGAACACGATGATACAAACAAGAAACAATCTTTTCATACAATTTTTCTTTCATCTTAATGAAATCATAGGATAAAAACAACCTAGGGAAAGTCTTGTCTTTAAGAATCCTTTCAAGTAGTCTGTACGAGCTTAAAAAACTCTATGACTTTGCTCCAAAAACTCTTCGGAAACAATAGCGAAAAATTGATTAAAAAAATTCAACCACTGGTTACTAAAATTAATAGTTTTGAACAACATTTTTCTGAATTTTCAGACGATGCGTTACAACAAAAAACACTCGAGTTCAAAGAAATGCTTGAAACAGGGAAAACACTTGATGATATTCTTCCAGAAGCTTTCGCGGTCGTACGAGAAGCAAGCAAACGGGTTTTGAACATGAGACATTTCGACGTACAGTTACTCGGTGGAATCGTCCTTCACCAAGGAAAAATTTCTGAAATGAAAACAGGAGAAGGAAAAACTCTCGTAGCCACCCTCCCTGCATACCTGAATGCTCTCACAGGCAAAGGAGTACAGATCGTAACCGTCAACGACTACCTCGCACGACGTGATGCTACTGAAATGGGGCCTCTCTACGAATTTCTTGGAATGACTTGCAGTTTCATCGTAGAAGGTCAGAGTCCTACTGAAAGAAAACAATGCTACCAGGCCGATATCGTCTATGCGACCAATAATCACCTCGGATTCGACTATCTTCGAGACAACATGGCTCCCAATGCGGAAGGCATGGTGCAACGTGGCCTCCATTTTGCTATCGTCGATGAAGTAGACTCTATACTAATTGACGAAGCTCGAACTCCTCTCATCATATCTGCGGCCGCTGAAGAATCAACCAATAAATATATTGTATATTCCCGCCTCATTCCAAAACTTCAAAAAGATCTCCATTATACCATCGATGAAAAATCAAATTCTGTGCTTCTGAATGAAACGGGAATTGCAAAAATGGAAGAATTGCTTGGAGTCGATAATATCTATACCGATGCTGGATTTACCGAAGTCCACCATATCGAACAGGCACTGAAAGCTTCTGTTCTTTTCAAACGTGACGTTGACTATGTGATAAAAGACGGAGAAATTATTATCGTCGATGAATTCACTGGACGACTCATGCCAGGACGAAGATATAGCGACGGTCTGCATCAAGCCATTGAGGCCAAAGAAAATGTCGAAGTCAAAAGAGAATCCAAAACCCTCGCATCAATTACCTTCCAAAACTACTTTCGGCTCTATGAAAAACTAGCGGGTATGACCGGAACTGCAGAAACAGAGTCTGAAGAATTTTATCAAATTTATGGATTGGAAGTTATCGTTATTCCAACCAATCAACCGATTACTCGAAATGATAAGCGAGATAGAATTTACAAATCCACCAAAGGAAAATTCATTGCTATTGCCAGAGAAGTAAAAGAAAAATATAAATCCGGACAGCCCGTTCTCATCGGAACGGCTTCTATCGAAACTTCAGAATTGCTTTCGAAACTTTTTGAAAGAGAAGGAATCCAACACGAAGTCCTCAATGCCAAACAACACGAGCGAGAAGCGGAGATTATTGCTCGAGCCGGACAACACGGAGCGGTCACTATTGCTACCAACATGGCAGGACGTGGGACCGATATCAAACTGGGCGTCAACGTTCGAGAACTCGGCGGTCTCTGCATTATCGGAAGCGAACGACATGAAGCTCGACGTATCGACAATCAGCTCCGAGGTCGAAGTGGTCGTCAGGGAGATCCCGGAGAAACACAATTTTTTGTCTCCATGGAAGATGATCTCATGCGAATTTTCGGTGGTGATCGAATCAAAACCATGATGAATGTATTGAAAGTTCCTGAAGATATGCCGATTGAAAATGCCATTATTTCTAAATCTATCGAATCCGCACAAAAAAGAATTGAAGGATCCAATTTCGACGTCAGAAAACATGTATTGGAATATGATGATGTCCTCTCCAAACAACGAGAAGCAATCTACCGACGAAGACGATTCATC
>CAZQCN010000067.1:0-6466 GCA_964592185.1 uncultured Candidatus Peribacteria bacterium
ACAACGTTTAAGATTGGAACAATCAATACAATCTTCAGAGTAATTCAGCAATTGCCCATACATACAATCTCGGCAGTAATTCGAACCAAAGAGCATAAAACATTTCTTCAAATTCCCTGCATTACTGACCCATTCACTCTCCTCAATATTGATAATACTGAGAGGAAAATGAGGAACCACATCATGCAAGCTTTGAAACTGTCCGAAAAATCCTTTTGAAAAATCATACTCTCTCGCGTACACGCTCGCATCAAATGTATCTCCCCACCAATAATCTTTCTCCACCACGGGAAATGGGACTCCCTCCGGATACATGGAAAAAATAGTCTCTCCCGTTTTGGATGACTTCCTCATATAAACCGAAGTTTCACTCCGATAGGCCATTCTCCTCCGAAATCGCTCACTCGGACACAAGGTCGGAAGAGGAACTTTCATACTAGTATAAAAAGCCTGATCAGCTTCACTGATTTCAAAAGGTTTTCCGGTGATGCGGCAGGTTTGGAACATAAATTAAAATCTAAAAACTAAAAATGAAAAACGTTAGTAAATGAAGAAATTAAAATTAATTCATACAAACCCTCAGTACAACTCCCTCATCCCGACCTGTCGGGATACCCCTCTTTCTTCGTAACCGAAGAAAATTCCTCTCAGTACACCTCCTCCAAATAACATTGTTCACAATATACCATTTCTTTCCCTTCCGGACTATACGTACTCTGAATTTCTTTAGTACATTTCATACAATTCCTCACATACATCCTTCTCGGGTTTTTGTAACTCATTCTTCTCTTATGCCGGCATTCGAAGCACACCTTCGGCACCACAACATTCCATTTTTCATAAAAGACTTTTTCTTGAGGAATAACTCGAAATTGTTTCGAACAGTGGTCGCAGACCGGAACATTCGGAATCATTTCCGCTGGTGAAACACTTTGAATATTCACTTCTTGATCTCTCCACGTATAACCAAGTTGCAAGGCTTGCTCTTTCGTCAAAGGAAAATAATCTTGAGCAAAAGATTCGTTGTAAGCAAAAGTAGACATATGAGCGGGGAAGAATTCCCCAAATTCGTTTATCGTTGAGCGTTTATCGTTTATCAACATATTTTCGCTTTCATGAGAGTTTCCCATCATGTTCGATAAACGATCAACGATAAACGCCCCTTTCATCTGCTCAATAATCCTCGGCACCAAACTCTCATACTCCTCCTTCGTATATTGCTTATTGAGAATACAATATCTCGCCTTCTTCAGACTAATACATCCAAAACAATCTTGGCAGCCATTCACACAGTATCGAGAATACATGACATTACTGGCTCCACCCCAAGTTGCATCACAGAACATAACATTCTGAGAATTCATTCCGACCGCGTGACATTCATAACAATATTCAATACCCATAAACGCTAAGTGAATATCCAAAGAATGATGACTTCCTCCATTCCCACCTGAAATATCGGTACAATAATTACAGTTTTCCGCTTCCTCCACGTCATAACATTCCTGACAATCTTTCACATTGCTCAAGTAGTCTCCCGTAGAATTCTGAGTGTTCATTTGATGAGCATATTTGACTGGAAATCGAAGCCGAAACGCTTCAAATGTTTTGAAAATATCTTCCGTCGATTTGAGGGACTTCAATTCCTGTACTTTCTTTTCGTATTCTTCTTTCGAATAGGGCTGATTGAAAAAATGATACGTCTTATTCCGTAAATTTACACAACCAAAACAGTTTGAACACCCGATCAAATTGGCACTAAAGTGACAATCACTGCACGTTTTCGAATGAAAAAGATATTTCGAAAAAGTGGAATGCTGGCAATCCACACATTCATAACACCCTTCGCAATGATCCATTCCCAAACAATCAACACAGTCAAAACCAAAATAAATCCCTCGACTATACAGACATCGTTCATCCTGCGAAGCCTCAAAAACCATATAACAATCTTTCATCCCATTGCACGCATTACAATAATCGGAATTTTGCATACTCGCTAAATGAACGGCTCGAGCAGCCACAGGACTCACTTTTTGAAGCTCTGCAAATTGTTCGAAAAAGGACCGATTAAAATCAAAATCCCTTCCATTGGCATACTGATCCCAGGAATCTCCCCACCAATAACTGGTCTCATAGACCGGAAACGGAACATCGGGGTGGTAAATAGAAAGTATATCTTGTCCCGTTGCACTACACTTTCTCCGATACAGCTTCCGTTCATTCCGAAAGGCAAATCGGCGACGCATTCGCTCCTCAGGACACATCGTGGGAATTGGAACTCCCATTTTCATATAAAATTCCTGATCAGCTTCGCTGATTTCAAAAAGTTTTCCGGTAAGGCGACAGGTTTGACTAATTGCAGACATTGAATCTAGTTAGCAGTGAACAGTGAACAGGTAACAGGTAACAGTTTACAACTTATAAGTTAATAAGTGTAAAAATAGAAGTTTATTCCTGTAGTAAAAACCTACATTAACTTCTCTCTTCTTATTCTTAATTCCTAACTTTCTTCGTTGTTCACTGTTACTTGGTAACTAGTACACCTCTTTCAAATAACATTTTTCACAATAAATTTCTTCTGGTCGTTCCGATGAATAACTTGTTTTCATCTCCTCCCCACACTTCGCGCACCCCCGTTCCCACAGCTTCCGCGGATTCCTCAACGCCATACGATCCTTGTGCCGACAGTCCGGACATTTCCGAGGAATAGGAATCGTCATATTTTTATAAAACTTCAGCTCCTGCTGGATTATTTTATAGCGCTTTTGACAATTCACACATCCTAAAGTATTTTTGCAGATATCTTCCCCCACATCAGAAATCTGATCTGGAATTAATGGTACAGACGCAAGATCTTGCGTCTCTGTATTAGATGCATCTATCCATCGCCAACCCTTTTCTAATGCCGCTTCTTTACTCAAAGGAAAATACTCATTTGCCACCGTTTCATTATAAGCATATGGACTTAATTCCGGAGGGAAAAATTCTCCGTACTCTCCTCGGGCTTTCATGTCTTCAATAACCTTTTTCCTCAAATCGGTATAATCTTCCGGAGAATATTTTTTATTTAAAATCGCATATTCGGAATGATGAAGATTATTGCAGCCAAAAGAATGTTTCGAGAATTCATCCACCAAGCAGTACTCCATGTCTTGGCTTTGAGCACACAAAATACTCCATTTCACATTGTAAGAATGGTATAAACCGAAACTCCAATAACACAGTTCTGTGGGAGGATACAAGGCATACATATCCATACAATCTTTTCCTCCGGCCCCATATGCACAATAACGACAATCTTCACAACTTATAAGATCAAAGCATTGATAACAATTTTTAGAACTATAAACACGCTCACCTATAACATTTTCATTGTTATCTACTTTTAAGTTCCGATGGAAAGTATTTCGTTTTAATATTTCAAACTCCTTTTTCAACATTTCGATAGTTTCATATGAACCAAAGTCTATCGCTTGCATCCTAGATTTATATTCTTCGGGAGAATAGGCTTGATTGTGGATATGATATTTCTTTTGGCGCAAGTTTGTACACATGAAGCAGTTCTGACAGCTACGGCAATCAAATAGAAAAGCAGATTCGGAACATTGAAAACACAGTTCCAAATATTTGGCTTGGTGGCACTGAGCGGAATTAACATTTTCATATGTCCATTCATTTTTCTTTATTCCAAGAGAATCAAGGGCATTTTTAGAGTTATTTATTCCGGATCCATACAAACAGTCTTCATTCAAAGTACCCGCAAAAGTAAGATAACAATTTCTTGAGTCACCAAAATAGTTCGTGTAATCACAATTTTCCGTATTCAATCCAACCGTACCCATTTTTGGAGCCTCCAGATCAAGCGCTCGAAATTGTTCGAAAAAACTTTTTTCCGCATCATAGTCCCTACCGGTGGCATATTGATCCCAAGCATCGCTAAAAAAACAGTCTTTACAATACACCGTATAAGGAGATTCTGGGTGGTAAATCGAAATAAAAAACTTCTTACACATATCACAATTCCTTCCTTAAATCACCCGTTCATTCCGAAAAGATAAAAGCAACCGCATCCGGCAATCTGGGCAGCGCTTGGGTTGAGGAACATTGATTTTGGTATAGAAAGCCTGATCTTCTGGCAATATTTCAAAGTCGACACGACAAGTGACACAAGAAGACATAGAAAACATCAATATAGTGGAATCTTCTCATATTCATAAATATTTTCAATGAATTATGAGAAATGGTAGGGAGGGCATCGTGCACGATGCCCTCCCTACGAGTGCAACACACGTCACACCATGCTCTCTCACACCTGTTGCTTATCTCTCCAACTCTGAAAATGCTTACTGACCTAAAAACAATTTTTTCCAAACTTGAGCAATTTTCGAATGAGACACCTTATTATCAAGCATATAAAATCTAATAATATCATGAGTATAAAGATCTACTGAAAAAGCGATCATCTGACCAAAAACATTATTATCTACAACCAATTTCTCCTTATACAACAAAAACTTTGTTAAAATTTCTTCAGAAGCTCTATCGAAAAAATCTTTCAATAATTCCAAAGGAATTCTTACATTATTAATACGAACTGCGAAAATTTCAACCTTATAACCATCTTGATCATCAAAATAATCTGAAGGGACATCAATTTCCAAACTCTTTCCCATCTCTTCCTCACTCGCGAAACCATATTTCGAATCAACCAATTCTACAAAAAGATAAAGAGCCTTTCTATATTCCTCTCTCAAATCGTCTACCTGCTCTAGTGAAGCATTGTATTCATTCACTAAACTGAAATATTCTGAAACTAACTTTGCCCGCTTCCACTCAAAAACCACAAAATTCACTTTTAATGGAAGACATGTAACTTCTAAAGAATTGGCTTGAGAGTCCACACAACTTTGACGGACCAAAGCTTCATTAAGAGAGTTATAAGACTCGACGATCTCAGTACGGTCTGGATAGGAATTACTTTCCATAACATTCACTTTAAAAAAGTCATGAATTGTAACTTCTCCAAAAACAAAAATCAACTATTCGGTGCCAAGGAGGAAAAGATAAATCCTCCATTGTTTTCAAAAAGAAATTCATTCATTGAAATTTCAATAATAATATGATACAATAGGCGACTTTTTCACATACTATGAGCTGGAAAATTACCTTACATACTTGGCTTGAGAAAGAAAAACCACTTCTCGATTTTATTAATGAAAATCATGATATTCCTGTACAAGAGATTATCTTAGAAGTACGTAAAATTGTTCCAAAGCTATTGAAAGAAATCTCCAAGGTAGAGAACGTAGAATATCCTTCAAAATACTATAGCATTCCTCATCCCACCGATGATTATAATTCTGACGAAATAAAAAAATTTTTCTTTGGAGTAGAAAAAAAACGCAGCGAAATGCAGGTTATGTATAATATCAGATCAGGGCATTCACTATATCAAGATTTTCTATCCAGAATGATACATCCTATTAATGATGTAAAAAAACTTTCAGAGCGAGAATTCATAATGGAAACTCTATCTCAATGCTCCCCGGATGAATATAAAAAGATAGGAGATGCAATTGAATCAACCTTAGTAAATCTTCAACCATTTCTCCATAGTGTATACTATGAAACTGAAATAAACTACCAGGAATACTACCCCTATGAAGTATATAAACATGAACAGAGTCTTTATCCTCACCTATTCAACAAAATAAAAAGTCTATTCCCTTCTCACCAGGTAGAAACGCCAAATAGAAACCATCTTAAGATTCTGATTCAGTCAATATCTCAAAAAGGGACTCCTGAAGAAATAGTGGAATTTGAAAAAATAGTTAACTCCTCTATAGATAACTCCAGAGACATCGATGACACAGAGGAAACTCAGAAATTTAGTATACAGGATTTGGAAGATGAATTAGCAATAGAGGGGTTTTTAGAAAAAATACAACTAAATGATATAACAGACCTGATTAACGGACATCTTACGGAAAGCATCACCGAAAGTATTCCCAAGCAAAGAAAAATTACACAAGACTTAGATCATTTATTGACAGTCTTAAAAGAAAAAAACCTTTTCTACGAAAAAGAAACATTTCAACATTTTTATCTGATTTGTGTCGATCTCTTTCAAAAAGAATTTTATACAAATGCAAAAACTCTTCTCAATAAATATGGAAATGAGAAATATAATATAAAATCCATCACAAAATACTTAAACAGTAAAATAAAGACCTTCTTGGATAGTTATGAATCAATAACCTATCTTTTTGAAATAGCAAAATTCATACAAAAAAATGCATGGGGAAAGGTTACCCACCTTCCTTCGGGAAATAATTCCTTAGAAGGAGTTTTTCACCCGATTATATCCAAAGAAAAGCAAATTCTCAATCCGGGATACAAAAACGAAAACCTGATCATTATTTCTGCTGCACATGGGAGCGGAAAGTCTTTTTGGCTCTCCAGC
>CAZQCN010000068.1:0-6085 GCA_964592185.1 uncultured Candidatus Peribacteria bacterium
CATCTATCCCATTGAAGTTTTTTGGTGAGTCACCAGTATTGAAAAAAGGTGGAATGGTAATCACAAATCGTTTTGATGTGGATGTAGAGTGTCTTCCAAAAGATCTCGTTCCTTATTTTGATCTTGATCTTTCGAAGTTAATAAATCTTGATGATCATATTTTAGTTTCAGATCTTCTCGTCGGAGAAGGACTGGAGATTACAACAGAAGGAGATACTGTTATTGTTCATGTGGAAGCACCGAAGAGTGAAAAAGAAATAGAAGCAGAACTTGCTGCTCCTATTGAAGCTCCTGCTATTCCTGGAGCTGAACTCGATGCTGCTGCGATGGAAGCAAAAGAGAAAGCAAAAGATAAATCTGAGAAGGATTCTTAACATCTGTGTATAGTTTCATTTTTCCGTAGATATGCTTTGGTCTTATTTCTGGTACTTCTTGCTTTGTGCGTGTTGTTGTTTTCAATTCGGCTTTTTATTCCTCGTTTTACTGTTGATATATTTTCTTCAAAAAATAGAGTGTATCAATTTTTTTCTTCCATTCAAAACTCTTATGAATTGAAGCAGGAGAATTTGGAGCTTCAATCAAAAGTTTCTCGTTTGGAATCGCATGAATCCGAAAATAGGGAGCTTAAGGAACAAATTGAATTATTGAAAGAAGATAAGGGAGTAGAAATACCAGATAGTTTTACTCCAATACTTGCTCAAATTATTCCGTCTCCTACTTTATTTAATAGTGCAGAGCGTTTTATTACTATTGGAAGTGTTGAAGGAGTTCGTGAAAATGATTTAGTTATGGCTTTTGGTTCTTTGATTGGGAAGGTAATTGAAGTGTTTCCTCATTCATCAAGAATATTTCTTCTCCATCACAAAGAAAGTGTGTTTAAAGTGAGATTGCCGGGGAATTTTTATGCAACTTTATCAGGGATTATAGAACCTCAGAGGCTTTTTCTCTCAGAAATTCCACGTGAATCTCAGGTAGAGAAGGGGATG
Organism: uncultured Candidatus Peribacteria bacterium; assembly: GCA_964592185.1. GTDB lineage: Bacteria > Patescibacteriota > Gracilibacteria > CAZQCN01 > CAZQCN01 > CAZQCN01. Next base: position 987 of record CAZQCN010000068.1, read on the forward strand.
AAAGTTCAGTTGGCTCCCAATGTCGATTATCCTCAGCGAGTACAGTTACTTGTCGGTGAAATAATTGAGGTGATAGATGTGAAAGAAGAACCATTTTTGAAGGCGTATGTGAAACCATACCTAGACTATGAATTTATTGAGAATGTTTTCATTCTTTCAGAGTCTGAATTTACTTCTTTTTGAAAATAAATATGAAGTGGTTTTTTCTTATTGTATGGGGGGCTTTGAGTATTTTTTTCTACCCAAGTTTTGATGGTGCAGTTGTCTTAATGTTTCTTTCCTTGCTGTTTGCGCTTCGAAAAGATTTTTTGTTCGGGAGTTTTTTACTCTCATTGATTTTGGATTTTTTTGTTGGTCGTATATTTGGTTTCCATCTTATTCTTCTTTCTATATTTCTCGTATGTGGATCATTTCTTTTGAAGAAAAATCTGTTTTTCCGTAAATTTGCCTTCCTCTTTCTTCCTCCATTATATGGTATTCCATACATTGGAGCTTCTCGCTTCTTTCTTCCTTCTTTTGTTTGGGAAGAAGCGTTGATGTGGATTTTTGTACAAACTTTACTCTCAGTTTTTGCTTTTTTCTTGGTATCATATTTTCAGCATTCCCAAAATTCTAAATTACAAATGCCTCGACATCTTCGCTATCCTCCTCATTCATAAATATGAAATACAAAATATCTAAAAATATTTCTCAGAAAGCAGAACAGTGGAATATAGGAATTCTGCCTTCAGATTCACAACAAAGAGGGCGTATTACGCATGTTCGATCCAGAAATTTGAAATGGATGATGATGGTTATGGGAGGGATCCTTTTTCTTTTTTTGGTTCGTATTTTTTACATTTCTTCTGTTCATGGAGATTTTTTTCGTGATTGGTCTGAAAACAATCATCTTCGAGTATTTTCTCTTCCTGGACCGAGGGGGTTGATTTTGGATCGTAATGGAGAACAACTTGTAGAGAATATTTCTGAAAACATTCTTCTCATTATTCCCGCTGATATACCAAAAAGCACCGAAATGAGATCTGAATTCCTTACCAAGCTTGCTGAAATTATTTCTGTAGATTATGGAGATTTGCAGGATTTGGTTGAGAAAAATGCTTACTCTTTTACTCCTTTGGAAGTCGCTTCCGGATTGGACCATGAGACTGTAGTTACTTTGAAAGAAGTATATGCCTCAGTTCCTTCTGTCTTTGTAAGTCAAAGAGCTACGAGAAAATATCGTGATGAGGAGGTGTATAGCCATATACTTGGATATGTTGCCCCTTTGACGGATCAAAATATTGATCAATACCTAGAAAAAGGATATGTCCGTGATGAACGGATTGGTGTAAGTGGTTTGGAAAAACAATATGAAGAAGTGCTTCACGGAGAAAATGGGAAGAAAATTATTGAAATTAATGCTCATGGAGATGTTATAAAAGAAAACATATCGGAAGAAACCAATACAGGGAAGAGTCTTTCTTTGACGCTTATCCATGAATTACAAAAATATGCCAATGATAGATTAAAAGCGAGTCTGCAACTACTCGGGAAACTTTCTGGAGTTGTTATTGTGTCGGATGTGAAAACGGGTGGAATTTTGGCAGCGGTTTCACTCCCGACTTTTGATAGTAATATGTTTGGAGATGGTATTAAAGGAAAAGAAGAGGTGGCATTGTATAATGAATATCTGCAGCGGGAAGATAGGCCTCTTCTGAATCGTTTGCATGCAGGTCTGTATGCTCCCGCTTCGACTTACAAAATTGTCACTGCCTCTGCGGTGCTTGAAGAAAAAGGAGTATCTGTAGACGAATTTATTGATTCACCAGGAAGGTTGGAAATTATTGATCAGTTTGATCCTTCAAAAAAATACTTCTTTAATGACTGGAAGTTGGAGGGGCATGGACCGTTAAATATTGTTGGGGCTATTGCTGAATCGAGTGATACTTTTTTCTACCAAGTCGTTGGAGGATTTGGAGAGAGAAGTGGTATTGGTCCTAATTTTCTTGCTGAATATTCAAGAAAGTTTGGATTAGGTTCTCTCACAGGGGTGGATCTTCCTGGAGAACTTTCTGGCGTGGTTCCTGATCCTGATTGGAAAAGATCGGTGAAAAACGAAGGGTGGTTCACAGGAGACACATATAATATGTCTATTGGGCAAGGCTATCTCCTTGTGACACCTCTTCAGGTCAATACCTATACTTCGATTATTGCCAATAATGGAGTTTTTATGAAGCCTCATTTCAATCAAGATGCCTATATTTTCCCAGAAGAAATTCAGGTTTCAAAAGAAACTCTCAAAGTAGTTTCACAAGGTCTGTATGAGGTAGTAAATGGAGAAAAGGGAACAGCAAAATCTCTTCAAAGCCTGCCGTTCACAGTAGCGGGGAAGACAGGGACTGGACAGTTCAATAATAACCAAGAACTTCATGCTTGGTTTACTGGTTATGCTCCATTTGAAAATCCGGAAGTGGTAATTACTGTTTTGGTTGAAGGAGGTGGGGAAGGTTCGGCAGCGGCGGTGCCGATTGCGAGAGATGTGTTGGATTTTTATATGAAGAATAAGAAGTAAGTCGACCTACGGATTAATTTTATAATATGTTTGTTTCTTAGGTTTTTAAGATTCTTCGTCTTTTGATTTCAAGTATTCTTCAAAAAATGAACTGGTAAAGCTTATTTCTATAGAATTATCATGGTTTTCCATTGAAGCTCTTCTGAGGATATGTTTTTCTATAGTTCTTGATCTTATTACTTTTGCTCTTACCCCCTGAGATAGTTGTTGATCAGTTTCTTCAAGAGTAATTTCCTTTCTTAACATTAATCCCTTCCTCGAAAATTTGATAATGGATCGAGGATTGTTTTCTATGCTTGTGGTTTTTTTTAACACATCTCCTTTTATCTCTAGTATTTCTAATATTACTTTGAGTCTTTCTTCAGACATGGGCTGTTTATATATATGACTCTTCAAATCTTTAGGACCAAACCAATACAAAGGACCATAGGAGCTTTTTATATCCTCATATAAATGAAGTTTGTATTGTTCTGCCATATTTTCAGCTTCAGTACTTAAGTTTCTGTCAGTAACATTTCCATTGTGGTTGCTTTGAAATCTTCCTCTTTGTTTCTTGATTTCTATTAAAAATTTCTCCCATTTTTCTTGAATAAATTCAGTTGATCCATTTTTTACTTTTGCTTTTTCATCAAGTCTTCTGAATTCTTCTAATATAGAATCCATTTTTCCTTTTAATATGGAGAGAGAATCAATTGAGTCCATAAATAATTTATTGTTACGATATTTGAGAAGGTTTTCTACGATAATTGCAAAGTCTATTTCTGTCAATATACTTTCTAATAGATCTTCTTAGCTGGGTTGTGACTTCTTCTCTGAGATGGGATAATGTCGCACGTTTGATTGAGAAATTATAGGATTTGATAATCGTAGAAATAACTATTATACTCCATTCAAACGCATATATATGAATTCTTTTTTCACTGCTAACGCCTGTTGTATTCTCGAAACTTCTTCGAGAATTTGCTGTTGCTGTTGAAAAATATTCTTCACAAACGATTCTCGAGAAGCTTTATTCCTCTCGAGATTTTTTTTATTTACCTAAAATCATTATATGAAATTTTCTACTAAAACTATTCACAGCGGACAAAACCCTGAAAAGGAATTTGGATCCATTATTCCACCAATTTATATGACTTCGACTTATGTACAAAGTTCTCCGGGTGTATACAACGGGTATGATTATACACGAGCAGGAAATCCAAATTTTACCAACCTTGAAGAGGCTTTGGCTGATTTGGAAAATGGAAAATATGCAACGGTGTTTAGTTCAGGTTTGGGAGCGATTACAGCTCTACTATCTACTTTGCAAAGTGGAGATGCTATTGTGGCTATGGATGATCTCTATGGTGGTACGTATCGTTTATTTAACAAGGTATATCGAAAATTCGGATTGAATTTTGAATTTCTTGATATGAACGATTATAAAAAATTAGAAGAGGTTTTGAAGGATGAACATATTAAATTTGTCTGGATTGAGTCTCCTACGAATCCATTATTAAAGACAGTTGATATTTCCGGAATTGTTCGATTGGCAAAGAAGTTTGGTAAGAAAGTAATTGTAGATAATACTTTTGCGACGCCATATTTTCAGAATCCTTTAGATCTGGGAGCGGATATTGTTCTCCATAGTACGACGAAGTATTTGAGTGGTCATAGTGATATTATTGGGGGAGCGGTGATCACCAATGATCTGAAAATGAAAGAAGAAATGGATTTTATGCGTAAGGCAGTGGGTCTAAATCCAAGTCCTTTTGATGTGTGGTTGACTCATAGAGGTTTGAAGACCCTGGCTTTGCGAATGAAGCAGCATGAGGAAAATGCCAAAGCAGTGATGAAATTTTTGGAGAATAGACCCGAAATCAAGAAAGTGTATTACCCAGGTTTTGGAGGGATGATTTCCGTTGAATTTCATTTCAATCTTTCAGATATGAAAAAAATGATTTCTTCCTACAAAATATTTTCTTTGGCAGAAAGTTTGGGGGGAGTCGAATCGCTGGTTGATCATCCAGCAAGTATGACCCATGCTTCTCTATCATCAGAAGAACGGAAGAAAATTGGGTTGTCCGATGGTTTGGTTCGTTATTCTATTGGAATAGAAGATATCCAAGATATTTTAGAAGATATGAATACAGGCTTTTATAATGTCTCTTGATTATTAATCTTTACCAGACTTTCATTTATTGCTTTTTTAGAGTATTTTTTTCTCATAATTTTTTCTATGAAACTCTTTCTCTACAACTCTCTCACGAAGAAAAAAGAAGAATTTATCCCAATCAATCCCAAAGAAGTCACCATGTACAGCTGTGGTCCGACGGTTTATTCCTATGCCCATATTGGGAATATGTCGGCATATTTGTTGGCAGACCTAATCCGTCGAGTATTGGAAGTCTTGGGATATGAGGTGAAACATGTGAAGAATATTACTGATGTAGGGCATCTCGTTTCCGATGCCGACTCGGGCGAGGATAAGCTCGATATTGCTGCTCGCAAGGAAGGAAAGACTCCTCAAGAAATAGCCCAGTTTTATACGGATGCCTATATTCATGAT
>CAZQCN010000068.1:6095-6437 GCA_964592185.1 uncultured Candidatus Peribacteria bacterium
AAATAAAAGAGCCATTTGCTCGTCCAAAGGCGACTGAATATATCGAAGAAATGTTGGAAATGGTCAAAGATCTGATGGCGAAGGGAATGGCGTATGAAACTTCCGATGGAGTTTATATGGACATATCGAAGTTTCCTCATTACGGCCAATTGTCTGGAAATACCGTTGAGAAATTGCTTGCGGGAGCTCGCGTGGAAGTGAATGAAGAGAAGAAGCATCCTGCTGATTTTGCTCTCTGGAAGAAGGCCGAAGCGAATCATATCATGCGTTGGGATTCTCCGTGGGGACCGAGTTTTCCTGGGTGGCATCTCGAGTGCAGTGCGATGGCATGGTCGTATTTTC
>CAZQCN010000069.1:0-6405 GCA_964592185.1 uncultured Candidatus Peribacteria bacterium
GTAAAATGATTCAATACTCGCTTCTATACTATTAATTTCTGTACCTTCTTTATCTGTAGTAGACCCAACAAAATAGTATAGTATAGAATCTTTTGGGAAAAGACTTATATAATAACTTTGTTTATCAATATTGAATGTAAAAGAAGTTGTTTTTATCGAATCTATAGTAATACGAGAACTCTTTAAGTTTTCTGCATGAATGCTATTTTCTAAATTATTTTTTATCTCATCTGCAAATTCCAGAATATCTTTCTGAGGATTATATTCGCTTTTTGAAATAGTGAGAGCAGAATATATATCTTGATTTTTATGCAGGAGAGTGAAGACAATATTTCCTCGAACTATTCTTTCATCCTGAAGTACTTGAAAATCTCGAACTACTTTCCAAGAATCGTCAAAATCTATAGAAAACTCATTATTATGAAACGCTCCTAGATCATTTGTATCTGTGGAAGTACCTCCACACGCTACAAAAAAAGAAAGCGAAAGAGTAAGAATGAAGATTTTAAAGTATTTCAACATGAATGCTTTTCAAAATGGTGCCGCGGGGCAGGATTGAACTGCCGACACATGGATTTTCAATCCATTGCTCTACCACTGAGCTACCACGGCATGAAATGAGTCTCAGTTTCAGGTACGAGTGGAGAGTAAGAGAAGAACTCGTTTCTCGTCACTCACTTACTCATACTCAAAATTCCGAGTGAAGAGAAATTTTTATGGTGGGCGCTGAGGGAGTCGAACCCCCGACCTACTGGGTGTAAACCAGCCGCTCTAGACCAACTGAGCTAAGCGCCCGAACTTTTTATGACAAAATAACAAATATTGGTGCTCAGGAGAGGATTTGAACCTCCACACCCTAACGGGCGCTACCACCTCAAGGTAGTGCGTCTACCAATTTCGCCACCTGAGCAAATGTACTTTGGTATATTAAAACTCACTGAGCACAATAGGAATTTCAAAGGTCTGCTTCTCAAATGATTCATGGAAATCTCCTTGTTCTTTTGAGACTGCATCATTATATCGAAAAATTTTCAGTTGTACAGTATCACCTGGAAGATTTTCTGATATGAGTTCAAAAAATGTTTTATATTCTTCAATTTCCTTATTATTAATTTCAAAAATTATATCTCCAACTAATATATTCGTATTGGAATTGTTTTCTGAAATACTTTTAATGACTGCTCCATAATGAAGAGGATATCCTTCAAAATAATTTAATTCAAGAGTAAAAGGAAAATTTGGATATCGAATTGAATTATTTTTTTCAATTGACTCAAGAATGCTGTTCATTCGAGAAAGAGCAGTAAATGAAGAATTTTTTTTGTCTTCTGTGGTTGTGACACCTATAAGTTTTCCATCATAGTTAAAAACAAATGAAGCTCTCTCTATTGATAAAGGACGATCCAAGGAATACTCACCATATATGACGCTATTATGAGGAATAAATTCTGTAATATATGACTCAAAAAATTTATGTTGAAAAAGTGAAGTATACTCTATGGTGAATACTTTCTTTCCAGGATATTGAGAGATTTCAGATTCAAATTCTATTGGCTTTACGAGTTTGTTTTCGCTTGGAGTGAGTGAGATGATAATGAAATTTTTGAGGGGATCGGGATATATTTTAAAGGAATTCATGTTGTTTTCATGAAATGAGAGGGTTGATTTCTCATCAATAACGCTTTGTATGTATGGAAGGATTACGAATCCATCATTACTTATATAATAACCAGTATACATTTCCGTTTTTGCTTCTTTTGTATCTTGGACATCAAAATGGACCTCTGATTTTTTGAGGTTCTTTAAAATTTCTTCTACACCCTTTTCGTCATTACTTACATATTCTTTTTCTCGTATGACAATTTTTTCGTTTCCTTGAAAAAATCGATAAGAGAAATAACCACCAGCCATACTTCCTATGAGGGCGACAAAAAGAACAAATACAAACGTTTTTTTCATGAGCAAGCTATTATGATGCCTTGCTAATTTGAAGCGTTGTTTGATATTGACGATGTCCTTGAGACTTTCGATATCGTTTTCTTCGCTTCATTTTGAATACACGAAGTTTATCAGCTCTGTCTTGTAATGTAATAGTTCCTTCAACAGTTACTTTTTCTAATACAGGAGTCCCAACTGAGATCTCTCCTTTTTCATCGAAAGACATAAGGACCGGGAGGACTACCTTTGAACCTTCTTCCCCATCAATTTTTTCCACTACTACGGAGTCACCATTTTTGACAATGTATTGTTTGCCACCAGTTTGAATTACATGAAACATAATTGTTCGCTAAAAAACGGTGAGATTGTACAGAAGGTTTTATGAAAAAGCAAATGCTTTATATCCTTATTTTTTAGATGTTGATAGGTGGAGAAATGTATGATATCTTTTTTTCTATTTTTTAATTTCATTTTATGGAAACAATACTCCCTTCAAAATTCATAGCCTATGATGGATTAGCACCTCATGATTACACACAACCATTAAAATTCTTAGTCGCAAGAGAAAAAGCAGGGGAATTGTTTTTTGTAAATAGAGAATCCACTACTGCGGTTACTCAATTGAGTCCAGTCATGTTTCAATCTATTCAAGAATCAGTAAATGCAAAAATAGTTATCAAAAGTAGAACGAAGTTTGAAGGTACCTTTAGAGTAGGCGATATTGGTCAACATGCTGCTCACAACATTAGTTTCCACAAAGTCCCTGAAAATATTCGTTATGAACACTTTTACGCAAAAGATTTTGATGTTGGTGATGAAATAGAAGTTTCAGGTATAGAAAATCCCATTAACCATGGGTATCCAAACGAAAGTTATAGTATAATTCAGAAACTTCGTTGGATAGGAAATAAAGCCTATGGCATTGGAGACTTTCGAGACAGTTTTCAAGGTATTACTAATCGTATCTACTGCGTAGTAGTTGGTAATGAAAAGATTTAATATAGAAGTCTTTTTACATCTTTAAAATACTTAAGAAAGCTTCTTGTGGAAGCTCTACTCTTCCGAGCATCTTCATTCGCTTCTTCCCTTCCACTTGTTTCTTAAGAACTTTCATCTTCCGAGAGATGTCCCCTCCATAGAGCTTTGCTGTGACATTTTTTCCTACGGAACCGATATTTTCACGTGCCACAATTTTTCCTCCAATCACCGCTTGCAAAGCTATTTTGAAAAGATGTTTTGGAATAACCTCCTTGAGTTTTGTCAGTATTTTGGTTCTACTTTCTCTCCTTCAATAAGTATGTCCATTTTGAGAAGGTTTTCAGAACGATAATCGAGAAACTCATAACTAAAAGAAGCGTATCCAGAAGTGATAGACTTTAATCGGTCATAGAAATTGGTAATGACATGTGAGAGTGGGAATTCATAATGAAGGATTACTCGCTGATCACTAATGTACTCCATATTTTTTAATATCCCTCTTCGGGATTCTCCGAGTTTCATAATACCACCAATAAATTCCTTGGGAGAAATGCACTCAAGTTTAATCCAAGGTTCTTGAACTTCTTCAATATAATTTCTCTCTGGAAGCATCGCAGGATTTGAGATCATTAACATGTCACCATTGGTCAATAAAATTTTATAATTTACTGTCGGTGCAGTGAAGATAAGATTCAGTTGAAACTCTCGCTCCAGACGTTCCTGAACGATGTCCATATGAAGAAGACCAAGGAATCCACATCGGAAACCAAATCCGAGAGCATCCGAAGATTCTGGTTCATACTGAAGAGAAGAATCTGACAGTGAAAGACGTTCAAGTGAGGATCGAAGGAGTGGATAATCATCTGCATCTGTAGCGAAAATTCCTGCATATACAAAAGGTTCTACTTTTTTATATCCTTCGAGTTGAACTACCTGTGAGATATCACATGTTTCTTTCTTTGCTGTCATTATCTTGGTTACCGTATCCCCTACTCGTACATCATGAATATCTTTGGTATTCGTAATGACATAGCCAATTTCTCCACTTTTTAATACACTTTGGGGAACAAGAAATGGAGCAAAATGCCCCACCTCGAGGACTTCTGTCTGAGTTTTTGTGCCAATAAACTGAATTTGCGAACCTTTTTCTATTGTTCCATCTACCATACGAATATACGCGATTATTCCTCGATAGGTATCAAACATTGAATCAAAAATCAGAGCTCTGGTAGGAATATTTTCTTGAATTTTTGGAGCTGGGACACGATCTACTATGGCATCCAAAAGCCCTGGAACCCCCTCCCCTGTCTTTCCAGAGGTAAATAAAATTTCTTCCATATCAAAACCAAGAACATCACAGAGTTCTTTGGCTCTTCTTTCTGGCTCTGCATTCGGAAGATCAATCTTGTTTACTACCGGAATAATTTTCAATTTTCCTTCAATTGCCATGTATACATTTGCCAAGGTCTGAGCCTCAATTCCCTGAGTAGCGTCGACGAGAATAATAGCGCCTTCACATGCGGCGAGTGAACGAGAGACTTCATACGAGAAATCAACGTGTCCTGGAGTATCGATGAGATTCAAGGTACATCCTTTCCAGTGCATACGAACGGGTTGGAGCTTGATAGTAATTCCTCTCTCCTGTTCCAACTCCATCGTATCGAGAAGCTGTTCGTGTTTCATTTCACGCTTGGAAAGCGTCTGAGTGGTCTCAATAAATCGATCAGCAAGAGTTGATTTCCCGTGATCAATATGTGCGATAATGCAGAAATTTCGATAATTCATTGAAGGCAAGTTAGCAAAGAACAGAGAACAGTGTACAACGTTCCAAACGAAAAATGAAAAAAGAAAAGTTCACGAAGAAAATAGCTTTTAAATTATAGAAATTAGTTTTTAGTTTCTTATTCCCAACGTTTTTATTTGTTACTTGTTACCTATTCATTGTTTCTACGAAATCCCAATACCACGTATCACCCTGCTTTGTCTTCATCCAGTACCACCATTCGACACCCCAGAGGTAGACTCGAGGAACTCCAATTTTTGTAACATAGACAATATTTTCTGCGAATTGCTGGTGTCCCATAGTTTGCATTTGCTCTTCCAATGGAGTTTGATCGACATCGAGTTCGTCAAACCATGGTTCTCCCTGAAGTTCAGATATAAACATATTGCTTTGAGGATCGATTCCAAAAAACTTGGCCTTGACTCTGTAAAATGCCGGCGGAAGCCAACGATAATGAAAGATTTTTCCATCTGGAGTTCTAACTACTCGATATAAAGTAGTTCCGAAATAATCTGCAAACCTCGCGGCACGAGACCAGAGGCCGAGTTCTCCACTATCAGTCATAAGGATTGGATGAGATCTATCGAGAGATCGCACAAACTCAACTTCTTTTTCGACCAGGTTTTGATTATATAAAGAGCACTCTCCAAATACAAAATGAATAAATGGTTCGTTTTCTACTTGCCAAATTTCCAATGCGGGGTGTGATTGGTAGCGACGAGTTACTATTTCTAAATATTCGAATAAGTTTTTCTCATATTTTGAAGTCTCAGTAATTGCCCAAGCTGGCGTATGACATTCGGGCCATCGTGGAATTTTCTGTCCCATGACCAAAGTTACTTTGGTTCCATTTTTATATGCTTCATCAAGCATCCAATCAAGATCAGCAAAATTATATTCATTTTCATGTGGTTCGACTTCATTCCATGCTGCAGCGAGTCGAATAAATTTTGGCTGAAGGTCTGTGAGCATTTCTGAATAGACTTGTTTCCAATCAAGTTTGAGATACGTTGCGTGTGCTGGATGGAAACTGATTCCATAATCAACAGGATATATGTACCGAGACATTAAACTTAAAACAGTAAGCCCTCCGAATATGATGCAGATACAAACGATGAGAGTGATGAAGAATATTTTTTTGTATGTCATGGAAAATATTTAGAAGACAACCAAAGCTGACCCGATGACAACGAAACCCAAGACTCCGAGTTCTTGGAAGATTTCTTTTTTCGAGAGGGTTTCTTGAAAAAATTTATGAAAGAACTTTGTACAGAGAATGGTGAGAATAAATAAAAGTGGGAATTGAATTCCTGATAAGGCGTTTACTATGGTAACACTTCCTATAGAGGTAGCATATTGTAAGAGCAAGACCGCAACAACTGCTGCGATTTTATTGATAATAAAAATTCCAAAACTCGGTTTTTTAGAAATTTTCGAGGACTTTTTTTCTAGTTCTTCTTTTTGTTTTTTAGATTTCCAGAGAAATTTGCGAACATCGGGAGAAAGGAGCGTCACAAAAGCAACCAATCCAATTCCCGTCCGTGTCCAGAGAAGAATGCTCACAAAATCGTATTGAGTATAAAGATATTTCGAAAGGACATGTGATATTGCAAAACAGAGAGCTGAAAGGAATGCGATAAAAAAATATTTACTGAGCCCATGGAAATGCTTTCCTTTGAGAAGGCTGAGAACAATTCCAGTCATTA
>CAZQCN010000070.1:0-4199 GCA_964592185.1 uncultured Candidatus Peribacteria bacterium
CTACGAGAAGACTGATCCAAATAATTTTTGGAGTTTTGCCTTTGAGGAAGGATCGAAAGAAGAGGAAGAGTTCTTTGGTCATGGTGTGAATGTTTGGAGGCGGATGAATTTTTTTGACTAGACTCTAGCGTGTTTTGAGAATTTTTTCTACCAATTTCTTAATGTTGACTTAATCTTGATATATTACAATAACAAATGATCCTTCACAAAATATTATGAATACAAAAGCAATAAAAGCAATTCTCAGTACCTTGGTTCTTGGAGTCTTGATCTCATCACCTTTTATATTAAATTCTCTTACAAAAAAGAAGTATGTTTCTGAGTCGAATAATCAAAAGGAGTTTGCTATTTCTTCTCCGATTCGAAAAGAAGATGCTATTTCTCTCGCATATTTGGAGGCTGATACTGCAGCTGATTTCTATATAAAAACTCTGTCAAATAAAATGGATTCTATGACTCAGGCTCAAATAGATGCAGAAAAAGAAGCTGACCTTGTTCGCATAGCAAATGAAAAAGCTCTCAGAGCAAAAGTTTCCGAAATTACTCCTATTCCTTCTCTTGGTAAAGTTGTTCCAAAGACTCCGCCAACAGTACCAAAAGCTCCAACATCACCGGTACCTCAAGCTCCCGTAGTTGACAATACTCAGATAGAGGCAGCCCGAATAGCACGAGAACAAGCCGCAAAACTTGAAGCGGCAAGAATTGCCCAGCAACAAGCCGCTCAGACTGAGGCAGCCCGAATAGCCAAAGAAAAAGCCGCACAGGCTGAAGCGGCACGAATAGCCAAAGAAAAAGCAGCGGCTGCAGCAGCGGCAGCTGCCAAGAGTCGAAGATCAAGAAGAAGCTAACCTTATTTTATGAAAGAATATCAATATAGTTCGAAGATGATGGGGACAGAACTTGACGTTTCTATCATTGCTGAAGAAGATCCGACTCAGGAGTATATGAAAGTTGAAGAGCTTTTTCATAGTTATGAGAAGAAGTATTCTCGATTCCTTGAAATGAGTGAACTTTCACTTCTCAATAAAAATAAAGAAATCTCTGCGACGAAAGAATGGTTTGAAATTCTCGAAGAGGCGAAGCGTTTGTATGAGTATAGCGATCACATTTTTAATCCCCTTTGTTCTCCTTCTTATTTTGGTTATATCAAGAGTTTTGATGATATAAGAAAAAATGATGTTTTGAAGGTCTCTTCAGATGAAGCGAATACGAATTTTTCTGAAATTATTATCGATCAAAAAAAACAAATTATTCGACTTCAGGAGAATCAGTATTTGGATTTTGGTGGATTTTTGAAAGGGTATGTTTCTGATGTAGCGAGCGAAATGTTGTCAAAATATCTTGGGAATATTATCAACTTCGGTGGAGACATTAGTCGGGGCTATGACATAAACGGAAAAGAATTCATTTTTTCTATTGCTCATCCGTTTGAAGTTGAAAAAGATATCGGAACTTTGAAACTTCATAATATGTCGCTTGCTACGAGTAGTACGTTGAAAAGAAATTGGAAGATTGGTTCACATTCTCATAATCATATTATTGACCCTCGAACCTTTGAGAGTACGAAGAGTTCTATTGCATCAATCTCAGTAGTTACGGGAAGTGGCAGTTATGCTGATGCGTTGGCGACGACCGGTTTCATATTGGGAGTTGAGGATGGATTGAAATTTTTTAACGAACGAAAAATTCCTGTTCTCTACATTGATATGAATCTGAAAATGTTTATGAATGATCCAATGGCAAAAATATTTAATCCACTGGTATGATTAAACTGGTTGTCGTAGAGCCGGGGTGCATTTCATGTGGGACGTGTGAGCGTATCTGTCCAAAAGTATTTCAGGTAAAAGGGACATCTCAGGTCGTCTCTACTGACTACAGTGATGAAGAAAAGCTCTTTGATGCGGAAGCAAGTTGTCCAGTGAATGTTATAAAAGTGCTCACTGATGATCAGAACCGAGCAGTTGCTTCACGAATTCAAATTCCTGCGCGATTTTTGCAAAAGATTCAATTGGCTCCTGGGATTTTTGAATTCTATTTTCAGTCTGATGACATCAATTGTATTCCTGGGCAGTTTGTAATGTTGAGTTTCAAAGATTCGACCGGAGAGTTTCAAAGATCGTATTCGATCGTGTCTTTTGAAAATAATATTTTAAAGTTATGTATAAAAATATATGAGAATGGAAGGGGAGGTCGTTGTCTCATGAGTCTTTCTCAGGGTGACGTGCTTCAGATATCAAATGCTCAAGGACGTTTTGTTTTGAGTCCAAATGTGAAAATCCCTAAATTATTTGTGGCAACGGGGACAGGTATTGCTCCTATGATTTCTCTAATGAAATCCTGTCCAAAGACTCCAAAAGAGGTGCTTTTTGGGGTAAGAAATGAGTCTGATATTTTTTATTTTAATGAACTTGCACAGATTCCGAACACTGCTGTGTATTATACGGTTTCTCAACCTTCGGATCCGAAGACTCCCTATAAAGGGAGGGTAACGGATTATTTTGATCGATTTCTAGAGAAAGGGAAAAAGGAGATTTATCTCTGTGGAAATCCTGGAATGGTTGATGATACTTTGAAGCATTTAACTACAATAAATTACGATCAAAATCTTGTTTTTCATGAAATTTTCACTCAGGCTCCAGTGGTACGAAAACGGAATTTTTTACAACGATTAATTTTGGATGGGCAAATTCCTTTTTTCAAAGAGTTTCTTCAATTGGTTTTTTATTCAAATCTTGCTATTTTGCTGGGACTTCCTTTTCTTCCGAGTGGTTTCCGAGAGATTGGGAGTCTCGGATGGAATATTCTTATTGGAATTTTGGCCATTCGACCACTCGCTCAAATTTTTCCTCAGTTGAAGATTTTGAATACACTTATGCGTGCTCGGCGGGAGTTTGGAATTCTCTCTGCGGTTTTGATACTCGCACATAGCTATGGATATTTCTTGGATGGGAAGTTGAATGTTTTTACTGAAATTCTTCAACCGGAGTATTGGAACTATTATGGTTATTTTTTCTGGGGAATTTTGGGGAGTATAGTCGCTTTGGTATTATTGATAACTTCAAACAAGATCTCAGTTGTTCTTTTGAAATCTTGGTGGAAAAGGATTCAAAAACTCGCTTATGCATTTTTTGTTTTTGGGGCGATACATATTGCTCTTATTGATCCTTCTCGTACTGTGGAAATTGCAGGAACGCTTTTGCTGCTTACCTTGATTCGAATTCTGGTTTATTACCGATTTACTCTAACATTCACACCATGAAAAAATTTATTCGTGCTCTGCCTTTGGTCTTAATAAGTATAGTCTTGGGACTTATCGTTTTTTACTCGGCACCACTTTCGAGTGTGATTTTGGAAAATTTCGATTTTAAGGGGAAGGTGAGTAGAACTACTGCTGAAGATACGATTGCAGCGACGGGGGTTACTCCTTTGTACTCTTGGTACTCACTTGATGGAATTCAACCAGTGATTATTGTTATGGGAGAATTTGAAGATCGTACTGGAAAGTCTCAGGTTGATGCTTTTTCTGGTGAAATTCTAGAATCTGATATTGTCGATTACGCAAAAAACTATAAACCGACAGTGACTCCAAACCCAGGACTTGATGATGTTGTATACGAAAAAATTATAGAAATTTTTCCGCTTTTTGAGTATGTGAGTTCGGATACGAAGAGTGAAAATGGCACTGATCTTTTGGTACTTGATCTTTGGGTCAATAATCACTTTGCGGAAGTAATTTTTGATGCAACAAAAGAAGAAGTTTTGAAGGTTCAAGAAGAATATTGGAAAACGAAAGGATCTTTAGAAACACCACAAGATACGACTCCTCCTGTAATCACTCTTTCGTATCCCAACAACACTATGGTTCTTTCTCACCTTCAGAAAACGATAAACGTTCAGGCCGAGGTGGTCGATGATACTGATCCCAACCCTGAGGTGAGAGGCACTGGAGAATTTGTATTGCAGGATGGATTTAATAAGATTATCGTTGTAGCGGTGGATGCTTCGGGGAATGCGAGTAGTGCTTTCGTTGTCGTCCAGAGATCCGCTGAATAAATAACCCAGAGTGTAAGAGACAAGATCCAAGCTTACAAGATACAGGGAAAGGATCTATTCCCAATGAAAAAATGGTAATTACCTTGATGTCTTGTTTCTTGAAATTTACCTGTCCCTTGTAAACTTCTCACTTGTATCTTTATTTT
>CAZQCN010000070.1:4209-6322 GCA_964592185.1 uncultured Candidatus Peribacteria bacterium
ATAATGAGCGGCTTGCTTCCAATATTCAAGAGTACTTGAAATTGGAACACTATTCAGTAGATGTTGTTGATAATGGGAAGAAGGCTTTTTTCGAAGCTTCTATCCGTGACTATGATCTTATTCTTCTCGATGTGAACCTTCCTGAGATGGATGGTCTCGAAATTTGTCAGGCTCTACGTGCAAAGAAAAAAGAGACTCCGATTATTATGCTCACTTCTCGATCTCATCTCGAAGACAAAGTCTATGCTTTGAATCTCGGTGCTGATGATTACCTGACGAAGCCATTTGAATTTGAAGAGTTGCTCGCACGGATTAAGGCACAGCTCCGTCGGAGTAATAAAGAAAGAAGTGAACTCATTGAAATTGGAGATGTTTCCGTAAATATGACGAATAGACAAGTGCAGAAGAATTCTGAAAACATATCTCTTTCACCAAAGGAATTTGCTATTCTTGAGTATTTGATTCGAAATCATGGAAAGTATAAGAATCGTGGAGAAATTCTTGAACATGTGTGGGGAAGTGAAGGAGATGCCTTGGAATTTTCTTCAGATACCGTGGAAGTTCATATTGCCTATCTTCGGAAAAAATTAGGGAAAAATACTATTCTAACGAAACGTGGATATGGCTACTGTATTCAGTAACATGACGAGCAAAAATAAACTTACTTTTCTTCTTTTAGGGTTGGTTTCATTCTTTCTTTTGATGTATCATTTCAACTGGATTCATCATGAGACGGCCGAGGTTCGTGGGCAACTTCTTGAAATGCAGTCGAAGGATCCTGAGGATATTCAATTTGAAGTTGAAAGTAGAGAGTCTGCTTTTTGGAAAAACTCAACAGGGGTCTATCGAAGTGGTGTTTTTCAAAATGAAGCATTTGAGTTTCACGAAGTAAAAAGTTTTTTTTATGAATATGATGAACGACATTATTTGATTGTGAGTATCCCTTTGGAAGATGGAGTTTTGGCATATGCCGAGAGTATTGATAATTATTTGGATGCAGAAGCGATTCTCATAGAAATAGCTTTTATTGTTTTTTTTGTTGCTTTGTTAGTTTCGTTTTTCATAAGTCGTTTGGTAGCAGATGTTATTGAAAAACCTTTAAGAAAAATTATTGAGAAGGTACAGCGTATTGATTTTCAGCATATGTCGTTTGATATAAATATTCGAGGCAATAAGAAAGATAGTATTGTCCAGCTGACTACGACCTTTGACGATCTTTTCAAGCGACTTCGGGTTTCTGCAGAGACGATGAAACAATTTAATCATGATGTGAGCCATGAGTTGAAAACACCGTTGGCAATTATAATTAGTGATTTAGAATTAGCAGCCAAAACAAAAAATCTGAAGATGCTTGAAAAAACAAAAAAAGAAGCCCAATCACTCTCTCATATTATTGATCAAATGTTGTTTCTCGTTCATGAACCAGAAAAAATTGTATTCACCAAAATCTCAGTTGAAGACTGTATTCAAATACTTAGACAGGCTGGAGAGCGTTATGGAAAATTTTATGCCTCTCAAAATATTCGATGGAATATGAATGTTGATAAAAAATTCTCTGGGTTGAAAACGAATCAATATCTCTTGGAGGATTTGTTGAACAATGCTGTCCAAAATGCCTACAAACACAATAAAAAAATGGGGGATATTGTGGTCGCTTTGGATGAGAAAAGTCTGGTCATTACCAATGATTCTCAAGAGATTTCTTCGGATGATTTGCAACACATATTTGAACCGTTTTATAAAGCGAAACATTCAAAAAGCCTCGAAGGATATGGCATTGGACTTTCAGTAATGAAGAAAATTGCTGATTTGCTTCACTACCAAATCTTTTTAAAATCTGAAGCCGGCACAGTTTCTTGTGTGATCGAGTGGGGAGATCAATAGATTTATTTTGGACAATCGCTTCCCAGAATTTGGAAGTAATAATTGATGTATTTTTGGACGATTGTTTCTGAAGAAAAATTCTCTTGAACGTATTGAAGGGATTTTTCTCGGATGGTTTTTGCTAATCTTTCATCTTCGAGGATTTTTTTTACTGATGTTGCGAGATGGTCAATGTCTCCGATTTCACAAAGGAATCCAGTTTCACCGTCTTTCATGACTTCCACGACTC
>CAZQCN010000071.1:0-6104 GCA_964592185.1 uncultured Candidatus Peribacteria bacterium
GTCAAAAGGAGGACGACCGCCGGTTCGGGTACCGGCAAGGGTTGATTCAAAAATAACAGAGCGAAATCGGATGAAGCTTCGAAGTTAATCTTGCAATCTAAGCTTGAAAATTATTTTGTCCCAGTACTTTGCACCTGATCCAATATATGGAGCACGAACCGAATGGATTTTGCGAGAAAACAAAAGGATAGTATCATCTCAACAATTATGTAATAGAAACACATGCCAAATCTTAAAAAATTTATCTTACTTCTTTTCCCACTTCTCATCCTTTCCGGCTGTTCATTCTCCGAAGAAACTTCACAGGCTGACATCCTCGTTCAACAAACATACGATGCGTTAGAAAAAAATGATGTGTCTTTCATCGACTCTGTCATAGATGCTTCCATAAAAGAAACCTCCCCCGCTCAGGAATTTGTGGATCACTTCACCGCTCTAGAAGAACAGTTTGGAAAGGTCGAGTCCGTTGAATTGGTAGGAAAGAAATTGGGCATGATCTCTCACGATGACTGGAACCCGGTAACAGAAACAAACGAACAAACCATAGGACATGAAATCACACTGACATATGCTGTTAAAAGAAAAGATCAGAAAAAAGATGAGATATGGTCTTTATTCAAATCCAAAGGTTCAGATACTATATATATCCAAGGCTTCGAAAGTGGCTATCTAGAGGAACTCTCTGCTGCAGCAGAGGCTATTGAATCCGAAGCCTCGAAACTCGTTCTTTCATTTTATGAAGCCTTGAAAATATCTGACTATAGTCAAATCGGAAACTTCCTGTCTTCTGACTTTCTCAATATGGCTTCCGAAGAACAGATGATTCATTCATTACAAACCCAAGAAGAACATTTTGGACCAGTGTTGGAGCAACAACTTGTAGAGAAAGTACCTACGTCGAGCGGAGAAGTCCGATTTCTGTTTGATATGAAAAGAGAAAAAGCCATTTTCCAGGATGAGTTTATTGTAAGCACAGATGAAACAAACGGAAAAGTTCTCTTCGATTCATTTTCTACAAAGAAAGTCGTTCAAAAATGAAAATATCTAGAGAGATTGTAACCGCTCCACCTTATCCGTCTTCTCCCACGAAAACTCCTCTCTTCCAAAATGCCCATAGGCCGCAGTTGGAAGATATTTCGTATTCAATAAATTTAATTCACGAATAATATCCGCCGGTTTCACAGGAAAAATTTCCGGAATCATTTTTGAAAGTTTTTCTTCATCCACTTTCCCAGTGCCAAAAGTATTCAAAGAAATAGATACCGGTTCAGCAACACCAATAGCATAGGCCAACTGCACTTCACATTTATCAGCCAATCCTGCAGCAACAATATTCTTCGCAATATAACGAGCTGCATACGCAGCCGAACGATCGACCTTCGAAGGGTCCTTCCCAGAGAAACATCCTCCGCCGTGCCGCCCCATCCCTCCGTATGAATCCACAATAATTTTTCTACCGGTTAAACCACAATCTCCGTGTGGACCACCGATCACGAAACGTCCCGTAGGATTGATAAAATATTTTATGGAATCATCAATTTCCAATCCTTCATTCAAAATTTCCTGTCGAATAATTCTTTCAATCATATCTTCTCGAATAACTTCATTCGTCACATCTTCAGAATGTTGAGTCGATAAAACAATGCTATCCACTCGGAATGGTTTATCATCTCGATACTCAATCGTCACCTGAGACTTCGCATCAGGTCGGAGGTACGGAATCTCTCCACTCTTTCGAGCTTCACTCAATCTTCGCAAAATTTTATGAGCCATCATGATAGGAAGTGGCATGAGTTCCTTCGTCTCATTCACCGCAAAGCCAAACATAAGGCCTTGGTCGCCAGCCCCCTGTTCTTTTTTAGCGGGTGGTTGGTAGCTGGTAGTTGGTAGATTCCTATTAGAGTCACCCGCCACCTGCCACTCACTACCCGCTGACACATCCACTCCCATGGCGATATCAGGAGATTGTTGGTGAAGGTATGAAAGAATTCCACATCCATCCGCATCAAAACCCATTTTTGAATCAGTATATCCAATATTACGAATTACATCTCGTGCTACTTTCTCGACATCGACATAGGTTTCAGTACGTATTTCTCCAGCAATAATCACTTGGCCGGTCGTCACGAGACATTCACAGGCAACTCGAGAATTTTTATCTTTTTCCAGGATAGCATCGAGTACAGCATCGGAGATTTGATCGCAAATTTTGTCTGGATGACCTTCGGAGACAGATTCGGAGGTGAAGAGAAAAGAGTTCATAAGAAAAAGTTATGAAGAGAGTATACTGAAAGATTTGAGAAATGGGAATTAATGAGTCCGGAAATAAAGATACGTCCTATAATGATCCCAATCTTTATACTCCTCCAAATCAAGAAGCGTACTCTTATTCAGACAATCAGGATATGCGACAATATCCAAATAACCATGCCCAAACTCCAAAGGACAATTTCCATTGATAGGGAAACTAATATCGACTTCCGTGAGACTAATATCAGATTCCTCATGAGCCGAAACAATAGACTTCTTTGCTTGTATTAAAAAACTATCTTTACCATGTTCTGATTCAAGAGCTTGTTTTCTATACACCATCGACAAGAAACAATGACAAAGTACTTCGCTTTCCTTATCACCTACTTGCTGAAAAAATTTCAAACTTTTTCCCAAAACAGAGGTGTCCAACAAATAGAGTCCTTGTAACATATCTATTTTCTTGAGTTGAATTTTTTTCTGATTCTTATCTAAAAATCTTGTTCCTGATATATACCCTCGAAGCTTTTTGAGTTCACTCAGATGCGAAGAAAAATTCGGTAAAGAAATATTTTTCACATGCTGACTAATAAAGTGAAATTGAGCATTATTCTGATGGAACTCAACCATATCATTCAGAAAACCACTCTCATGTCCAGATTCCAAAGGAGTCAAAACAGATTGCATAAGCCGAATATTTTCAGAAATTTTATCAAATTTTGTCTCAAATTCTTCACGAGACAAATACTTGAGTTGCACAAACTCAGAAACAAGAGATCGAGATGTCGTAAATAAAATCTCATGAATATTTTCTTCATTCGTGCAAGAAATCATTTTATTACGAAAATCATCGATGACTCCACCCAGTTTCAAAGCAAAAAGATCCACAGCAATTTTATACTCTTCGATAGAAATCGAACCAGAAAGAAACTCCTTTGAATTCTGATTCCACTTACAATTCCGACACATCTGAGATTTGATCTGAAAGAGTTGATCAATATTGTATCCAGCCAAAGCCCCTACTCTCGCATTATAGATATAGCTTAATATTTCAAAAACTACGGTATGATTCTGAATAGCTTTCTGAGAACGGACTATGTCTGAGACATGGTTCTGCCACTCTTTTTCTTGTTTATCTAATGCCTCACGATCGAGATCCTCACCAAGTATTACACCCATACCATTCAACAACGAGCGGCATATCTCTCGAGTCTTCACCAAAACTCTTTTCCCTGGATAATCATATATTTCAAAGTCTTCAACCTGCAAGTCACTCATCCCTTTGTCAGGATCAAATTGAATAAAGAGAATTTCTAGTTTATCTCTAAACCTATTCTTGTTTACCCGAAAAAATTTCTCCAAATCCTCATCAGTTGTCCCTTTTCCTATGAAAATAGCGACCGTCTTCTCATCTTTTCCGGCTTCAGATTCGAAGACCTCTCCCAACACTTTCAACCTTTCCTTGAAACCTTTCAAAGCATGAGTCTTCCGAATATCATTTACAATATTATCAATATCGTCGATAGTCCCATGGTATTTAAGAATATCTCCTTTTTGATACTGTTTCCCTTCACTCGGAAGAGAATGAAAATTCATCCCATACCCTAATACCTCTGCCTTCTTTTCAAATAACGTATCAAAATTGCTTGATATCATCGATGTATTTGGACAATTTTTTAATACATGAAGTATAAAATGATGAATATCATTCGGAACATTCCCTTCAAAAACTCTACAAAGCTTGTTCGCATCACCTCCAAAATGCTTTGAAAGAATTTGTATTACAAATTCAAAAGGAACCGTCTTACAGATCCACGAAATAGCCTCTGGCTCCAAACCCATTTCCTTAAATAAATAACGGAAAAAGGTATTCACGGTCGGAATATTGGAATCAGAGGAGACTCCAGCACCAGCAATAAATATTTTTTTAAGCTTTGGATTTTTCAACAGCTCGATGAAGCTTGTTTGGAACTCTTGTGAATTTGTTTTACTTTCCATACTCATTCATTTTACGAATGAGTGAAGATACCATAAAAACAATCCAACAACAAGAAAACTATGATAAGAATTTTATCTTACCTTCTTCAACGCCTCCTCCAACCGATATATCACCTTCACCTTCCCGAGCACACTCGCCACCTCAAACGCCCCTGGCGATTTATCCCTACCGGTTAACGCCACCCGGAGAGGCCAAAGCACTTCACCATTCTTCAAATTCCACTCAGCAATCTGAGCAATAAGAAGGGTTTTAAGTGCTTCTTCAGAAAAATCTTCTGTTTTCTCGAAAAGTTCCAATAATTTTTCAAGCACCACTCGAACGGTCGCCACATCGCTTTTCCCTACCAAAAGCTCTGGGGCATATTCCAAGGTTTCTACAAAATAAAAATCCAAGTATGCTCCCAATTCTTTCACTTGAGTAATTCTCTCTTTCTCGTAGTGAACCATCTGAGCGATATCAATCACAGTAAACTTTTCTTGGGTAATCAAACTATGACAAACAAATTCTTCAGAGACTAACTCTCTCTGAATGTGCCCAGCCTCTTCCAAATACGGCAAAGCCATCTCAGCCAATGTCTCATCACTCATTGCTCGGATATACTGTGAATTAAACCAATCCAGCCGTTGGAAATCCCAAATTCCTCCAGATTTCTGAACCCTATCCAAAGTAAATTTAGAAATGAGTTCTTCTATAGAGAAAATTTCCTGCGTCGTCCCGTCATTCCATCCGATCAAAACGATGAAATTGAGAAGTGCTTCTTTAAGATATCCGTCATTGAGATAATCTACGACCGAAGCTTTGGTTTTCCGTTTCGAAAGTTTCGTACGATCCGGATTTAAAATGAGTGGAAGATGAACAAATTTCGGAATATCCCAACCAAACACTTCATACACCAAAAGCTGTTTGAACGTATTCGTCAAATGGTCTTCACCACGAATCACATGGGTAATCTCCATGAGATGATCGTCAATGACAACGCAAAAATTATACAGAGGCGTTTCTAAATCTTTTGCAATCACCATATCTCCACTCACGTCTTTCATATCTTGTTTCATATCACCTTTCACTTCATCGTGAAATCGAACTTCTCGTTGATCAGGAACCTTCATACGAATGACATATTTTTCACCATTCTCGATTCGCTTTTTTGACTCTTCCAATGAACAATTTCTACATTTCCCACTATACCGAAAAGGAACTTTTTGTTCCTCCGCTACTTTCCTCCCTGCATCCAATTCTTCCGAAGTACAAAAACAATAATACGCATGTCCAGCTTCAAGAAGTTCATGAAGATACTTTTTATAAATTTCTGTTCGTTCACTTTGCCGATACGGTCCATACGCTCCAGGGTTCCGAGGAGACTCATCCGCTACGAAGCCGAGCATTTCCAAGCCATCCAAAATATCTTTTTCAGATTCAATCGTAGAACGCTCTTTGTCCGTATCTTCTACGCGAATAATAAATTTGCCACCCTGGTTTTTCGCGAAAAGAAAATTGTACAGAGCGGTACGTGCGGTACCCACATGAAGAAAACCAGTCGGAGAAGGAGCAATACGAACTCGAACCATAGAAAAAAATTAGATGCCTGCAGTGTAGCCTTTTATAACACGATTTACAATTTTTGTAGAAAAGATCAGAAGTTTTTTAACTTTGTTAGTTAAGGTACAAACACATTCTAGAATCATGAGACCTCTGGCATACACTATATTTCCCCTGGTCATCCCGGTGCGACCCGGTATAACGTCGCTTCAAAACCCGGGATCTCGCTATCTTATAAACATGGTGAAAAAAGACGAGATCCTGAATCAAGTTCAGGATGACCAAGTACAAGCCATACAAGAGATCTATTTTTCAT
>CAZQCN010000072.1:0-5947 GCA_964592185.1 uncultured Candidatus Peribacteria bacterium
CAAACGAAGCGGGACTTTATACCAACGCACTTCGCCCGGCACGCCAGAGTTTTTAAGAATAATCGAGCTTTAGAACGAAGCCTGTCCTACATAGTTCCTAACGAAGCGGGACTTTATTTGAACGTACGAACTTCGCCTGGCACGCCAGAGTTTCCGAATTTTTAGTAGTTTGTAATGAGTATCTAATATGCCCAACGACGAATACCTCGATCTCGTAGACGAAAACGACCAAGTCATCGAGAAAAAACTCCGTTCAGAAGTCTATCTGCAAGGGCTTTCCAATTTTCGAGTAATCAATGTTTTGATACGAAACTCCAAAGGAGAGTTGTGGATTCCTCGGCGCACTGCCCATAAACGACTATTCCCTTTGGGCCTGGATGTAAGTGCCGGTGGTCATGTGGAGAGCGGAGAAGACTATCAAAGCACACTAGAGAGAGAAGTTTTTGAAGAAATCAGAATAGATTTGAAAATCACTCCATTCACTCTTTTAGGAAAACTAACTCCTCAACAAGGACTCTCATGCTTTATGCAGGTATATGAAATTCAATCCGATCAAGTCCCAGATTTCAATCCAGAAGATTACTTCGAATATTACTGGCTCAGCCCCACAGAACTTTTGAAGCGCATTGAAAACGGGGATATATGTAAATCTGACCTTCCAAAGATCATTCAACATTTTTATATAGATCAATAATATTAGAAAATATTCATTGGGTTCTAAATAATATAGAACATTCATTTATTTGATTTTCTTAAAATCTAATGTATACTTCTGATGTATACATTAGATTAAATTATGACTCGAACTCAAATCTACCTCAACGATAAACAAAAAAAAGGAATTCAACTCCTCATGCCAAAATTTAAAAAGTCACAAAGTGAGCTTATTCGAATAGCAATCGATAAACTCATCGAAGACAATAATATAAAAAACAAAGATTTTATTCTAAAAAATGTCTTTGGTATTTGGAAAAACAACGATACTGATTTTGAAGCACTTCGAAGAGATTGGGACCGTTACTGAAATACTATGAAAAAACTTCTTTTCGACACCAACGTTCTCATTGACTACATGCAAGGCTTAGGGAAAGCTTTACTCTTTTTGGAACAAAATAAAGACCATGACTGGTATATTTCAACTATAAACATCACTGAACTGTATGCAGGGATAAGAAATTCTGAAGAAGAAAAAATGATTTCAATGCTCCTTCAACTCTTTACAGTCCTTAGTATAGATTCTGATATGGCTATTTTGGCCGGAAAATATAAACAACAATATGGAAAAAGTCATGGAGTGTGCATCGCTGATGCTACAATTGCAGCTCTTACCCTCACAAACAATCTTGAACTGGTCACCTGCAACAAAAAACATTTTCCCAATCTAAAAAATGTTACTATCCCTTATAAAAAATAATTAGACTCTATGCACAAACTCCTTCTTTCACTCAACCGTTTCTTCAAATCCCGCCCACATCCATTCAATATGGGAGATGGAGTGACGAAGCTGAACTATCATAATTTTGAATATGAATCAGCTCCAGGAGTATTTAAAATGTTTGAAAAAGTGCTTGGAGAAAAGTTCTGGAAAGAAAAGAGCATCTGCGATTTCGCATGTGGGGCAGGAGGAAAATCTCTCTGGATTCTAGAACAAGGAGCAAAAGAAGTCACTGGCATCGATATGTCAGAAACACTTATATCTCAAGCAAAAAATTACGATAAACGACAAACGCCTGTGGGGCAAAGTTCCAACGGAGACCGAATAAACGATAAGCTAACTTTCCTTGTCGGTGATGTATCAAAAACTGAATGTAAAGAAAATAGCTTCGACCTCGTCATCGCCAATGACATCATGGAGCACGTCGGAGATCCACTACAAACACTTCAAGAAGCTAACCGCATCACAAAAAAAGGAGGACACATGTGTATCAACTTCGAACCATATTTTCACTTCCTCGGTCACCATATGTGGGATGTTATGAACATTCCTTGGGCACATGTATTTTTCTCTGAAAAAACAAGAATTCGAGCGTACAAAGAACTCGTAAAAAATTTACCCGATGGTCCAGATCGAATAGAGTTTCGAATCTCAAAAAACAAAAAAGGCGAAGAATATATCGGGTATCTTAATCACATTACTATTCAAAAGTTTTTACAACATCTCAAAAAAACTCCCTGGAAAATACAATATTTTGAAATCCAACCTTTTGAAAAACCAATTCTGAAAATCCTCGGAAAACTTCCAATCACTCGAGAATTTTTTTGCCAAAGAGTTATTGTGGTATTAGAAAAATAAAAAGGATCAGCAGAAGCTGATCCCTTTATATATTTGTGTATCAGAATATTTAGTTAATTCCAGATGATTGAGACCATCCCTCAATAACATCCCGTATAGTAGAAATCTTGATGTAAGACAATAATTCAAAACCGAACAACCCTCCAATGAAAGAAACAATAAAGACCGCAATCACAATCAAAACAAGCCCTCCAATTACTGTCTTAATAGATCTCATCTCTTTCTTCACTTTCTCATGATCACCTCCTGAAACAATAAGCCTCATAGCATGGAAGAGTAAAAAAGCAAGTGCAAGAATCCCCGCTACCATAAACACCAAGGCAATAACCTTGGAAATATTTTCCTGCCATCCTCCACCAATAATACTATTTCGAACTGACTCACCCATCGAAGAAACACTCTGAGTATTAAAAAGGTCTTGTTGTAGTAAAAACATATATAAATATTAGAAAATAGAACGTTTAAAACATCATCGTCAGTATAACACAAAACTCAAAAAATTGAGAAACTATTCTCAAAGGAATTACAAAAGAAAGAAAATTACACCTTCAAGTTTTCTAAATCAGCAAAAAGTTCTGCATCAGAATCATGCTGATCAGATTGGAAAGAAACTTCATCTCGACCATCTAATATTTTCAAATTCACACGAGCTTTATTTTTTGAACCAATAACACGCAATAAGGTTCGAAGAGACTTTGCTGTCTGACCATTTTTACCAATCAAAGTACCCATATCAGCTTCATTTACCTTCACTGTAATCAAAACCCCCAATTCATCAACAACTCGGCTTACTACAATATCCTCTGGATGATCCAGAATCGCCGTCAATAAATATTGAATAAACTGTTGATCTGCAGGAACAATAGACATAAAAAAAATTAGATATTTGAAGCCTCAGTCTCAGATTCAGCAACTTCCGTAGAAGCCGGCTCTGATGCAACTTCTTCGACTTTTGAAGCTTCTGCTTCAGCTAATTTAGCTGCTTTTTCAGCTTCTTTTTCTGCAATTTTTGCTGCTGCTTCCGCAGCCTTTGCTTCCTCAGCCATTTTTGCACGAAGAACAGATTTTCGGTTTGGCTTCAAAGCTTTTTTCTCTGGAGCTTTTCCATCTCTTCCAATAAGTCGAGCAACCGCTTCAGAAATTTGAGCACCCTTCAATTTCCAAGCTTCTACTTTGTCATTCTGAATTTGAAATGTTTTTCGAATAGGATCATAGGACCCAACTACTTCAATAGATCCACCTCGTACAGAAGCCCGAGAATCGGTAACAACTACACGATAACTTGGACTATTTCTTCTACCAGTTCTCTGAAGACGAATTACTACCATGGATAAACGTTATTATAACGGGGTCAGTCTAGTGAAAAGAAGGAGAAAAGTCAACGAAATATTTTTTTATGCCAAACAAAAGCAACGATCACACCTGAACTAATACAAACATCAGCAAAATTAAAAATAGGAAACTCGAATATTTTGATAAAATCGACTACCGCTCCATTATAAAAAAGTCTATCCAGTATATTCCCTATTGCCCCAGAAAAAATAAGAGCCAACATACAAGAACTAGAAATCGTTGGTTGAAAATATTTCCTTCCCCATACACAAAAAGAAAATAAGAGAATAAAAAAAGCACAAATAGAAACAAGTGCTCCAGGAAGAGGAAGAGAAAAAGCAATATTTTCATTCATATGCAAAACAAATCCCACTTTCGGAACAGGGAATTGATCCAATAGATATCGAAGCATAAACATTTTACTCCCCTGATCAACGATGAGTCCGGCGAGTAATACGGGAAAAAATATCCGAGGCTGAAGTATCTTTTTTTCCATATATAAAATAAAGAATGATATGAATAAGAGTAAAAACCAAAAGAACAATAGAAATAACCTGAGTTGCATCATACCCCCATATTGTATATTCAGGCTGAAATTTCAAATAGGAAGTCATAATAAATATCGTACAGAAGAATACATTCCCAAGAGAAAAAAGAAACCCCGAAGGAAGAAGACTTTTTCTCCACCAAACAACAATAAAAGAGAAAAGAGCATACAGAAAAGTCCCTATTGCCATATAAAAATCAAGTGGATGAATTTTTAAACCAGAAAAAGGAAAATCAGGGCTTTCTATAATAATTCCCCAAGGAAGATCAGTAGGAATTCCGATATTTTTTTGTGCTAAAAAGCTCCCAAAAAAATAAAAAGACAGCGCCAACATGAAAGCCGGAGTCAAAATATCATACCAAATCTCTGCGTCCTGCTTCTCTTTGACCAAAAAATAATGAGTAAAAAGAAAAATAGAAAATACTATTGCCCAAAAGAAAAAACCCCCATCAAAAATATCAAATATACTCCAAAAAGAATCTCTATATTCTTGAAACTTCAAGAAAACATGGACTATCCTCCCAGTAATCAAGGCTATAAGAAACAAAAGGATTCCATCCTCAAAAAGAACTCCCCAAGGAAGTTTGTAGCGCTTCAATCCATGATAGGCTACAAACATCCCCAAGAAAATTCCAAAAAATAAAAACAAAGTATAAGAGAAAACAGGTATTCCAAAAAGTTCAAAAAGAACAGGAGACACAAACAAAAGTTAATTTATTTTTTACGCTTCACAGGAGCTACCTTGGTTTGAGGTACAACCACTTTTTCCACAACTGGTGTAACTTCTTTTCGAGTATTTACCTCAATCTTCAAGAGAAGTTGAAGGAATTCAGCAAAAGCCAAGATAATAAAAGCAGAAACGAGCACTCCAAGAACAATAACAATAATACCAATTGGAGTAAAAATAGGAAGAGAAGACAACATATTAAGAATTGCCAATCCCACTCCCAGAATAAATACAAAGAAAGCCAAAATCTCAAGTGCGATCACTGTGAGACCCATAACTGGAAAATTTGTTTTTGCCAAGTGACGATTCATAAAATAAACGTTATAAATAAAATAATAAAAATAGAAAAATTACTTTGTATTTTGATCTCCACTCTCTTCAACTCCTTTCTGCTCTATATTCTCTTCGTTTATAACTGGTGTATTCATGATTTTTGATACTTCTTGTTTTACATCACTCTTCACTCCTTCAACGTCCATGTTTCTTAGATAATTCGAAATCAGAGGAATAGAAACAATTTTTCCATCAGAAAACGCTCTCAAAAAACCAAGAACAATAAAAGTAAGAGAGAAAATAAGAATCAAATATCCAATAATATTAATCAAAGGAATAGCCGTCAATATCCAACCAACAATAACAAGAACAAAAAGAGATACCCCCTGTTTCGCATTTTTTTGAACAAAGGCACTATCTTTGCGAAAAAAGAATATAAAAAGACACACAAAAGGCATATAAGAAAGCCCAGCTATTTCTTGGTTTTTAACAATATCAGGATCAGTCACCAACGAAGACACTGCTACCGCCTCATTAAGAGGAGGAGTCGAAGTCGGTTGTGTCTCTTGAGGTGTTTCGGAAGAAGATATATCAGCCATGAGGGAATAATCAGCATTTCTGTTTACTAGTGTAACAAAGAAAGAAAAAAACGACAAATGAAAAAAGTCTGAAGTCTGATAGTTGAAGTCTGAGGAAGAGAAGAGGTCGAAAATCCAAAATCGAATATCTCTTTCTTTTCCCTTTTCACTTCACAATTACCTCAGACTTCAGACTA
>CAZQCN010000073.1:0-5844 GCA_964592185.1 uncultured Candidatus Peribacteria bacterium
AAGAAAATATTATTTACCATCTTTCCTGCCTTTTCTTTGATGTATTGAGAATATCGTGGAGGGATACCAAGAATAGTCGTCTTCCCTGGGAAAAAGTATTCTTTCAGTTCAAACAGACCGAAAATTCCAATGACTGCAGCAATAGCAATATAAGCATTCACCGAGAAATCTTTGAAACTCTGAATCACTCTGAGCAGAAACAAACCAGCAACGAGATAGGTAACAAAAACCGCTCCGAGATAGACAAGCCCATGCACGAGAACCGCAGAAGCCTTCTTCACAAACTTGGTCAAATACGCCAAAAGGAAAACCAGCACACCGATAGCACACGGATTGATACTATCGATGATAGCCGCACCGATAAGTACAAAAATATTAAGATTTGATTCCATAAAAAGAGAAATTAAGAATAAATTATTTTAACACATAGGTTAATTCAACATCATCCCCGTCCTTCCAATTATATTCCAATCCATTGGGATCAACTTTTCCATTCACAGTAGTCACAATATCTACATTATCTGAACCACAAAATTTCTGTGGAGAAAGCTCAAATACATCGATAATTTCTTGAAGTGAAAGCCTCTCATCGGGATCAGGTAATTTGTTTATTGGATTCAATTTTAAGTTATCATGAAAATGAAGAAGATTTGCTTCTTTATGAGTGTGAAGCCCTGAGAGCTCTCCCCATTCTCGTGGCAGAACGAACTCATTGCCACACAAATTGAATTTCACATCAGCATGGATATGAAGAGAAAGATTACAGGCATCACCAGTTTCATTACAGGTTACGATTCCTTTTTCTGCCTCTTGAGCTTTGAACTCTCGAAGACCATAGGCTCCTAACCCGATCACACCAGCAAGGACAATAATGAGGATAGCATAAACAAATGGAGACGTTTTCTTATGAGGATGAGATTTCTCTGTCATATCAAAATATTAAAAAATAAACTAACAAAACTCACAACGATCAGGATGCTTGGTCTTCGCATCATGAGCTACCAAGAAAACATCATACATCTGATAGGTAAGAAAACAGGAAAGAACCCAGAAAAAAATATAAATCATCCAGCTTTGAGTAACAATGGCTCCAGGAAGAGTAGCCACGACAGAGGCAATCGTTGTCAGAGTCAACATATACTTCACATAAACAGCAACGATAAAAGGCCTCCAATGTCTATTTATTTTTGCCCAAAAGAAATCTTGATAGAGTCCAAAAAGGATGAGGAGAGAAACAGCAAATACAACATATACTCCGATCATCACCCACACCTGCCAGACCGAAGAAACCTTATCAATAAGCACCCAAGAAAAAAACGACAACAAAAGTATAAGAATCATAGAAGTCATATACTTCCTCTTGAGAATAGGAAGAAGAGAGAGATTTTCAGAGGCTTCAGCCGATGGGACATTTTTTGTTTTTTCAGACATAAAAATAAATTAGATTAAAAACATTGTACCATAACCTGCAAAAAATAGGAATCGTCTTAGAAAAATGTTGTTATTTCAAACCCTCAAATTTCAGATTTTCTCCTTCAAGTTCTGTATCATATCTTTTGTCATTTCGCTTAATCTAAATTCTGGTTTCCATCCCCAATCTTTGGTAGCTTGTGAATCATCGATAGATCGTGGCCAAGAATCAGCAATATTCTGACGGAAATCAGGCTCATAGGTACAAGTAAATTCTGGCATATGTTTCTGAATTTCTCTCGCCAACTCCCCCACTGAGAAACTCATAGCAGTCAGATTATAACTCGTTCTCACCGTCAATTTCGAAGCATCTGCATCCATCAAATCCAAAGTCGCTTTCACCGCATCTGACATATACATCATAGGAAGAACAGTGTCTTCACGAACAAAACAAGTATACTTCTTCTCTTTTAATGCTTCGTAAAAAATTGCTACCGCATAATCAGTCGTCCCTCCTCCAGGCGGAGTCTTGTAACTAATAATCCCAGGATATCGAAGGCTCCGAACATCTAATCCAAATTTTTTCCAATAATACTGACAGAGTAATTCTCCCGCTACTTTCGTCACCCCATACATAGTAGTTGGTTCCAAAATAGTATGTTGAGGTGTTTCATCTTGTGGAGTGGTAGGCCCGAAAGCTGCAATAGAACTTGGCCAAAAAACTCGAAGCTTATATTCCACAGCGAGGTCGAGAACATGTTTCAAACTTTCCATATTGACCTTCCATGCAAGATTCGGATCTCTTTCACCGGTAGCAGAAAGTACACCTACTAAGTGATATATTTCAGAAATTTTATATTCTTGAATAATTTTTTCCAAAGCATTCCTATCAGTTACATCCATTTGCACCGAAGGAACTTCGGCTAACTCGCCTACGGGTTGAGTCTTATTTACTGTAATTACTACAGAATCATTTCCGTATTTTGAACGAAGAGCCGGGACAAGTTCTGAACCGATTTGACCAGTAGCACCAGTGACGAGAATATGTGGCATAGAATGTAAGATTAAGATATAAAACTAATCAGGGTTAAAATAAACTTTGGAAAGAGAACTATTTTTAACTTTTTCTTTCCATTCCTTGAAATTCCATATCATAAAAGATTCACATCTTCCAGAATGGAGCCTTACATCAAAAATCTTTCTATTTTTCCTCAACAGACCAAATGCTCCTTGGTTCACCGATCCAACCTCCTCCCATGTAACATCTAAGATTTTCTTTGAATTCAAAAACCTGCCGAATAATTTTTTCCCAATAAAATTCAATCCCATCATCAAAAAATGATAGCGAAAAAAGATGATCCGCTGGTTCGTAAAAATAAGGAATCCATTCATAAAAAAAATATATTTCTTGTAGGCTGCTTGCCCCTCGATCACTATCGATTCGTTTCCCCTCAATTCTATATGTGGGACTTTAATACCTGCAAAAAGAATTTTTTGAGTAATTTTTTCGAGTTTCATATTTTTAAATTAAGTATATTCTCATTTTTTAAATTGTATTTTTTCAAGAACATCTGGAGGCAATTGACGTATAGGAGCATTCCGAAAGTGATCATTTATATTCTCAATAAAGGACATATAAACAACAAAAGCTGGAATCACAATCCCAACGATCAAAATAATAATAAATAATAATTTAGTGCGTTTTTTCACCATTTAAGTATAATGATTTGGTCTTATTATATGGGAAACAAAATCTTATTACCAATTTCCAACAAAAAAATAAAATAACCCTTCAAGTACATGAATTCTCCATCTAAAAAAACAAATATATTCAGCATCTTAAAACCCTATCTCTGGCCTGTTATCGGCTTGGCGCTTTTGGCAATTGCCAGTAGTGGAGCCAGTTTAATTTTCCCAAAAATTATTTCCAACGCTATTGATTCTTTCACCAAAAATACATTTATACTTCGAAATACCCTTCTCCAATTTGGAGTGGTTACTTTATTGGTGTTTATATTTACCTATCTTCAAACATTTATTCAGACTTATACATCTGAACGTGTGGGTCGGGATCTTCGTGAAAAGCTTGCTCATAAAATTTCACAACAAAGTGTTTCTTTTATAGAAAAAATAAGTCCTTCCAAGTTACTTACGAATCTTACCTCTGACATAGATTCAATTAAGACGTTTATTGCTCAGGCAATATCAACTATCATATCCTCTTTGATAATTATTATTGGTGCCTCTATTCTGCTTTTTAGTATAGATTGGCGATTAGCGTTAGCTGTACTTACGATTGTTCCTCTCATTGGAGGTTTGTTCTTCGTGATTTTTGGGAAAGTGAAAGTCCTTATAAAAAGAAGTCGAGAGATGATCGACTGGCTCAATAAAGTAATTAATGAAAGCATTTTCGGTGCCTCTCTCATCCGAATTCTTAATTCTCAACAGGTCGAATATGAAAAATTCTTCAAGGCAAATGCTGAAACAAGAAATAATGGACTCCAGATATTGAAGGCCTTTGCGACTATGATTCCTTTGATCACCTTCATAGCAAACTTAGCAGTGTTAGTTATTTTGAGCCTCGGTGGACACTTCATAATATCAGGGACAATGACTTTGGGAGATTTTACGGCTTTCAATAGCTATATTGCTCTATTAATCTTCCCCATTATTATGATTGGAGTTATGTCTAATTTTATCGCTCAAGCCACTGCTTCGTATGAAAGAATTTCTGAAGTTCTGGAAAGTGCAGAAAGAGAAGAGACTGGTTCGTTGCAAATACCGCTCCAAGGGAATATAAAAATGGAACATGTAAACTTAAAATATGGAGAGAAGCCAGTGCTCAAAGATATATCATTTTCGGCAAATGCAAAAAGTAGAACGGCAATTATTGGGCCAACAGGGGCAGGAAAAACTTTACTTCTTTCACTCCTCATAGGAGTGCTCGAGCCGGATTCAGGAAGTATCCAATACGATGGACTCTCTATTCATGAATATGAGAAAAAAAAACTCCACGAACAAATAGGGTTGGTTTTTCAAGATAGTATTATGTTTAATCTTAGTATTCGAGAGAATATCGCTTTTAGTGATACTGTTCAGGATACTTATTTAGAAAAAGCTATTAAAACTGCAGAGCTCACAGATTTTATTAACGAACTTCCTGATGGACTTAATACAATTGTATCAGAACGTGGAGCGAGCCTTTCTGGGGGGCAAAAACAACGTATTATGTTGGCACGTGCTTTAGCATTAAATCCAAAAATTTTATTGCTTGATGATTTTACTGCTCGAGTAGATGCTAAAACAGAGGGGAAAATTCTTAAAAATATTATTACTCATTATCCTGATCTCACTCTCATTTCAGTAACTCAAAAAATTAGCTCTATAGAATCATACGATCAAATTATCGTTATCATGGAGGGAGAAATTATTGCATCTGGAACTCATGAAGAACTTTTAACAATCTCTCCAGAATACGTTCAAATTTTCAATTCACAAAAAAGCACCCACAACTATGAATAGCTATTCCCTGAATAAACCGAAGGATCAAGAATCAAAAATGAGTGTGTTGGATTCAATGAAGAGACTTTTTCCGATCATTGCGAGCGAGAAAAAAAATCTCATCCTTGCTGGTCTATTGCTCTTTGTTAACTCAGCCCTCAATTTAGTAGGGCCAATGATTATGGGGTATACCATTGACACTTTTATACAATCTCGGGACTTCCAAGGAGTCATGTTGTATTCAGGAATTCTCTTGCTTATTTATTTGATGGCTTTAGTTGCTCATTACTTTCAGACTCTTTTTATGGGAAGAGTCGGTCAACACACACTCTTTAATCTCAGGAATAAACTTTTCAACACGATCCAATCATTGCCTCTCGGGTTTTTCAACCAAAACAAAGCAGGAGATCTTATTTCACGTATTAATAACGATACCGATAAGCTTAATATGTTTTTTTCTCAGAGTCTTGTTCAGTTCGTTGCGAACATTATGAGTATGCTTGGAGCAGGAATATTTCTTATTTCTCTCCATGGACGGCTTGGTTTGGCTTCACTGATTCCTGCACTTATCCTTCTTGTTTTTACACGAATCATTTCCCCTTGGATCAAAAGTAAAAATGCCAAAAACCTGAAAAGTGTCGGAGGGATGAGTGCTGAAATTTCTGAAAATCTTGATAATTTCAAAGTCATCGTTGCTTTTAACCGAAGAGACTATTTCCGTAATAAACTCCAAATTGCGAATAAAAATAATTACGAAAAAGCAATTCAAGCAGGTATTGCCAATAATACTCTTACGCCTCTGTACGGATTGTTTTCCAGCCTCGCTCAACTCATTGTCATTACCTATGGAATCTATCTCATTTCCATCGGAGATTTTACTCTTGGACTCTTAATAAGTTTCTTGACCTACATTTCTCGATTCTACGATCCTAT
>CAZQCN010000074.1:0-5776 GCA_964592185.1 uncultured Candidatus Peribacteria bacterium
GGTCCTAGCGATTATTTTTGTAATTATATTTCTCCTCGGTCTCAGAAATGGGAATAAAAATATCAAAAAAGTTGATGTCGTGTTCTTCGTTCTGGCACTCTCGGCTCTCCCACTTTGGCTCGTCATTCATCAACCGGTTCTTTCTATTATTCTCCTCTGTACGATCGATATGTTGGGGTTTGTTCCTACGATCCGGAAGTCTTGGAATGATCCGTATTCAGAAACGCTTTCTCTCTATACGATTACAACTTTTAGACAAATGCTGAGTTTTGTAGCTTTGGCAGATTATAATATTGTGACGTATCTGTTTCCGGTGACATGGGTTTTTGCAAATGCTTTATTTTCGATCTTGTTGGTATGGAGGAGGAGGCGTGTGAAGAAAACTTTTTCTAAGTAATTATGTTGTGGGAAAAGTATTTTTTGAAAATGGAAGTAAAGTATTTTTCATCGTGTTCTGAAACAAGATCTATTTTTGTGTCATCTTCGAAGATGATGGTATGTATTGAAGAGTGTGACGTTTTTCCTAGTTGGATATTTAGCATATTTATCATCAGATCTCTTCTTTCATCGATGAAATAAAAGCCACGAGTGATAAGGAATTTTCCGAAATCTCTATAAGGAAAATCGATAATAGAATAACTTCCGTCTGATTTCTTGATTATTGATCTGATAGGGTCATATCTCTTGAGAAATACTATTTCATCGTAATAAAGCTTTTGGAATACAGAAATTTCTTCGTTTTCTTTGCTGATTTTGCTTGGGGCGAAGAAGAAATTTGATCTGAAGTATTTCAAAAGTGTTTGTGCGTCATTTTGCTTTGATTGTTCGTTGAGGAGTGGGAGGTATTCTTGGATGCTCTCTCTATAGGTGGAGCCAATAGGGATTTCAGTTTTATTTTCTAATTGTAACTTTTCTGGGTACAATGTTTTTATTTTGTTTTGGTTTACGATAAAAGATCTGTGAGTTTGCAGAAGGTTTTCTAATTCTTGTGATATTTTTTTAGCTTTGCAATGGATGCGGACGTTTTGCTCTATACCGTTTCGAGTGTAGTGAAGATCCATGTAGTCTTTTTGGGCTTTGGTGAAAAGTATATCTCGATCTGAGATAATATGGATCTTTTCTGTTCCTTCTTTAAGTCCTATGTTTTTACCATGATCATCTCGTAGATTTCTACAGAGTAAGGATGCTTTGTAGAGGAACATCAAATTGTCATCAGAATCACGTGTTTTTATTTTTATTTTCTGTAAAAAAGACATGTACTGTATCCAATCTTTTTGTCTTTGGATGGATAGGACTGGGAATTCCATAAATAAAAATTTATCCATCATAGTATAATATTTTTACTGCTTTTGCAATGTTTATGAGTTAGATGTATGTATATTGGATATTCGATCCTTGGGAGTAGGGATATTTGATATTGAGGAAAATTTTGTTATCTTTGAAATTGATAACCATCAACAATATCTACTCATTTGATTTTTTCAGCAGAAAAGCATCCTGAGAAGAAAGCACTTCTCTTCATCGCTTTGCTTCAATCTTTACTCAAAGGTTTTTCAGTATTCTATTTTCTGCTTCTTCCCATTTTTTATGCTACGCATGTCGTGACTGCGAGTGAATTTGGATATCTGGGAGCTTTTTTGATTATCAGTATTTTGATCGGAGCCTTTGCGGTGAGTTATAAATTTCATGTGTATCGCAAGTCTACTGTCCTCTATTTTTCCTTCTTATTTCTCGTCGCGGGGAGCGTTCTTTTGTTTTGGTATGAGGCTTTGGTATGTTTGAGTCTCGTTTATATTTTCATTGGTATTGCTATTGGTTTGGCAACTTCAGGTGTCAACGCTCTCATGGCTCAGTTTACTTCTTCCGGGAAGCGTTATCAGCCGTTTGCCAAGATGTATATGTTTGCCGATACTATTCGGATTCTCTATCCATTGATTGCTGGAGGGATGTATACTTGGAGAGGATTTTCTGGACTTATTTGGTTTGCGTTGCTGACGGTATTTTGTTTTGGTTTGCTGCTTTTTCTTTTTCAGCAGAACTATAGTTTTGATGAAGAAGTTGTGAATAATTCAGAAACTAAAATTGTATCTGAACTTTCTATCAAATATAATACGTCCTTTTGGAGGATGATTGTTCTTGAATTTCTTGATTCCTTTGCGAGTTCTCAGCTGTTTGTATTTTTACCGGCTCTTCTTATTTTCAAAAACTTTACTATTGAAAACGCACTGATTATGCAATCAGTTATATTTTTTGGTTATCTGACGGGGAGATGGCTGGTGGGGTGGTTGGCTCATCGTTTCAATGGATTCATAGCGGTAGCTATCGGAGAAATGGGAATGGTAGGGACGATTGTTTTGCTTCTGATTGTGCCGGCTTCTCCTATTCTCTACGGGTTGTGTTTTCTTTTGGGGGTGTGTTTGCGTGGAACTTCACCAGTTATTAAAGCATTGGCATTTGATCGTTTGCATCCGAAGCAAATAAAGCAAGGTTCAGCTATTCACGTTATTGGTGGAGACGGCGGAAGTGCGGTAGGACAATTGATTTTTGGGTTTTTACTCGCATGGTTTGGAGTGAAGGCTCCGTTTATTGCGGGAGCGATAGGCGCTGGAGTGGTGGGAATTTTATGTGTTGTGTATCGGTATAATGTGCATCGAAGTGAATAAGCTTCGTTCATAACCGCTATTTTTTCCTGGTTATCCCAGTGTAGTTTTTATGTTCGTTCGTTCGAGATTTCGTGTTTTCGTATGTTCGAAAATCGGGTTTTGTATTTGAATTTTCTTTTCGCTATACTCCAAAAGACTTAAACATTTCCTATATGCACCCATCTATTGCTCTTCACAAAAAACATCGAGGGAAAATCGAAGTAAACTCAAAAATTGCCATTCAAACCAAAGAAGATCTCGCTCTTGTGTATACTCCAGGTGTGGCGGAGGTGTGTCGTGAAATTATGCGAGATCCAAAAAGTGTGTATGAATTGACGATCAAAGGAAATACGGTGGCTGTAATCACAGATGGCTCTGCGGTTTTGGGACTTGGGAATATTGGACCAGAAGCGGCCCTTCCGGTGATGGAGGGAAAGGCGATGCTTTTCAAACAATATGCTGGAATTGATGCGTTTCCTCTTTGTCTCAAAACACAAAATACACAAGAAATTATTGAAATTATTCGAAATATTACTCCAGTTTTTGGAGGAATTAATCTGGAAGATATTGCTGCTCCGCGTTGTTTTGAAATCGAAGAAGCGTTGCAAGATATTGGTATTCCGGTTTTTCATGATGATCAGCATGGTACGGCGATTGTTCTTTTGGCGGCACTCAAAAATGCTGCAAGACTTGCTGGGAAGGCTTTGACTGATTTGAAAATTGTTATTAACGGGGGAGGGGCGGCTGGTGCGGCAATTGCCCAGTTACTTCTGTGTGTTGGGCATGATGATCGAGTGTGTCAGCCAGTAAAAGATATTTTCGTCTGTGATTCGAAAGGGATTATCTCTCGTGACCGTGACGATATTCGAAGTAATCCGATGAAGGTGAAGTTGGCAAATATTACGAATCGAGAACAACGTATAGGGGGGCTTGAAGACGCAATCATGGGAACGGATGTTTTCATCGGTGTAAGTGTTGGTGGGGCTCTCAAGTCATCGCTTATTCCAACTATGAATGAGAAACCGATTATTTTTGCTATGGCAAATCCGACTCCGGAAATTATGCCGGATGAAGCGATGAAAGCAGGGGCATTTATTGTTGGTACGGGCCGAAGTGATTTCCCAAACCAAGTGAATAATGTATTGGCATTTCCTGGGATTTTTCGTGGGGCTCTCGATGCACGTGCACCTCGAATTACCAATACGATGAAGTTGGCTGCCGCGTATGCTCTCGCTGATTACATAAAAAATCCCACCGTTGACAACATCATGCCTTCAGCTTTGGACGCTGGTGCGACACAGGTAGTGGCGGAGGCGGTGAAGAAGGCGTGGGAGGAGGAGAAGTAATTTATTTTCCAATTTTCTCCCCCCAAAGGATTTTTACTACCTTGTGAAAAGTCTGTTTTTCAAGCAGTTTTAGGATCTTTGAATGCAATTCTTCAAGTCCTGACATTTTCATTTTTTCTAATGGGATTGATTCGACTGGAGTTACTAATGCTCTAGTTTCTGCATTTCCGTCGGTTACTTGTATTTCTACTTTGTATACTTCTTGTCCTCGGAGTTGATGTTCAAGTTGTATCAAGTACGAACCGTTTTGGAGTTCTTGAATTTTTTTAACTATTTCTTTTGCCTTGAGAATGCTTTCTGGGGTTGTTGATGTTTCAGAGTTCGCTGCCGACATTGTTTGAGTGAGATTATTTACTGTGTGTTGAAGATCCTCAAGTACTTTTTGTTTGCTTTGTAAGGTCGGTTGGTTGGTGTACTTGATTTCAATTTTTTGGCCTTTTTTGATTTCTTGGATATGGCCGAGTGAGAGTTCGGCGTTAATTTCATAGGTGCCAGCTGGGAGCATATTGATGAGATTCCAGGCTTGAGTTTGGAGTTCTTTTATTTGGCCCATAGTATCTGCTTGCTCTATGTTTGAAGCATTTCCTTGAGTGGTGCTTTGTGCTGCAAGAGCTGAAGTTGAAAGAAGGACTCCAAAAGTTATTTGAGCTCCTTTGGAGGCGAGTGCCCGAAAAAATTTCACTAAGGGTCGGTATATTTCAGGATACTCTCGTACCCACGTGAAATCTCCTTCTGAAATGAGACCTCGTTTTATACCTTTTATATCTGAGAGTACTTCTTGTTTTAATTTTCCCATGGGAAGAGTTTTAAAAAATAATATTTATCCAATACTGGTATGAGTATGAACTTTTGTTGGGAGAGATTGATCTTCGATGGCGTCGTTCACCATATCATTAATTTTTTTGATAATAGTCTCGAAAGCATCTGGAGTTATTTTCCCAATATCTATTTCAATTATCTGGGTATTTGATTGCTCTATTATTCTAAGCTTCATTTCCCCATTTTCTTTTTTGACTCTGAATATGTAATTTATTTCGTACCCTTTCCATATTACGGTGAATGGAAGGTTTTCTGTTGGAGCAAGAATGGAATAAAGTCTTTGTAATCGCTGATTTTCTTTGCTTAATGATTCGTTGATTTCTGTGGATTGTTTTTTTTCTTGAATTGGTTTTTGTGCTTGTACAGTGCCCCCGAGTGAGAGAAGAGTGAAGCTTGCGTAGAAGAGGGATCGAAGCAATGGTTTCTGAATTCCCATCGGTAGACTACTTGGTTTATTAATTTCAGGAGTGTTCATATTTTTTTATTCTTCTGCCGGATTAAAATATTCTTCTATTGTTGCATCAAAGGCTTTCTGAACTTTTTCTTGTAAATCTTTTGGGAGATCGGTGAAGGCAACTTCTTTTTTTCCTTTTAAAACGGTATCTATATAGAACTCTCTTCCGGACTGATCATTGAGATAGAGGCATGTGACTTGTTTGATTCCATTTACTCCTTCTATTGTTATGTACTTTGGAATATCTGTGTATTCTACGCTACTAAATGAATCTGGATTTTCTATCATTATTTGGAGTATTTCATCATCACTGAGTGTTTTTGTAGTGTCTTTGTTTGTTTCTGCAAATGATTCTCTCGTATCCACGACCTGGTCTTTGATTTTTTTAGGATGTTCTTTTTCTCTGCTTTTTTGAGCAGAGAGCGTATAGCTTGTGAATAGTAATGGAAGGGCAAGTATCACTGATTTGTACGATGATAATTTTTCTGACATACAAGATGTTATGAAGTTGCGTA
>CAZQCN010000075.1:0-5414 GCA_964592185.1 uncultured Candidatus Peribacteria bacterium
ATATAGGGACTTATTTCCTGTCGCATGACTTGATTGACTTGATCGATACGGAAAGACATAGGGGAAGGTCTGAGGTCTGTGGTCTGAGATCAGAGAGTTAAAAGCTTAGAAAGAAGAGATGAGAAGTGAGAGGTCATTTCGAAATATATCTTAGAATTCAGATATCAGACCTTTAAAACTGGCGTCCTCGACAGGATTCGAACCTGTGACCTAAAGCTTAGAAGGCTTTTGCTCTATCCAGCTGAGCTACGAGGACCGGAAAAGATCTGAAGTTCCCGCCTTAGAAATGGCTATCTTGCGGGACCCCGATAAGACAAAGCGTATCGGTGACTGAAATCTGAGATGCACGACTCTTTTGATTTCCGGTCGATTATAAACAGTTTTTTCTTTTCTGACAAAATATAATGAATTTTTTGACTTTTTCTTATGAGTCTCATATAGTATGCAGGCTTTTTTACTTCGGGGTATAGCACAGTTGGTAGTGTGCCTGGTTTGGGACCAGGAGGTCGTAGGTTCGAGTCCTACTACCCCGACCAAAAAAAGTTTCGCTTCGCTCAAATTTCAGTGCAAGTAATGAGTAACGGGGAATACACGAAATACTCTTCTTACTTGAACTTCCTCATTACTTCTTATTTGAACCTGCACTTGAACTTTACTATGAATATCCACCCGCTTGTCGTTCATTTTCCGATTGCCTTGCTCATACTCTATTCAATTATAGAAGTATGTCGGTTTTCATTTGTGCAAAAAAATAAATTTTGGTTTTATGCTAAACTCTTACTTTTGATAATTGGTTCGATCGGAGCATTTTTTGCATTACAAACGGGAGAGATAGCAGAACATACCTATGGGAATACGAATCAAAGTATTCACCAACTGATTGAAACCCATTCATTGTTTGCTACCATCACCGCATATATTTTTATTGGTTTGGCTATCGTTTATTGTATCAAATGGGTGGAAAGTGATTATAGAACAAAGTCCTGGTTCAAATCATTTATTCAATTTCGCTTTTTAAGAAAACTTTGGAATATTCTTTATTTTATAAAGAGATTGATTTTTAGAAGCTATTTTCTTGTTCCTCTTGCTGTTATTGGTATAGTATCGCTTACTATTACTGGTTCTCTTGGAGGGGCTATTGTCTATGGATCAGAAGTAGATCCTGTGGTATCTTTCATATATCATTTGTTCTTCTAATTAAACCGGGCGAGTAGCTCAATGGTAGAGCAGTAGCCTCTTAAGCTATTGGTTGCGGGTTCGATCCCCGCCTTGCCCACCAAAAATTGTTCACTTCGTTCTCAATTTCAGTTTTGAGTAATGAGTAGTTGGGAGTGAGTTCAGGAATTCGTTTTGAGTGTAAGAAAAACTAAACAAATCCAAACTATTCTAGTATACTGATAGAGGAACTCTTAATTCTTATTTTCTCTTTCCCACTTCTTAACTTTCTGATTTCAGAATTCAGATTTCAGATTTCTTTCTTATGTTCTGCGATGAATCCACATTACGAGTCAAACCTGGAAATGGAGGCAATGGTGCTATCTCTCTTCGGCATGAAAAGTATGCAGCGAGAGGCGGCCCTGATGGTGGAGATGGAGGGAACGGTGGAAATGTGATTTTAATTGCTTCACATGATTGTAATACTCTGAGTGATTTTCGAACGAATCGAGTTTTGGAAGCGGAAAATGGTTCTCAAGGAGGAGGGAAGCAACTGCATGGGAAAAATGGGGAAGATTTGGTTCTCAAAGTGCCAGTGGGTACCGTAATAACTCAAAAATCTGACGGAGCTTTCATCGCCGACCTTTCA
Source organism: uncultured Candidatus Peribacteria bacterium (assembly GCA_964592185.1). Classification (GTDB taxonomy): domain Bacteria; phylum Patescibacteriota; class Gracilibacteria; order CAZQCN01; family CAZQCN01; genus CAZQCN01. The sequence goes on from CAZQCN010000075.1 coordinate 1,805, forward strand.
GAAGAAAGTCAGGAATTACTTTTGGTACGTGGAGGGCGTGGAGGATATGGGAACGCTCACTTTACCTCCAGTACTCGTCAGACACCCCGCTTCGCAGAAAAAGGTGAAACGACTGAAGTTGAAGAATTTTCATTGGAATTGAAATTGGTGGCGGATATTGGAATTATTGGTTTTCCTTCAGTAGGGAAGTCCACTCTTATTTCGGTTATCTCGAACTGTCGTCCCAAAATCGCTGCCTATCCGTTTACAACGCTCGTTCCGAATCTTGGAATCGTGAAAGTGGGGGAGGATGATTTTGTCGTAGCTGATATTCCCGGTCTTATCGAAGGGGCCAGTGAAGGGAAAGGGCTTGGAGATGCATTTCTTCGTCACATTGAACGGTGTAGTTTACTTCTGCACTTGATCGATGGAACCGATCCGAATGTGATTCAAAATTATGAAGTTATAAATTCAGAATTGAAAAAATATAGTGAAACGTTGGCTCAGAAAGAACAAATAGTTGCTATTAATAAATCAGATAGTTTTGATGCAGAGTATGAAAAATTGGTAGTGAAAGAATTTAAAAAGAAATATCCGAAATTGAAAATTTATTTTATTTCTGCCGCAATGAAAAAAGGAGTGGATGAGCTGTTGTATCATATGAAAGATGTTGTCATGGCATATCGCATGAAACAAAAAGTTGTTGAAAATAAGGTTGCCGAAGAAAAAGGAACTCGTGTCGTCTTCCGCCCTCATTTGGAAAAAGAAAGTGCTGATTGGCGAGTGGATGAGATTCCGGGAACTGGATCGAAACCGATTTCAAAATATTTGATTACCGGAAAGAGAATAGAACAAATCGTAAACATGACTGACACTAATAATATGCAGGGTATGGCTCGACTCTATGATGTGTTTGAAAAACAAGGGATTTTGAGACAACTTGGGAAGCTCGGTTGGACAATTGATCTCCCCGTACATGTTGGAAAATTTGAGGTGAAGTTTTTCGATTAGAGTTTTTATTCGTTTTTTCGTTCTTTCGTATTCTAGTTTTTTCGAAAATACGAAAATACGAAAATACGAAAATACGAATACACGAAATTACGATATTACGAAACTATATTTTTCTTTTCCCACAAGCGTTTTCTTGTAACCAAACTCCTAGAATCTCGTACATATTGATATAATCAAAGAGATTATATTTCTTCCCTATTTATCATAACGATTTCTTATGATCCCTCAAAGAAACTCACTCGTAAAGTTTTTTGCTTTGGTTCTGGTATGTGTGATGGTATTTGCTCTGATTCCTCAAATACAAAGTGCTGAAGCGGCGAGTGTCTATTATGTCGCAAGTAATGGTGATGATAATGATCCTGGTACGAGTGAGTCGACGGCTTTTGAGACTATTGGTCAGGCAGTTACAACTGCTACAAATCAAAGTGGAACAGGTTCTGTAAAAATTAATCTCTTGGATGATAATTTTTCTGAATGTGGGCCTTTTTATATCAATCGTGTAAATATCACAATCCAAGGAGCTGGTGTTGGTGAGACGAATGTAGAAATGGACACAGGGTGTACTGATGCTTTCGAAACTTCGGCTTTTGTTATCAATAAATCCTCTGGAGATTTGAATTTTACTCTCAAGGATATGACGATTAGTGGATTTCGTTTCGGAGTGAGGATGAGTTATCAGGATGATTCTGATTATGATGAGCTTACCAACGGTATCGAAATCCAAAATGTTGATTTCGAAGATATTGGAAGGGAGGATATTTTGACGGAGACTTGTGATGTGAGTGAGGGAGATTTTATTGCTATTCCAGAAGGTGGTACGGATTTGGATTTTGCTTCTACTTATTTGTATGATGGGAAGTTGTATGTTGAAGCATCTGATTCTGCTAATGATGGGACTGTTGGAGAAGCTTTTTCAATAGTGGTTAGCGTTTCAGCTTCTGGACCAGTAACTCCAACAATTACTGGAACAAACGATATTACTGTCAGTGCAGATGATTCCCATGATTTAGACGATATTGCTACTGAAATAAATAATTTATCTAATTTTGACGCAAGTGTAATTAGTGGAGGAACTACTTCGGTAACTGCTGTTTCTGCTACTGACCTTTCCCTCGGAGATGGAGCGGCTATTTTCCTCCAAAACATCGAAGAAATTTCTATTTCAAATGTGAATATCACGGGAGGTTCTCATGGAATTTATCTCGAAAATAAACATCAGGAATTAATTGATAGTTCAGTTTCTACGGTAACGATGGAAGATTTGACAGGGATCGGGTTTGTCATGATTGCTCAGGATGATAATGACAATGTGGATATCTCAAATGTAACGGTCGACACTCCAGGACTCTGTGGTATGACATTAAAAAACATTAGTGATACCGATACAGATATTTCTGATATTACGGTCATCGAGCCAGGAGAGCAGGGAGTGTATGCTTCAGATATTCAAGATGTTTCTTTTTCTGATATTTCTGTAAGTGATGCTGGGGCAGAAGGAATGATTTTCACTGGAACCAATCATGGGACTGAATTTTCTGCTTTGACCATCGATGCATCGGTAGGTATTGGACTTTCTGTCACGAATAATGACGATTTCAAACTGATTGATTCTCTCATTACTGATGGGGAGGAAGAAGGGGTGAACTTGTCTGACTCTGAGGATCCAGAGATCTCTGGAAATACTATTTCTGGGAATGAAAAAGAAGGTTTGATTCTCGATGGTACGATCGTAGATCCTATGATTTTTGATAATATCATTCACACCAATGGTGAATATGGAATCTCGGTAGGAAGCGATGTAGAGGGAGGATATGTCTATTCTAATACTTTTTATGCAAATGAAGGGGATGGAGATCACAATGCGTCAGATGATTCCGATGAGCAAGATGGAATTACTTGGTATTACAATAATGCGGCAGGAGAGTATGATACTGGAAATTACTGGGGGACTTTCTTGGCAGATGACGCGAGTTACGATGGAATTGCTGATACGAATCAGGGGTATCTCCCAGATAATGGCGATAATCGTGATATTTATTCACGAGTGACTACGGCTCGAGTCGATTCTACTATGGGATCTACGACTAACTATGTTACCTATCAGTTGGATTATGAGACCAATGCTGACTTTGCGCTCAGTACGGTAAAGGCGTGTTATCGACTCTCAACAACGACAGGAAATTACACCTGTGTCTCTGATTCCGATAAGGTGAGTCCTATAGCAGTGACAGGAGCTGCTGGTCAAACATATAGTGTTATTGTGGTAGCAACTGACATTCATGGGAATGGAGAATCTGATCCAAACTCTTCTGATACTCCGGAATTTACGATTGCTCTTTCAGGAAGTGCGAGTGGTACTGAACCAGTGACGGTTACTGATCCAGATCCTATTGATCCAGACCCAATTGACCCAGATCCGATCGATCCTGTCGAAGAAGCAACAGTTGCCCCTTCGAAGCCAGCCGACCTCGCGGTAGCTCCTGCTTCGAGCACACAGCTTCTTCTGACTTGGTCAGGGAATAACCCAGTAGATGCAGTGAGTTCATACAAAATTTATCGATCAACGGATAATACCAATTTTTCTTTCCTTACCTCTACATCGGTTCCACGATATCTCAAT
>CAZQCN010000076.1:0-5388 GCA_964592185.1 uncultured Candidatus Peribacteria bacterium
CCAAAGCTCATGCTAAAACTCGGAAAAATGAATGCTTCAGAGTACGAATGGATAACTGATGACGAAGAAAGAAAGGAATCAATTTCTTTGGCCTTGAAAAGCTTTGATGCATTTTGGTGAAATCAGAATTGTAGGGAAGGCATCGAGCTCGATGCCTTCCCTACATTACATTAATTAAATCTTTGTCACATAGACAAACCCGAGTATACTTCTTCTGCTTCTTAACCCTCATATATGTCTCACCTCTACTTCGGTTTCGCCTTTATTATGCTTCATATCCACGTTCTCGCTGTATTTATTACAGTACTTACCCTCATTGGTCTTCTCATCTGGGGATTCAAGCATATGGACAAAAAAGAATTGAAAAAAATCCTTTTAAAAGGGTTCCTCATAAGTGCCATTGTAATGCTTCTCACCGCTTCTTTTGGTCTCAGTGTTATGAAAGGATTCATGGAAAAACATGATAAATCTATGATGAAAGGACAAATCCAGATGCAAAACCCTTTTATGATGGATGGAATGATGGATGATGATTGGAAATAAATAAGAAAAGCAACAAGATACAAGCTTGCAAGATACTCCCGACCCACATCGACAATCGTCTTAATCGGGATCCCGATCTGTAATCTCTATCGGGAAAGAAAGTTTCAAGCAACAAGAATCAAGTTACAAGATTTTCATACAAGCTATTCAAAAAAAGCCTTCTCAGAAATTGTTGAGGGCTTTTTTCGATCAAACGCAAAATGCTGGGAGAATATAATAAAGTTATTTGCATAACCCATTACTTACTTCGTGATATGGTAATTATCTATTCGAGGGGTCTGGGGGTTTTTATCGTTCTAACCTTATGCAGGTTATTTGCGAGGTGCACAGAGTTAAAAACCCCCAGCGGTTTTATCCTACTTTTGCCGCCAAAAGGAGGACGACTGTCGGTTCGGGTACCGACAAGGGTTGAATCTAAAGATAGCAAAGCGAAGTCGATTGAAACTTTGAAGTTCATTCTGTAGTCCAAGCCTGAAAATCATATTATTCCAGTATTTTGCATCTGATCTTTTTTTGACAAAAGTGAAAACAACCTATACCATAGGTGTAGGTATTAAAAATCAACATGATTGATCCATTCAAAACCAAAGCTTCAACCAATCTCAAAAAGGCAAAAACTCATATAGAGAAAATTCTCACTATGATTGAAAAAAATGAGTACTGCCCAGGAATCATGCAACAAATTCTTGCCGTCCAAGGATATTTGAAAAGTACGAATTCCTTGGTACTCCAAAGCCATCTCGAAACATGTGGAACAAAACTTGCATCAAAAAATGCCCAAGAAAAAGAAAAATTTATTCATGAAATCATTAAAGCAAGTGGCTTGGCACAGAAATAAAAAATACTTCCTTATTCCCTAAAGTTTTTATTATGAAATTTCTCAGACTTCTTCTCCTGATTCCACTTATCGCTGGATGTACAAACACCTCTCAAAACGGCCCGCTTCCAACAGCCAAAGAAATGCCAGTCATCGAACTCAAAGACGGGGATAGCTATATACTCGAAGCACAGGTTATTCAAAAAGAGATCGATGGAAAGATGATAGAGATGTTCGGATATAACGGCTCCATTCCTGGTCCCAGAATCGAAGTTTCCAAAGGAAGTTCTGTAACTTTGATTCTTAAAAATTCTCTTCCAGTGAATACCACCTTGCATAGTCATGGTATTCGGATGAAGAATGCCTTCGATGGAGTCGAAGGAGTTACACAAGATGCCGTCAAATCAGGAGAATCTTTTGAGTACCAGCTCACCTTCCCTGATGAAGGAATCTTCTGGTATCACCCTCATATCCGTGAAGACTACCAGCAAGAAAAAGGACTCTATGGAAATATTTTAGTAAGAGGAGATTATTTGAAGAAAGAACATGTGAAAGAAAATTTCATATTCCTCGATGATATTCTTTTAGATACAAATGGAATTGTCCCTTTCTCCAGTACGACCATCGATCACTCACTTATGGGAAGATTTGGAAACACCTTCTTGATCAATGGTCAAAGCATTGATGATAAGCAAGAAAACCTTCCAACCATAGAACTTCTCCAAGGAGACACTCTTCGCTCCTATTTTACCGACAGTGCGAATACGAGAACCTTTGATCTTCAACTTCAAAAAGAAGGAAGTTCTGAGACAATTCCTTGGTATATGATCGCAAGTGATAATGAAATATACCCAAGTCCTTTTGAACAAAACAATATAATTATTGCTCCAGCAGAAAGATATATAGCAGAGAACCCTTTCCTAGAAATTGGGGAATATACCATTACCCACCGAGGAACTCCTCTCATGAAGATCGAAGTCTCTCCTGATACTCCAGAAAATATCCAAAAAAAGGCGAGATTAGAAAGTATGAAAAGAGTAAGCCTCCAACCTTTGATGGACCAATATCTCAATACTGCTCCAGACAAAGAACTACAACTCAGTGTCAACATGTCAAATATGAACCATGCGGGACATGGAATAATGCCTATGAATCATGCTTCTTCAGACGGTATCGAATGGGAAGATACTATGCCTATGATGAACGAGATGGCAACATCAGAGAATACCTCCTGGGAAATCATCGATACACAAACAGGGAAGAAAAATATGAACATTGACTGGTCTTTTAAACAAGGATCCTATGTAAAGATACGGGTGGTAAACGACGCCAACTCAGCTCATCCCATGCAACATCCTTTCCATATTCATGGACAGCGGTTCATCGTACTCTCCCAAGATGGAAAAATAAACGAACATCCAACATGGAAAGACACCACGCTCCTCCCTACGGGAACGACTACTGATATACTTGTCGAAATGAGTAATCCAGGAGTATGGATGACACACTGTCATATCGCCGAGCACCTCCATAGTGGTATGATGTTCTCGTTCAAAGTCGAAGAATAAATTTCATATGAACTTTTCCTACATTATCATCGGCATGACTTGCAGCTCTTGTGCTCGAACCATAGAAAAAACTGCCAGTGCGTTCTTGGGAGTTGAAACGGCGCAAGTAAATTTCGCCAACAAAACCCTCTACATTTCGAGCAACACGGAAATTGATTTCGAAGAACTCAAAAAAACGATTCAAAAAATAGGGTACGATATCGAAAAAGATATCCATGAAAACACGCTCCATGAATTCAAAAAAGCAAAATTTCACGTCTCTGGAATGGGTTCCGAACATTGTGCCATCATCGTACACAAATCACTTCTCGATCACCCCGCCATCAATGAAGCTGAGACAAACTATAACAATTCTTCCGCAGAAGTTTTGTACGATCCAAAAAAAATCACGCCAATAGAAATTATAAAAATAATTCATTACGCTGGTTATTCTGCCACCTGTATTGAAGAGGACGATATTCTTCAAACAGGTGCAAGTCACGAAGAACTCTATCTTTCCAAACTCAGAAAGAAAACTCTTTGGGCCTTCATTCTCAGTATTCCAACGGCAATTCTTTCCATGACTCTTCACGTCCCGTTTCTCGAGAACCTTTTGAATAAAGCCATATCTCTAGAAATAAATTTTATTCTCCAATTTTTATTTACAACAGTAATACTGTTTGGTCCTGGATTTCTCTTCATACGAGCAGCTTGGAATCAGACAAAACATTTCCGAGCTGACATGAATACTCTCGTTGCTCTTGGAACTCTTTCTGCCTGGATATTCTCTACGTGTGTCACATTTTTCCCACGGTATTTCATGAGTCTTGGTCTTGAACATGCTGTCTATTTTGAAGTAGGGTCTCTGATTATCACCCTCATACTCCTCGGACGGTACTTCGAAGAAAAATCAAAAGCACACACTTCAGAAGCCATCAAAAAACTCATAGGACTTCAAGCCAAAAAAGCACGAATACTCGAAAACGGTGTCGAGACCATGATCCATATCGAAGAAGTAAAGCACGGTGACACTATTATTATGAAACCTGGTGAAAAAATCCCTGTCGATGGGATCATCCTCACTGGCTCTTCATCGGTCGATGAATCTATGCTCACTGGAGAAAGTATGCCAGTAAATAAATATGAAGGAGACAAGGTATTCGCTGCAACATTGAATCGATCTGGAAGTTTCCAATTCACAGCAACAAAAGTTGGCTCAGAAACCCTCTTATCACAGATCATTCAAATGGTGCACGATGCTCAAGGATCGAAGGCACCAATTCAACAACTCGCCGATACGGTATCCAGTTACTTTGTTCCTATCGTCATTGGCTTTGGAATATGTACGTTTTTCATATGGAATTTTTTCATCCCAAATACTTCTCTAGCACAAGCTCTCATTCATTTTATTTCTGTTCTCATCATCGCTTGTCCCTGCGCACTTGGACTCGCTACTCCTACCGCTATCATGGTAGGCACTGGCATCGGAGCTGAACATGGTATTCTCATCAAAAATGCAAAAGTCCTCGAACTTATGCACACAGTGAATACATTAGTTTTTGACAAAACAGGAACCATCACCGAAGGGAAGCCTCATATAATTGGCATCGCCGATACAGAGACAAAAGAAATATCAGAAAAAATCCAATACAAACCATTCATTGAATATGCCTCGAGTCTCGCACAATCTTCTGAACATCCTCTTTCCCAAGCACTTGTTGCTTTCGCTCAATATTTCAAAGTTCCCATCCATCCGACAGAACGATTCCATAACTATGAAGGTCAAGGAATCAAAGGGAAAGTCCTCGACAAAGAAGTCCTTCTCGGAAATCAAAAATTCTTGGAAGAAAATCATATTTCTCTCCCTGAATCGTTTCATCTTTTCCTCGCACAATGGCAAACTATTGGAGCTACCGTGATATTCGTGGCTATTGATAACGCCCTTGCAGGAATTATTGCTCTTCGTGACACCATAAAGCCAGATATCAAAAATACTCTGGAAATTTTGAAAAAAGAGAATTTGGAACTCATCCTCCTCAGCGGAGACCATCCCAGCACCACAGAAATTATCGCCGACGAAGCTGGTATACCTATGTACTTTGCTGGAGTCCTCCCCCAACACAAAGCAGAAAAAATTGCCGAGCTCCAACAGGAAGGGAAAATCGTTGCCATGATCGGTGATGGAATCAACGACGCTCCAGCACTCACTCAAGCAAATGTCGGTATCGCCATGGCGACTGGAACCGATATCGCCATGGCGTCTTCTGACATCACGCTCCTCCATGGAAAAATCGAACGAGTCCACCAAGTCTATCTCCTCTCTCGAGCCACCATGAAAACCATAAAAGAAAATCTCTTCTGGGCTTTTATTTATAATATCATCGGTATCCCTATCGCAGCTGGAGTTTTGGTCCCATTTGGTATTGAACTCTCCCCTATCATCGCAGCTGGAGCTATGGCGATGTCGAGTATCAGTGTCGT
>CAZQCN010000077.1:0-5353 GCA_964592185.1 uncultured Candidatus Peribacteria bacterium
AATATGAAATCAGAACGTTAAGAAGTAGGAGATAAGAAAGATGAGGTGAGAGTTCCTGTAGGGACAGGTTTAAAACCTGTCCTCATGATGATTCAAAATATGTGTTTTTCAAAAAAGTACCCCTCAAATCCCTATATGCCACAAGCTATAAACGAAAAGCGTGTCATCAACTTCAGAACTTTTTTAACATGGTAGACTATAAAGAATGTATTACTTTTTGTCGAATCATTATGAATGAAGAAAAATATTGTCATGCTTTGGTCTCATCGGAGCTTCGTGCTCGTGGTTTCTATCGCAAACTTCTTGCAGAAGGGAAGTCCTGGGAAGAAATATTTTATATGGTGAAAACAGGAGAGTCTCAGAGAATTGCTCCACGGCTTCAGTGGAATGTGATATGTCCGAAACTTGAAAAGTTGGATGTGGAGAAACATTTTGAGATCCTTCAGCCTCGAGGGGTGAAATTGTTACTTGGAGATTCCCTTCCTGAAGGTCTTCGGAATACTTCGGATGCACCGGTTTTCCTGTATGCTCGAGGGAATATAGAGGTGCTTTTTCATAAAACTATTGGGCTCGTCGGGGCACGAAGTATGAGTTCCCATGCCAAAGAAGTATTGCATTCTATAGTTCCGAGGTGTGTGGAGTTGGGCTTGTCAATCGTTAGTGGTCTGGCTCAAGGCGTAGACGTGATGGCACATGAAATTTGTCTGAAGTATGGAGGGACAGCCATCGCCGTATTGGGGTGTGGTGTGACTGAATGCTATCCCATGGCAAATCAAAAATGTTATGACAAGATATTGGAGCGGGGAGGGTGTATCGTCAGTGAATATCCTCCGGAGAGGAATAGAATTATTGCTGGTTTATCTCAAGCATTATGTGTTGTGCAGGCTTCTCTGAAATCGGGATCTCTCATTACTGCCAGTGAAGCTTTGGAACAAGGTAAGAATATTTATGTGGTTCCGGGGCTTTTTGGCGATGAGCGTTTTGCAGGATCGAATCGGTTGATACGAGATGGGGCGTATATTCTCTCCGATGTAGAATCTTTTAATCAGTATTTTGATGGCCTGCCTTCGCCACCTACTGCGATGGTCTTTCAAAGTGTGGAAGAAGAAGTTGTTTGGAAATTATTGGCAGATCCGAAGACGCTGGATGATTTGATGGGGACTTCGGGGGTGAGTTTTTCGGTTCTCGGGCAGATGTTGTTTCGGTGGGAGATTGATGGGAAGGTGGTGCAGGAAGGAGGGAGGTATAGGAAAATCTGAAATCTGTAATCTGAAATCAGAATTGTATATTGGAGTTGTAAGAGATTTAGAGAATATATATACTTTTAGTATATACTTCTAATCTTCCCTTATGTCTCAATCCCTTCTACTCAAACTTGATGAAAAAATTCTTAAAAACACTGATATGGTACTCAAACTTCTCAATCAAACTCAAAACAAGAAATATTCTCGTAACGCTTATATTCAAGATGCTCTGAAAGATTTCAACTTGCAGATGTATCGTGCATGGAAGAAAAAACAGCTACAAAAAGAATCAAAACTTATTCGACAGGAATCTCTCGATATTCTCCATGAATTTGAAGCTTTACCCTATGATTATGAATAAAGAAATATATAAGTGGGATATATGGATTGCTGATCTGGATCCGCCTCATGGATCGGAGCCGGGTAAGCAACGGCCGGTGGTGGTGATTCAAACTGATATGCTGAATGGAAATCACTCTTCGACTCTCATTTGTCCGCTCACTACGCAGAATTATGAAGGATTGAAGTTTTGCCGAGTGTATCTGAAAGAAAATGAAACAAATATAAAAAACGCTTCATATATCTTGGTCGATCAGATTCGATCGATAGACAATGATAGATTTCTGAAGAAAGTGGGAACACTTTCACTCGAAAACCAATCTAAAATGCTTCGGAATATTGCTGTGATGTTTGATTTGGATGAGTATTTTATAGGAAATTCTTGAAGGTTCTATAGTGTTAGTAGTTTGTTTTATTTCAATTATTTTCTTCAAGACTCTTTTTTTTTATGATGAGTGTTAGAAGACTAGCTTCTCCATCTTGGCCCAATTGGACATTCAAGACCTTCCATCTATCATTTTTGATGTTGAATTCGCTTCCTGTTCCCACTCTCAAATTCAGGTCTTCTCCGATAAAAACTTCTGCACTGGGACCATAGGTCGAATCCCCATTTGAAAGTAAATATGTGTCTTCAAAGAAATTGGCTACTCCAACATCAGTTTCACTTACCCAATCTACTGTATTTTCTTTCAGAACTTCGATTTCATCTTGGATTTTCTCCGATTTTGCTGTTGGTCTTTCTGCTTCTTTTTCTGTGTTCGTGATGCATCCAAACTGGCTGGCTAGTGCTATTGCCAGAATAAAGAAGGCGAAGAGTTTTTTTGATCTGTTTTGAAGGGAGGTCAGCGTTATCATAGGGTTTTGAGTTTGGTAAATGTTAGGAAGTTTGATTTGAATGAGTCAAAGTTATAAGAAGTTTTAATCTACAGATTTCTTACATCCAACAATTGCAACCCAGGTATTTTTTTTGTCTTCATAAAACTCTCCTTCAAAGCCTAATTCACCTCTTATAAGACTTCGCACTTTATTTAGAGATTCTGTATAAGGATAGTCGGGACTTTTATTTACAATTATTTCAAGAAATATTTTTATTAACTCTTGGTTGTCAACTGACAGTAAAAGTTCGTTATGACATTTTCTTGTAGTCTCTTCATCGCTGTATTGTTTAGGGATGGTTATAGGATTTTTATCATTATCAGTGCCCATGGTATGACTCATTATCGCATCTATTATTTCTAGTGCTTTTAGACACGCTAGATATTTTATTTCATATTTTTTTTCATTTATTCGATCCATCTTATTTAATTCGACTTTTACGGTTTCAATTTTTTTGGTTATTTCTGCAATATCTTCTTTTGTTGCTATATTTTTACCTTTTTCCTTTAAATAGTTTGGCAATGTATATTTCATCAGAAGATAAAAAACAGCTATACCTAATAAGATTAATCCTTGAATGATTAAGATCGCTAATTCCATAATTTAAAAGTTAATAGTACTTGTTTTTAAAATACTTAAACCTAGGACTTTTATCAAAGGACAATTTATATTACTCTACTTCTGAACTTCTGAATATACTGCTTATCATGAAAAAAATCATCATCGTCCACGGCTGGGATGGCTCTCCTCAAGAAGGCTGGTTCCCTTGGTTAAAAACAGAAATGGAAAAGGAAGGATGGAATGTCCAAGTTCCTCAACTTCCCAATGCGGCATATCCAAAACCGCAGGAATGGGTCGAGACTCTGAGAGCTGTAGTTCCTATGCCTGATGAAAATACGTTTTTTGTCGGACATAGTTTGGGGTGTCAGACGATTCTTCGATATCTTGAATCGTTTCCTCAAGATACCAGTATCGGAGGGGCAGTTTTTGTAGCCGGATTCACCGCACTTCAAAATCTGGATGAAGAAGAGAAAAAGATCTTCGAGCCATGGGATCAATCTCGTCCGGATCTGCAGAAAATTTCAAAAATGATGAAGAAAAGTATGGCGATATTTTCTGATGATGATCCGTGGGTTCCTCTGGAGCCGAACAAGGAATATTTTGAATCTATTGGTTCGGAGATTGTCGTTGAACATGAAAAAGGTCACTACTCTGGAAATCGTGATGGGTGTTTCGAGTTGATTATTGTAAAAAACTGTTTTTTGGCTTTGATAGAGGATGGAGCTCAATAAAGTTGCTTGATTCCCGATTCAGGATGTGTTCTAATGGGGAACAATCAAGATTTTGATTACCTTTCCAAATATATGAGAAAGAGTGAGTGTCCGAATCCCTTTCCAAGCGAACTTAAAATTTTAGAAAGTATTACGCAAAAGTATTCGAAATTGGGACTTTTTGATATACGTTCCGTAGGAGAGGCGGGATATGTTTTGGAGTCATCTCAAACTTCACAAAACCATGAATACAATTGGTGTCTTTTTGATTATGACGATACTCTCGTAGGTACCACCGAAGTAAAAAAAGAGAGAGATCGTTTGTTTCAAGAATATCTTTCTTCTTTAGGGATTTTTATTGATGAACAGCAAGTCAAATATATTATGAAGACAACGGATTTATTTTCGCGTTGGAAGGAAAGGAGAAGTACGAAAGATATTTATCATGGGAATGTTCATATGGCGGCTCTTGCTTGGAGTGTGAGATTGTTAGAGAGAGACATAAGAGAGAAATCAGTCGAAGAAATTATACAAAACATGGAAGAAACTTTAGATAGAATAAAAAGGCAGATACACGGTGAAGATAATTTTTGTTCAAAAGACCCATTTTCTATTCGAGATACTGATACGTTTGTTTTGAATGGGATGAGTCATATGTGGCCAAAGCAGATTGCAGACATTGCTTTGATGAAAACTATGATATCCCCTCCACACTTTCAAGAAACTATTGATGCTGCCAGGTTTATTAGCGAACATCGTGATTCCCATAAGGTGAACTTGGGAGTGTTTACTTTTGGTGACCCCAAGTATCAACTTCCCAAAGTATTGAGACTGATGTCAGAGTATGAAAACTTTGCTATTTCCCAAATATGGTTAACGCGGATTCCGAAAGGAGAATTTTTATCTCAGGTGAGAGAACAATATTCTACTCCAAGATTCCTCGTGGTAGATGATAGTCCGAAAGAATTGGATATTATTGGTCGTGAGCATCTTAAAACTCCTGATCATGTCCATTTTTTACCAGTGAGGTCTATTCGGGAGAGATCGAAAGAATGCTGTAATCCCTGGGAAAAATCGGGGGGGCATTTAGTTCTTGATTTTAGAAACCCTGTATCGGGGAGAGATGTAGCTGAATCAATTATTCAGAAACTCAATTTTTGAATTTTCTGAAAGAAAAATTATATTGTTCTCGTAGTACTCAGTGAAAGCCAACAACTTTCACTCATGAGTGTTTTTATTATTTTATATAACTTTCAACTATGAACAAATTTTCAAAAATTGCTATCGGAAGTGCTGTAAGTGGCGTTCTTACATTAGGATTGATCTCTACAGTACTCGCTGCCCCTCTCAATAGTCCTGAACTCCAACCGAAAAACTTTCAAGCACAACATGAAGTAATGCACGAAGCTATTGAGCAAGGATATGATGCTTGGGTGAATACGGTAACAGAAAGCGGTAAAGGAGAAGAGATGCTCAAGGTCATTAATAAAGATAATTTTTCTCGATTTCAAGAAGCTCATAAACTTCGAGAACAAGCTCATGATTTAATGACTCAAGCGGAAGCTATTAATACTGAATTGGGGTTGCCATCCAGAGGACATGGTTTCGGTCCGGAAGGGAAGG
>CAZQCN010000078.1:0-5278 GCA_964592185.1 uncultured Candidatus Peribacteria bacterium
TTGTCTTGACCCCTTACTTTATATTCAATTGAATGTTTGCTTGACTGTTCTTTTTATTTCTTATACAATCGTCCACGTTCTTAACTTTCACTATATAGCTAAAGAGCTTCGTGTAAACGAGCAAATCCGAGTTCCGCAAGTTCGTTTGATCGATGGTGAAAACCAAGTAGGTATAATTTCTACTCGAGATGCGATGGATATGGCGCGTGCGCGTGACCTAGATTTGATAGAGGTTTCTCCGCAAGCCGATCCTCCAGTTTGTAAGATAATGGATTTTGGGAAATATAAATATCATCAGCAAAAAGTAGATCATAAACAGAGAGTAAGATCTCGATCCAATGATATGAAGACGGTTCGTCTGAGTCCTCGTATTGGTCCTCATGATTTGGAAACAAAAGTTGGTCAAGCTAGAAAATTTCTTGAAAAAGGTGCTCGAGTGAAATTTGATGTTATATTCAAAGGGAGAGAGAATGCTTATATAGATATTGGAAAGGAAAAATTGAAGCAAATTATTGAAATGCTCAATGATGTCTCAGTCATTGAAACTGATATTACGAAACAAGATTCTACAGTTTCTTTGACCCTCAAATCTATTAATTAATTTTTTCTATATCTTCTCTAATAATTTTTTATGGCTATAAAACAGAAAACACACAGTGCTACGAAGAAACGTTTTCAACGTACAAAAAATGGAAAAGGGGATAAAATTTTGTTCCGTAAATCTGGTAAAAATCATTTGATCAAAAATAAATCAAAAGGTTCTCAAAAAGCCGGAGAAAATGGAGGGTTGGTTGTTGATCCAGTAAATGTAAATCGTATATCACGACTTTTGGCTTCTTAGTTTTCTTATTTCTATTAATTTTTTCTTATGCGAGTTAAACGAGGTGTTACAAGCCGCAAAAAACATAAAAAAATTCTTAAAGCTACGAAAGGATATCGTGGTGCTGCTGGGAAAGCATTTAAACGAGCAAAAGAGGCTTGGATTCATGCTGGTCAACACATGTATCGTTCTCGTATCCAAAACAAACGTGATTATAGAGCTCTATGGATTGTGAGAATCAATGCAACTCTCGATGCAATGGGCTTTTCATACAGTAAGTTTATGGGAGCAATGAAAAAGAAAAATATTATTGTAGATAGAAAAATTATGGCAGAGATGGCTTTGAGTCATAAAGAAGCGTTTGCTTCATTGGTAAAGCATGTGATGGCGTAAAAAATTGGCGTTTCTCAGTACATACAAAAAAAGACCTCATGTATCATGAGGTCTTTTTGTTTGTTTTTATGATCTATTGTGCGGTATTACTTTTTTTGTACGTTTGGAATTTATTGTAATAACTCTGTTTGATATATTCTTCAGCAGTAAGGTTCGCAGGAACAGTTATATTATTTTCTTGTATAAACTTTGCCATTATTGGGTCTATTGGAGCTTGTGTTTTAGTTTCTGATGATGTATTGACAGAAGGAGTGGTAGTATTGGTACTTGGGCTACTGGAACAAGCCACGAAGAATACCGATGAGAGCAAGAGAACGGGGATAAGCTTTTTCATAGGAATGAAATTAAGAAGCACTGTTATTGTATCTGAGTTGGATATAAATTCAACTTATTCCTTGAGTTCAAGATGAGGAGTTGTGCTTATCGTATGCTAATTTCTCTGTCTATTTTTGTAGAATTATCGTACTCATCATAGGCACGTACGGTGATGATGGCTGATCCTGCTGCTGGATATTCTTCTTCTGGAATAGTATATGAATATAAGTTGTTATCTGAATTGACGTTGTCGCCTTCAAGAGGTTTCCCATTGAGATAAAATTCTACTGTTTTGATTTTGTGTGAGTCAGTGATTTCAGCTATAATTTTTATTTCTCCAGATGAAAATCCCTGGTAGGCTCTTGGAGAATGGATCTTTATTGTAGGAGGGGAGGCGTCATCGCTTATTTTGAAAGTGTGTGAAAAACTTCCTTTTCGGTTTTCTGAATCAAGTGCTTCTATTCTGATGGTGTGTTCAGAGTCGAGGGGATAGTCATCTTCTGAGATATTGAGTGTATATTGAGGAGATTCAGATTTTTGATTGAGCTCTATTTCTTTGATGAGTATAGTATCGATGAAAAGGGAAGTACTGGTGAGTTTTGATTCGCCTACAATTTCCCATTTCAATTTCAAATCTCCATATTCTAGAATATTCGGGAGAGGTTCTTCCCAAGATATCTGAGGAGCATTCTCAATATTTTCTGCTGAAAATACGGTGTCATATTCTTGAGGAACTTCGCTGAGATCGTAAATAAATCTAAATGGAATTCCATCGGCTGTCGTTGATTCGGTAGGGTTTTCGCCTCCTTCCTCAGGAGGAGTATTTTGCTTGACCATTTGTGCTTCGTGCGAGCTTTTTACCCAAGCATCAATAGCTGCTTGCCACCGTGGGTGATCAATAACTTCTTTGTGTTGCTCGTAGATGAGAATCTCTTGAAGTTCTTTTGGACAGAATTCAGTAGCCAAAAGGTTTGAGTTTTTACAAATGGTGAACTTTTTTACTTGATCTTCTGGTTCTACTTCTGTAGGAACATTTTCAGAAAGATATAAATCCTCTCGTATTCTTTCTGCTGGAGTGTTGATAGAAGGAAGTTTTCCTGTGAGTGTAGAAGTAGAAACTGATACTATTCCTTTTGGCATCGGGAAGTTTATTACTTCTTTATATGCATCGAGTTTCAAGCTTTGAGTCATGAATTGATTCCATATTGGGGCAGCGACCATAGCTCCTCCGTTTTTCATAGGGGAAGGAATATTGTTTCCTACCCACACTCCCGCAACAAGCTGAGGGACGTACCCAAGAGTCCAAGCATCTTTATATTCATTTGTGGTTCCAGTTTTGGCTCCATTTGCACGAGAGAGTTGAAGTGGATTGTTGATTCCAAATACTGCTGCTCTGCTCGCGTTATCACTGAGAACAGAATGGGTAAGATAAGCGACACGAGGATCTATCTTTTCTTCTAATGGTTTTGTCTTGTGTTCATATATAACTTCTCCATTTCGATCTACTACTTTGAGAAAAATATGTTGCTCGCCTTGTTTTCCAATGTTTGCAAAAGTCGAATACATATGAACCATATCGATAAGTCTTACTTCGCAACCTCCCAATACAAGAGAGAGTCCACAGCGATCGGAATCTTCATCTTTCCAAGAAATGAGTCCGAGTTTTTGTCCGAGAGCAATGGAGTTTTCAATTCCTGCAAGATACAAAGCTTTTACAGCGGGTATATTCAAACTTTGAGCAAGTGCATTCCTCAAAGTTACAGGACCTCGGAATCTTCCATCAAAATTTCGAGGCGTATAGTTTCCTCCGAAGTTAGTAAGGACGTCGTATACCACAGTGCCAGGGCTATAACCCTTTAAAAAGCTTGCCATATAGACAAGTGGTTTGATTGATGATCCAGGTTGTCTGAGAGAGGTGGCTACGTTTACTTGTCCGTCAAACTCTTCAGAAAAAAAGTTTTTTGATCCCACCATACTGAGAATCTCACCAGTTCTTGGGTCTTCAGCGAGAAGGGCTGCATTTTCAGCATCAATTTTTCTCTCGTCGTTTTTTTTAATATTTTAAGTGATTACGGTCTCTGCTATATTTTGGTGTTTGAGATCGAGGGTGGTAGTAACCGTCAGTCCACCTGTTTCTATTAATTCCATGGCTCTTTCCTCGCTGAAGTTTTCTTCGAGAAGATTTTGCAGTTCTTGTCTTGCGAATACCACGAAGTGTGGAGCATTCATAGCCTCTTGGAATTTTTGAAAGTAATCCTTTCCTTCTTCGTTCTTTACCCCTACTTGTTTGAGTTCTGCTTGAGCGATATTTGCCTCTTCTTCATTGATATGCCCGAGTTTTAGCATTCTCGTAATAGCGTACTCCGCTCGGACTTGCAATCGGGCTCTATCTCCTAGGTAAGGAGAATATTTCGTTGGTTTTGCAATCATACTTGCCAGTGTTGCTGCTTGAGCGAGACTTACATCTTTTGCGTGAATACCGAAGTAATACAGAGAAGCAGTTTCAATTCCATAAATACTTCCTCCAAATGATATCCGATTCAGGTAAAGTTCGAGGATTTCGTCTTTGGTGTAGGTATTTTCAACTCTTCGAGCGAGTATGAGTTCTTTTATCTTTCTTTTGAGGGTACGTGCATTGGTTAGGTAGGTGTTTTTCACAAATTGTTGAGTGATGGTCGATCCTCCTGAAGGAATACAATCTGGAATGAATCTGAGAACTACTCTAACGGTTCTTTGTCCGGCACATTTGAATGATCGAGCAATTCCTTTCCAGTCGTATCCGCCATGCTTATAAAATTCATCATCTTCGAGAGATAATGTCGCATTGATAATAAAAGGTGAGATATTTTCTCTCTCTACAAAAGTTCTTTTTTCCGCTCCATGGTATTCATATATAAGATCTTCATTTCTATCGAGAATTTTTGTGCTTTCAGCAAAACCTGCATTTTTGAGTTCTTCTGCACTGGGGAGATTGAAGCTAAAGATGAAAAATAGAAATAAAACAAATGCAATCCCAAATATAAACGCTCCTCCAGCGATTTTTAGTCCCCAAATAAAATGAACTTTTAAATGACGGTGTTTATAGACTCGCCATTTTTTCCGAATTTTTGATAAAGATATTTTAGGATCTGGAAGTTTCATAGAGAGAATATTTTACTTTCATAGTATATGATATATATTCTTTATGGAAAAGGCTTTTTTATTGTTTTTGGATTGCAAGCTAGAAAAAAGGAAGTGCTTTCGCAACTTCCTTTTTTCTATTGGAATTTTCTATTGGAAACAAGAGAGATCCTTCCATTATATTACTTCTTTTTTGCTTTTGCCTTTACTTTCTTGGCTTCAGGTTTTTTCTCTTTTGCTGGAGCTTTGTCTTTTTTGCTTGGTACAAAGGAAGGAGCAGAAGAAACTTCTTCTTTTGTTACTGCCTTCACTTCTTTTGTTTCTAGAGATTTTGCTGGTTTTTCTCCTTTTGCCCCATGAAGTGAAAGACTGAGGAGGTTAATAAGAGTATCGAGTTTCATTTCAATTTTCTCAAGCTTATTATTGGTTTGGTCGTTGTTTCCAGAATGTGATGGAGCAGAGCTTCTTTCTGGAGAACTTCGGTCACTTGAACGTCGATCATCGAAACCTCTTTCTTCACGTCGTGGACGACTGCTTTTTTGAGATTCGAAACAATCACTACAATAGACTGGTTTTTCACCATTCGGTCTGAAGGGAACTTCACATGATGAACCACATTCGGCACAAGTT
>CAZQCN010000079.1:0-2163 GCA_964592185.1 uncultured Candidatus Peribacteria bacterium
CCTCTTGCTTCCTGCTGAGGTTGATGAAGTTTGTATATGAGATGGGAAATTATATTACACCAACACACCACAGACTTCCCTCAGAGGAAGCGTCATACGAACGCGGCGGCGATTATTGATAGAGATATAATTTTTCATAACTATTTTGATTAAGTTTCAGTTTACACGATATTTTTTGTTTTGTCAAACTAAACGTTTTTTATTCCAGAAGATCTCGAGAGACTCTTCAACAATTATTTCTATCAGGCATTCGCTATATGTCACTCTTTTTTCTCTTATTTTCTTAATCTCTGCTCCTATGTATTTCGGAATATAATGTCTCGGATTTTTACATATTTGTTCGTATTTTTGTACTATTTTTGAGATCGTGACGGTGTCTTCTGTAGGGATTTTTTGTGGGGTAAGAGGATTGTCTTCCAAGCTGGATTTTAATTCTTTGAGAATGTGAAATATATGAGCGTTTGGAGTGTTTTCTAATGAAATTCTGTTTTCTTTGTTCCCTTTGTTGAAATATGTTTCTAAAGCGTTTTTTTGTTTTTCATTTAAAATCTTTTTGAGAATGAGAATAGGTTCAAAGCAATAAAAATCTAATTTAAAAAGAGATCCTCGTATATCATGGATAAAAGCCATTATATAGGATTGGAGTTCATTTTCTTCTGTTCTATTTGGATTGAGATATTCTTCGAGTTCGTTGATATGTCGGAATGGATATTCTATATAGGTATTTATATTGCTATGGTTCAGGTTTACTGTTTCTGATAGCCACTTTTGGTTTCGTGCAAATTTAACAATATTTCCGAGATATCTCCGGAATATCATTCTCTTGAGTCGCATATTTACATCGTCGCTATCTTGAAGATTTTTTAGATCTAGGATTTTTTGTATAGAAGTGATTGATTCTTCTAGATCGACTGAGATAGGCCCATTATTCGTCACTGCCAGAGGTATAGTGAGTATTTTTATTTCTCCTCGAGATGTACGACTGTGTTTCATGTTTTTTATGTAAAGGTTTTATTCTATATTTTAAAAAATGAAAAAACAATACTTTTATTGATCTCTTCATTTCTTTTCCTTACAGTGTAGAAGTCCTGTATTTCTCTGTTCTATATTTTCAAAATAATATGAAGCTCGCGACTCTCTGTTACCTCCGAAAAGATGGCAAAACGCTTATGATCCATCGCAACAAAAAAGAAGGAGATATGCATAAAGACAAGTGGAATGGTTTGGGAGGAAAATTGGAAGATGGAGAAACTCCAGAAGAATGTGCGATTCGTGAAGTGAAGGAAGAATCTGGACTGGATTGTAAAAATCCGAAATTGAAAGGTTTTCTTACTTTTCCTGGATCTCATGAAGAAGTGACTTGGAATGTCTTTGTTTTTGTCATTGAAGATTTTTCTGGAGAGATGGTGTCAGATACGCCGGAAGGGACTTTGGAGTGGGTTGAGGATGAAAAATTGTTTGATTTGAATATTCAAGAAGGGGATAGGATTTTCTTCCCGTGGCTTGATCAGGAGGGAATGTTTTCTGCGAAGTTTGTATATCAAGATAAAAAGTTGATGGATTATAGTGTGAATTTTTACAAATAATATTTTATATGGCTGATGAATTGATAGATATTCTCGATGACCAAGGAAATCGTACTGGTGAGGCTCGTTGGAAATCTGAAGCACATGCTTTGGGTCTCTGGCATTTGTCGGTTCAAGTGTGGATCTATAACTCGAAAGGTGAGGTGCTTCTCCAGAAACGAGCTATGAGTAAAGAATTTTTTCCTGGTATTTGGGATCTTTCTGCTACCGGACATGTTGCCACTTCTGAAGATACTTTTCTTTCTGCTGTGAGAGAAATTAAGGAGGAGGTGGGTTTGTTGGTGAAAGAGGAAGATTTGGAATTTTTTGAAATATATAAATTTGCACAAAATATTCGAGAAAATCTGAAGAATTACGAATTTGCTCATGTATATTTCCTTCGATTTGATGGAGATATGGGTGAATTGAAATTCCAAGAAGAAGAGATAGATGAGATTCGTTTTATTTCTCTCGAAGCATTTAAAAAAGATCTTTTAGATGAAAATACAAGGAAAATGTATGTTCCTCATTATGACTTTTTTCTGAAAGTTATCTCTGTATTACAAGATAAAATTTCTTCCGTTAATTTTTAGTTTTT
>CAZQCN010000079.1:2263-5253 GCA_964592185.1 uncultured Candidatus Peribacteria bacterium
ATTTTTAGTTTTTAGTTTTTTTTATGTTTTACCTCGCTTCCCAAAGTCCTCGCCGTATCCAACTCTTCACTGAACTTGGACTTCCATTTGAAGTTGTAACGAGTGATTTCGAAGAATCCAAAACTATTACAAATCCTTGGGATTTGGTCAGACATAATGCTATTGGCAAGGCTATGAATACTTCTGCTAGCGAAGGAATGGTCCTCGGTATTGATACGATTGTTGAATTACAGGGAAAGATTTTTGAAAAACCAAAAGATGCCGATGAAGCCTTTGAAATGATTCGAGCTCTTTCTGGGCAGGAGCATTCGGTACTGACGGCTACTTGTTTTTTCCACGCTTCTACTCGTGAATCTGAAATACATATGTCAGAAACAAAAGTAGAGTTTTATGCATTGAGTGACGAAGAAATTCAAGCGTATGTTGATACGAGAGAATGGGTGGATAAGTCGGGTTCTTACTCGATACAAGGGAAGAGTCGGACTTTCGTGAAACGAGTAGAGGGGGATTATTATTCGGTGATGGGTGTGCCGATAGATGTGATGAGGAAAATGAAAGAACTCACAGTGAGTATGTGAGTTCTTTTGTGTTTAAACAGGTGATACTATTTCTCAGTGGTTGATGAAGGTGCTAGATTGGGGAACCTTGCTACTAAATTTGCCTGAAATTCCTCTGTAGCACACTTTTCATCCGCTCTTCGTGCTGACATTTCTTCCCATCTTGCTTGTCTTCTATCATCATTCTCTTTTGCACTTTGAACTTTTGATTTTTCGATATCTTCGATACGTTCTTGATTAGTCGCTTGTCTCATTTCACGAGTAAATTTCTCGAATTGAACGATTCCTGTAATTGCTCCAGCGACAAGGGCGACATTTGTCATCATTCGGAGACGAGTTGAACCTATGTTTCCATTCCATGAGTCCCTGACCCTAGCAGCTGGCAACGACAGAACAGACATAAAGGCTTTTAAAAATTTACCATCATCAATATCTTGTTCAATTTTTTGATCTAATCTTCTTTCATGTGATTTTTGGAATTTGGGATCATTCATAATTATAGTGTTAGTTTATTAAGTTTTTTTTCTCTCTATGCAAAAATCTTCTTATAAAGACAATCATAGAGTATAATCCTTTTCCCTCTATTGGGTCGGTTTTTATGTATATATGTCTTTGCGATTGAATGTTAATTTCATACCATTATAATCTCATTATCGTGTTTTTGTCAATGGTCTTTATTCCTGTTTAAATGGAATGGTTTTATCTATAGTAATGAAATATTTATGTTCGTTCCTTTTTATTCTCAGCACTGGGATCTCGATCAATGGAAATCTTTGAAGTTTACCAGTAGAGATGAAGCCGAATACTGGCAGCGTTCGTGTTGTGGGGTGCTGTGTTTCTTGATGGCTCATGATGCTTTGAAAGGAGTATTTAATAGAGATCCAAAGAGCATTTCGGATGTCATTCGAGAAGGAGTTGAGTTGGGGATTTATACCGATGAAACCGGGTGGTCACATACAGGACTGTGTCGTTTAGCTGAGAAATATGGCTTGAATGCTGAGAGGAAGGAACTTTCGTATAGTGATATCTGTTCTGAGCTTCAATCTGGGAATTTCGTGATTGTTTCGGTGAAATTTGGGTTCAGGAACAAAAAATCTCTGAAAGAAAAGATACTGTTTTGGAAAAAATATGGAGGTCATCTGGTTTTATGCACTGGTTGTGATGATTCTGGAATTTTTGTACATCATACTTCGATTCGAGAGGCGTGGAATCGGAAGAATTGGCATGTTTCGGAGGAGGAATTTATGAAAGGGTATACGGGGAGAGGGATAGTGATAAAAAATTAAACTATCTGATATACTTCTTGTACTTTTTATTTTCAATCATGCTTACCTCGTGGGAAAAAATTTCTGAAGACCCCTACCAACCATTTTGGCGAAAACTCATCAAGAAAACCTATCGGCTTCCCGATGGTACTTTTCATACTTTTGATATATTGGATGATGGGGATGCTGTTTGTGTTTTTGCTCTTACTTCAGAAAATAAAGTGGTGCTTACGAAGCAATATCGTCCAGGACCAGATAAGATTATTTATGAATTGCCAGGCGGAGCGGTCGATCATGGGGAAGATGCTCTCGAAGCTATCAAAAGAGAATTTCTAGAAGAAACAGGATACACGGGTGAATTTGATTTACTAGGAACGATGATTCGGGATGCATACTCCACTCGTACGCAGTATAATTTCATTGCAAAAAATTGCCACAAAGTTCAGGAGCAGGATCTTGATGAACATGAATTTATTGATGTTGAAGAAGTGTCTCTGGAGCGTTTTAAAGAGATTCTGAAGATTGGAGAAATGAGTGATGTTGCTTGTGGTTATATAGCATTGCTGAAGATTCAGGGAGGGGAGATTTGATGTTTCAATTTTCTCTCAGTAAAGTTTTGATCGATGCAAAATGCGGAAGATAACCAATTCATTTTTCTCTGTATCTCTATCGAATAGGATTCGATACTCTCCGATTCGCAACCGGAAATCAGCAATCTTGTAGTTTTGCAGTTTTTTTACCTGAAGATTTTCTGGCCACGGATTTTTTTTAAAGTCTTCAATAGCTTTCCAAAACTTTTCAACTTCTTTTTTAGGAATTTTTTCTAAATCTTTATACAGTATTTTTTCGTTGGCGATCAATATTTTATACCCCATACTTTTTTCTGAAATGTTCGAGAGGAATCGGCTTTCCTTTTCCTTTTCGGTGGCTCGTGATCACTTGAACGGTTTTTTCATCCATGTATTCCCAGATTTCTTCTTGGATTTGTTGAAGAATACCTGATTCTGTGAGGAGCTCAGTGGCTTGTTGGGAAAGAATCATGCCGTGTGGCTTGTTATTCTGAAGAATAATCTGAAAGGGTTTGCTATTCAGGACTTTTTTGCAATCTCTCTGGAGAGTGGTAGTGGAAACGAAATCAGTAATCATAAAATTGTATGATAATTATACA
>CAZQCN010000080.1:0-5129 GCA_964592185.1 uncultured Candidatus Peribacteria bacterium
GTGGTGAGAATCTTTTCCATTTATTAAATTGGTGATTTTCTGATTATTTAAAAGGATTTGTGCCATTTGTTTTCCTTCGACCACTGTTCCGAGATTTACTTTTTGTCTCGAGTGAGTATCTTTATAGTCGTATGAGATTGAGTAATCTGCTGGGATATTTTCCTGACTAATAAATCTAATAGCAGCAGATCCCTCAGGCGTGGTAGCATTTTGAGCTTTAACTAGCATCTTAGGGGCTTCGAAGATGTTTTTTGGATTAAAGAAATTTGTTGCTAAATTCTCCCCTTTCAATATGAAAAATGCTAAATCTTTTTGTTCCGGTTGATCATCTTTTACTTCTGTAATTGAAAACTCAATATTTCTTTTCTTTGTGAAAAGTAATGATTTAGAAGCTATTCTGTTTTGATAGGCATGACGGCATGTGGCTACGAGTCTTATTCCATTTCCAAAATTTTCAATAGTAAAACCCATAGCTTTTTCATAAAGCAAAGGATTATCTTTGCTTTGATGAAGGAACATGATAATTGGAGAACGTGCAGTTGTAAGTTTTTCTATAAATTTAGGTGTCTTCATGGCTTACTTATTAAGGTTTGATGTTCATAATATACTATTTTAATATTCTCGCAACTATAAACTGTTTCCTTATGCTCTATCTCAATGCTCCCGAAACCCTTCTCATGGGCATTATCAACGAAGCTGACTTGATGGGGTTGCTGAAGTTGAAGAATAGGGGCTCTATAAGGGATTTAAGGAAGAGGAAGGGAGAGTTATTGATGGCGTCTTCAGAGGAGATTTGATTGTGCAAACCTTTTCAGAGAGTATACTTTAAGTAAATTTGTAAACATCATTAAACTCCCAAACCCATGAAACAAACCTTCCTAAAAATCCTCGCTGGAGTCTTGTACATCGCTATGGTAGTCGTAAATTTCCTAGCGAATAGTCTTCCTCTCAATAACCGTACTACGGGTGCTATATCAGATGCCTATCCCAATCTCTTCGCCCCGACCGGCCTGACCTTTTCGATCTGGGGGGTGATTTATCTTTTACTTGGAGGCTATGTGGTCTTCCAGTTTCTGAAAAGTAATCCCAAAAGAGAAGAGATGTTCAAAAAGATCAATCCATGGTTTATCGCGAGTTCCATTGCGAATATCTCTTGGATATTTGCTTGGCACTATGACGTCATCGGACTTTCGGTGCTTATTATGGGATTTTTACTCTTCTTTCTCATCAAGATCGCCGATATTCTGCGTAAGGAGAAGTTCTCTTCAGTGGAAAAGCTTTTGATCTGGGCTCCCTTTAGTATTTATTTTGGTTGGATTACCGTTGCCACTATTGCGAATATTACCGTATTTTTGGTGAGCATTGGCTGGAATGGATTCGGTATCGCCGATTTCGTTTGGACGAGCATTATATTGGTCGTTGGTGCGATTATTGGTATGGTGCGAATGTGGAGAGATCAAAACATCGCGTATGGGTTGGTACTCGTCTGGGCCTACATCGGAATACTCATCAAGCACCTATCAATCGATGGTTTTAATGGAAAATACCCAAATATTATTGTGACGATTATTGCTTGTTTGGCATTATTTCTATTTTTCTTGGGGAAAGTCGTGTATAAAAAAAAGAAAGCGTAACATTCGATACCTATGAGTCATACCATTTCAATCCGTTTTTTTGACGACAGAGAGGTTCGTGCTGTTTGGGATGAGGAAAATAGTAAGTGGTGGTTTTCGGTTCTCGATATCGTTTCTGTGCTAACCGATCAAGACGATTACACCAAAACTCGCAATTATTGGAAATACCTCAAAGCCAAGCTGAAGAAAGAAAATAGTCAGGTGGTGAGTAATACTACCCAACTGAAACTTTTGGCCAATGATGGAAAACAATATCTGACCGACATGCTGGACTATGATGGCATTATTGGTTTAGGAAAAACATTTCCAGGAACAAAAGCCAACCGATTTATTGAATGGTTCACCTATAGCGATGAAAGTATAGATGGAAAAAGTAAAACAAAGGCATACGCCTTATTTGAAAGTTCATTGGTAGAGAGCATTGAAGTCGGTACTACCAAAGGCTTGCAACAAATTCATGCCTATTTGTTTGGAGGCCTATATGATTTTGCAGGGAAAATCAGAGAGAAAAATATTTCAAAAGGAGGTTTTCAATTTGCCATGGCACAGTATTTAGCAAGTACGCTCAAGCAGATTGAGCAAATGCCAGACAATACCTTCGAGGAAATCGCCGATAAATATGTAGAAATGAACATCGCCCACCCATTTATGGAAGGCAATGGTCGGAGTGCGCGTATTTGGCTTGATTTACTGTTGAAAAAACAACTGAAAAAATGCGTTGATTGGAGTAAAATCGGAAAAAACGATTATATGAACGCCATGCTACAAAGCCCTACAGACAGTGGAGTAATAAAGAAACTCCTCAAAAATGCTCTCACCAATGAAATTCACAGTCGTGAAATGTTTATGAAAGGAATCGATTATTCATATTATTATGAAGAAAATTAAACAGTTATTATGAGCTTTCTTGAAAGCAACAAAACCCTTCTCATGGGCATCATCAATGCCACCGATGACTCCTTTTCTGGTGACGGTATCGGAGCGAGTGTCGATGCCGCTGTATCTCAAGCTATCCAGATGGAAAAAGACGGAGCGGATATCCTCGATATCGGAGCGGAATCGAGCCGACGCTTTTCAATATATTACGATGTGAATACTCCTATTATCACGCCTGAAGAAGAAATTGCAAAACTGTTGCCGATTATCAAAGCGATAAAAAATGCGGTAAAAATTCCAATTTCCATCGATACCTACAAAGCTTCGGTGGCTCGAGCTTGTCTCGAAGCGGGAGCTGATATGATTAATGATATTAAAGGGTTGGAAGATCCGGAGATGATTTCAGTTTTAAAAGATTTTCAGGTGCCTGTTGTAATCATGCATATGAAAGAAATAAAAGTTAGCAAGGAGTTTATGCCAGATTCTTTATACGAAGATGTAGTTCAAGAAGTGAAAGATTTCCTCAGACAACGATATGAAAATGCAAAAAACGCTGGGATTGAAACAATTTTCATTGACCCGGGAATTGGATTTGGGAAGACAACTCAGGATAGTTTGAAGCTTCTGAAACATTTGAAAGAGTTTACTGAGATTGCTCCCGTACTTATTGGGACTTCACGAAAATCATTTATTGGGCAGATCAACGGGAATATTCCTCCAAATGAACGATTGCCAGGCACATTAGGTTCTCTCGCAGTGTCGGTGATGAATGGAGCAAAGATTCTTCGGGTGCATGATGTGAAGGAGTCAAAGCAGTGTGTGGAAGTGGTGGAGGCGGTGGAAGAAATCTGAATTTTATGGTCATCCCGTGGCGACCCGGTATACCGTCGCTTCAAAACTCAGTCGAAGGCTCTGCCGAGCTGATCCCGCAGAACGAAGGTTCGACGCGGGAACGGGATCTCGCTATCTTATCAACATGGAGAAAAAAGACGAGATCTCCCGATCCTAAAGATAAACATATCGGGATCCCGAGGCTTCTCCTGTCGGGGCTGAATCCAGTTCAGGATGACCAGATAGGTAATGATCAGATATTATATTTGATCTCCTCTTTTTCTTTCTCTACAATGCAAACGTTTATTTGCCTAATCCTCTTATATGAATACTCTCAAAGGACAACTCGACGATATTATTGCCAGAAACGATCTTTCGAAAACAGAATTTTATAAGGCATGGATGAGTGGGGAGCTCACGCTCGATTCTTTGAAAATATATGCTTCTGAATATGGAAACTTCATCGATACGATTACGGAAGGGTGGGCGACGGTAGGGAATCAGCACTATGCTCAGGAAGAAATCGAGCACGTTGCACTCTGGAGACGTTTTGCAAAAGCTCTGGATACTGATTTGAATCCAAATATTCAACTCGCAGAAGTGGCAGATCTCTGCAAGCTGGCTCATACACTTTTTGCGACCAAGCTCGAGGCTTTAGGAGCCCTCTATGCGTTTGAAATTCAAAGTCCACTTACTTCAAAAGATAAAATAGAAGGGTTGGTGAATTATGGATTAAAAGGCAATGAAGATGCGGAAGCGTATTTCAAAGAGCATCTTCATAACGAACATGAGACGGATGAATTGATGGTGCGAATGAATGAACTTCCTCTGGAAGATCGTGCGGTGGCTCTCGCTGCTTGTGAACAGCTTTCAAAAGCGCTTTGTGTTGCCTTGGACGCTATTTATGCGAAACAAAATGCATAAAGTATTTCTGGCTCTGGGCACCAATCTTGGTGATCGAGAAGGATATTTGAATCAGGCTATCGAATTGATTCAAGAGACTCTTCAGGATGTTCGAATTGCTCCGTTCATTGAAACGAAACCAGTCGGTGTCACGGATCAGCCGGATTTTTTGAATACGGTTTTGGTGGGATATACAGAATTAGAACCCTTAGACCTTTTGGACTTTATAAAAGGAATTGAAAAAAAAGTTGGGCGGCAAGTGACCTATCGGTGGGGGCCTCGGGAAATCGATATCGATATTATTTTTTATGATGATCTGATTTTGAAAACTGAGATTCTGGAAATTCCTCATCCACGCATGCATGAGAGGAATTTTGTGCTGGAACCATTGATGAAGTTGGAACCGAACCTTGTGCATCCTGTTTTGAAAAAAACAATTCAGGAACTCTCTCAATAGTCATCCATTAGCCATCCAATGGTCATCCTGAACTTGATTCAGGTTCTCGTGTTTTTTGATAAAGAAAAATTAAAAATAATTTGTCAGAATAGGGCTTAAGTGTTATCGTGTGACTGTAATCAACGTTCATGCAATCTTCTTTCTCCAAAAAAGCGGCTTCCTGCATGATGATGGCTTCACAACTGATGTGAGGTCTGAGTTGATGTAATTTTTCTCCAAGCCTCATATCGGAAGATAGAGGTTATTTTTTTGTTTTATAATTTTTTATCATGAAAATTCTCTGCGGTCCCTATGCCTCGGTTCTCGAATCCCAGTATGCTCAGCCTCCTTGGTCTCACTTGGTTCCTCGATATGGCTCCTTTGCTCCCGCTTTCATTCCCGAAGGCAGGAAAGCCACGAAAGGTAAATCAATAATGAATTTTATTTCT
>CAZQCN010000081.1:0-5017 GCA_964592185.1 uncultured Candidatus Peribacteria bacterium
ATGATATACTACTCA
This sequence comes from uncultured Candidatus Peribacteria bacterium, assembly GCA_964592185.1. Lineage (GTDB taxonomy): Bacteria > Patescibacteriota > Gracilibacteria > CAZQCN01 > CAZQCN01 > CAZQCN01. The sequence continues at coordinate 16 of CAZQCN010000081.1, forward strand.
AAATTCTTAGAAAAAACCCTCTTAACTTGTCTTGACCCTAAATAAAATCAGAATTGATTCTACTCATAATGTATCCCCCCTGCAAAGACTCAACAAGTTTTTGACATTTTTATATTTTCAATTACAATACCACACTTTATATGTATTATGGCTTTCGAATTTTGGGATGAAGATTTCCCAGACGACCGAGAAACGTATGACTCAAGTGAAATAAAAAAATTTCCTTCCGTGTCTGAATTACGGCATGGGATTGAAAATGCTTTGGCAAATTCATTTTTAGAGTCATATTTTCACAAACCAAAAGCTCCAGTTGTAATCAAAAGCCATGATACAGAGCTGAAAAATCAATCTGTAGATCAGGAATTCATTCCTGATATTTTACAAGAGATACCAGAAAAAAAATATATCTGGAATCTCATACAAGAACCTTTGGTAAACAAAGATGATATTCTTCAAAGACAAAATATTTTTGAGGCCTTTCTTCTTCGTGAAGAGTTACCAAGATTATTAGCACTAAAAAACCAGTCCTACCAGATATATAATGGCTTGCAGGCTTTATTTGCTCCTACACCAGTGGATAATCATGGTGATCATAAGGAACCATTGCTGAGCCTTTATAAGTCTGGCCGGAGCGATCTTGCTCACCGAGTAAACCAAGCTTTGTCTTCCATAGAAGTCGGCACAAAGGCATTATCTAATTTACAGACCTCTCTAACCTCTTTTGTTCTCCCAGATATACAAAGAATATCTCAAGATATATTGAGGAAAATCGAGTCGATCAACCATCTAAATTTCAATTATTTGATAGAATTCAATTATTCTATGGAAGAAGTGCTAAACTCAGCTTCTTCTGTACACCGTACCTGCATACAACTCGGAGTTTTATTAGAGACAAGCCAAATGATCAGCAAAAATAATTTACAAAAAACTTCTTTTCATGAACATGAAGCAGCGAAATATGAGAATGGCTGGTATTTCTTACAACCCGTCAACAAACAAGTTAAAAATTCTAGCCCACAAGATCTTCCATTGATTATTTATTCAGGAGCGAATACCTCTGGAAAATCACAAAGCGGACTCAAACAAAACTATTATCTCCAAATGTTAGCTCAAAGCATAGGATTTGTTCCAACGGATCCGGGAGCTAACTTCCATATATACGATTCCTTTGGATATTTGGATCGGGCAAGTACGGATCATGGAAATAATTTAAGTGCTTTCGGAAGTGAAATACATGACTGGAAAGAAGCTTTGAAACAAATGCAGGAAAAACCTTTTCTGTGTATCGATGAAGGTTTCTCTACCACCTCACCTGAAGATCAATTTAAACTTTTATACGCTGCATCCATAAATATAAGAGAAAGAAAGGGGAAAATATTTCTAGCAACCCATAATGAAAAGTTTATTATCAAACTCGAAGACGATCCCTTAACCGCTATTTATCATTTCCAAGTAGAATTTCTCCAGAACGGTGGCTTAGCATGTAAATATATTTTGGAGTCAGGAGCTGGTGATTCGGAAGCCTTAAAAGTAGCTCGAAATATGTCTGTTCTTTCGGATATTATAAACAGTGCAGAATTATATCTCACAGGGAATCGTACAACTGAGGTTATGAGAAAATCACAAATTTTCCACATTTTACAAAGATATACAGTTGTAGAAAGGGAAGAAATGAAAAAACTAGCAAACAGTTTAGGAAGCATGGGAGACACACACGGGAGCATGGGGAGTTTATTATCAGCATATACACAAGACGAATCTTTTACCGGCAACTATTTTTATACCGGAGAAGATACATGGAGAAATAAAATACAATTTGGAGATTGGAAATACTACACTGCCAGAATTCGTCAGCATCTCATAAAACATATTATTCAATCTTCAGAACCCCTTGATTCCAAAATATTGTTTGAAAGACAAGAAATGTTTGAAGGACTATCGCAACGAGGAGAATATCAAAAATTCAAGGAGTTATCGGAAAAAATAATTTGGATTTGTCAGGTTTTACCAAGAATTCAAAACGCCACCTCATCTTTATTGGATTTTAATAATGTCATAGGATTTGATTTGAAAGAAATGACTACTTCTGAACTCATTTCTTATCTAGAGTTTCAAAAAAAAGTTCTAAAAGAAAGATTTGACTATGATCATGAGCTGGGGGTAATCAAGCAACTCCATAGAATGTGTGATTCCTATCAAGAACTCTATCGTAGCATGGATATTCAAGACATTCACTTAATCGCTCGAAATTATTTAGAAAGACCTATTGAGGATGAAAAAATTAAAATTTTATTTAAACAATATGTAGTAAATGAACCTGAGGCTGAAAAATGGAATGGCATTATTTCTATTGCTAGAATTAGTGCTTATATTGCAGACTTATTCAACAATGATTATAAGACGTATTGGGAGTTCATAGGCCACTCTTCTCCCTCGAAAATACTCGCATCCTATTATAAATCTTTCAATTTAGCTACTACACATGAACATACCTTATTTCATGAATTGGCCGAATTGGTTTCTTTGGAGAATCGAGAAGTAATCTCCTATGATACTGTGAAAAATCTAGTAAAAATGGTTAAGAATTATCTAAAAGAGAAGTCGGTACGAGGAGAAGAGGTAGATCAAGAAATACAAGAAAAATCTAGTAGATTGTCAAATATATTAGATTCCTGGTATGGCTTTTTAGAAGGTTTACCTCTCGACAGTAAAGATCTTAATATTATTAATTCTTTAGGTATCTTAGAAAAAATCGCTGATAGTAATGAAATAGCAGCACTTGAGGCAATAAGCTTCCGTAATGTAGAGGATTATATTCATAGGGCTTATATAAAAAAATTCTCTCGTTCTCAAGAAAGTAAATTTGCTTCGGTGCCAATTTTTGATATTGATTTGGAATCGGTAGAGACTGAATTAAAAGTCTTAATTGAGCTTCATAAAACAAGATACAAAGATACTTCCTTGGAACAAGTAGATTGGCCTAAGTCCTTGATAATAGCTCTTCATGCGGAAATGTATCTAGATAAAAGAAATTACTTTCAAGAACTCATCGATGGTCTTCGTAATTATGATTCAGTAGCTCTTCATCAATCCGCTCATTATACAGAAAATTTGCTATTACATTTCAACAGTTTTAGAAATAGATATTACCTTCATGGTTTTGAGAGTGATTTAAAACAAGTCCAAAAAAATCTCAAAGAAGCGATGCGTTTTTTTGAGAATCATAAAAAAGAATTAAAAATACTATGTGGTAAAAAAAATGTCGCTATTATTGAGCAGAACCTTTTAGCAGGAGACGCGGGAAAACTCATTGATACAATAAGAAAAAACACCATCAGCCAACCCCGAGATATCGTGACCATTATGGAAAATGTTTATAAAAAACACATTAAAAAAATGTATGAAGACTTCTTAATTCTAGAAAAAAAATGGAGAAATTTACTCTCAAAATATAACTTAAAAGAACAAAATGATATTGGTTCTGTCTACGACATTTTGTGTAACTATGAGAATATTGATAAACATAAAAGTGCTCGTAGTATAGTCGATACTCTTGATAGTTTTCTGAAAAAAAGAAAAATCTCATTGAATTCCGATAGTTATTACAAAGAAAGCAATCAAGCAGAATCTTCAGAAAAAAAATTAGAAATATTTAGAAGTTTTTACCGTGAAAAAGTGATAGAAAGTGGTCTCATACTCGAGCTAGAGACTATTAGAGAATATGATCAAGCACTGAGACAAGAATCTATAAATTTAGTTAAAAAATATGAAATGGATTTATCGGATGGTGATAGGAATCAAAATGTGGTTTTAAAAGATATCAAAAAAGGGGATTATAATGTACTTCATATTCTGAGCCGTTATATTCAAAAAGAGTTTTCCAAAAAAGCGAATAAAGTTTTGAATATCCCTTACGTAGATAGGGGTAGCCCAACTGATCAAATGCAAGCTGAAATGGATAAGATAGGAAGTGTGTTTTTATTGGGAGATATAATCCGTCGAAATAATATGGCAAAAGTAGAATTTAATGAAAATGGTAACATAACCTTGGATAATATGTTTTATATCCAAGATAGAAAACTCGGTCAGGTCGTGAATTCTGTATCTTTTGATTCTACAAATCCTATCCGTCTCTACACAGGGCCAAATATGTCAGGGAAAACTTTTCACAAAAAGTCCTTAGTCTATGCATTGTCTACTGCTCTCAGTACTGGCTATGCTCCAGCTTCCTATGCTACTTTACCCATTTTAGATTCCGTTATATATATTGATAGAGTGATGGAAAAAAAGGAACGAGATGCCAGTGCATTCGCAAATGAGATTATTCACTGGAATAAATTATTAAAACAAATCCAAGAAGGAAAGTTGGTGTTCGCCTCTGTGGACGAAGCCTTTTCTAGCACTTCCCCGAAATATCAATCAGCTCTTACATACGCGGTAGTACTCCATTTACTGAACAAAGGTCAATATATGACTATTTCATCTCATAATCATGATGTTTTGGAAGCGTTAGAAGGGTTGAAGGGAGTGACTCCTTTTCATTTTTCATATAGTTTTGACGCCGAGGGCAAAATAAGTTTCACACACCAAATTCAAGTCGGGCATAGATTATCTGAAGCCATTGCTGTCGCTAAAAAATTAGGTTTCAATGAGGCAATTTTGAAGATAGCTGAAGCTTTATAAATTTTTTAGTTTCGAATAAGCCAATCTGGAAAAGATAATTTTCTCTTTCAACTCTTTTCCCTTATAATCGAAATAATTAAAAACTACTATGAAAGAGAAAGCATACATCGTCGCCGTGGATATGGGATACGGACATCAGCGTGCTGCCTATCCTCTCCAACAATACGCCGAAAAAATAGAAGGAGTTTCGGAAGAAAATGGAGTTATTAACGCGAATAGTTACCCGTCGATTCCGGCCTCTGATCGCAACAAGTGGGATTCGAGTCGGAAGGTATATGAGTTCATTTCGAGATTCAAAAATGTTCCTATTTTGGGGAAA
>CAZQCN010000082.1:0-4935 GCA_964592185.1 uncultured Candidatus Peribacteria bacterium
GGGATGGATGTATGTGGCTGGGAAGATCGTTGGTGACGGTGGCAGTCTCATTCATGGGCATACGACGACATGATGCGAAGATTGCCAATCGAGTGTGTTTGAGTTTTTTCGTGACGGAATCGGCGATGAATCTCGAGAATATAAAAATCAAAGAACATGATGATATATATTTGGTGTATTGGATTCTCTGGGCTCGACCCATCATCATCCGTAGGGACAGGTCATCGCCCTGTCCTCAAAATGTTCTCCCCCAAGAAAACTCATGGATCACAAAATACGTTCCCAATATTCAACATCATGATCGTAGTGGTCAGGCATGCCTGACCACTACGATATTTGCGATGATTTTTGAATGTGTACTTTTCTTCACCGGCATTGCTTGGATATCAAATCAAATCCTCCGATATTTTCTCAAAAAACGTGCCCTGCGAAAACACGAAAAATCAACTTCTCGTGCATCGATTATCATTTCTGATGAAATATTGAAGTTTCATGAAGAGGATCGGAGGGAAGAGTATTGGAAAAAATTATTAAAGGAAGTTTGACAAAAGATATTTTTAGATATATTGTGAGGGACAGAAATCAAAATATATGAAACATCTCTACTCTATTCTTTGTCTCATTGGAGTCAGCAAAAGCTGGTAGATGTGTTGTGTTTGCTTTCAAATCACTCATCTATCGCACAGGAGATGAGGTTTTTCTTGTTTAATCCTTTTTATGGCTCTTTTACGTTCAAATCATATAGGTTCTTCTTTTGATATAGCGGATCAGCCTATGAGAACGATGCTTTCTTCAAATTTCCCAGTAAATCCTCAGTTTTATAAATATACAGATAAGCAACGAGGGATTGTTCGGGATTTGTTTCGACAAATTTCAACAAATCAAAAATGTTCTATTACTTTGGGAGATTTGTTTGAGGTTCCTGGTGATGTCAATAAGTCTCAAGTTGAGAAGGTATATAGAGAATTTTTTTCCCTTGGGAATCAAGAAGATCGAGAAAAAAAGATTTCTTTACAAGAATGTTTTGAATCTGCAAAAAGGTTTTTGCAAGATTTTCTTTTGGTTCCGATCCCAAAATCTTTAAATAAAACTCAAATTTCAAATATTTCTGATGTTTTAGGATTTTTGTACCAAAATCTTGATTCTAAGAACTCAAAAATACGATCTGCTCTTGTTTTTCTGACTCGTGCCTTTTGGGAGGCTCAACGTAAAGAACTGGATGTTTTACAACAAGATACTTTGTGGGTTTTAGGACAACTTCAAGAAAAAGAAGGAGCTGCATATCTTGGTGATTTTATTCAATCTTCTGGGAGCCCAAGTACTTCAGTTCATTTTGTTCATAATACGTATTCGATTCATATTCCTCATATGGGTTACAGGGGGAAAACTTTAGAAAGTTTGGTCGCGAAAATGGCGAGAGAATATCAGACCAATGCAGAAACTATGGCGAGGGATGGTATCGGTTTATTGATAGAACTTAAATCAAAAGACGATGCTTTTAATTTTTTGAGAAACTTCTCTCAGTTTCTTACTGAAAGACTTCCTTTAAGTAATCCCAAAATTCAAAATACGAACTTTTTTTCTTCCGAAGAATTAAATTTGTTAAGAGAGCAGGTTGAAAATGCTGGAGTGATAGTAGAGTCGAATAAATTAAATTCTGCGACATCGGATGGTTTTCAAAATATTAAGTTTCGTTCGGAGATTCAAATTCCTGGGAAGGCGATTCCTCGTCACATTGAGGTGCAAATTTCTCTTTATGGAAATAATAATGAAGCCGGTTTGTCGAATAAGGCCTTTTATAAAGCGAAACAAAAACTCAATATTTATTCTCGCATTATTGGTCCATTTACTGAGGACTATCTTGATATTGTTGTAAATGAAGCTTGTAGTCTTCATCCTATGGGTTTTGAAAAAGCAAAAGAAAATATTAAAACATCTCTTGTCTCTTGGAGTGAGAAAGGATTGAAATGGTATTTTGATGAAGATCATTATATTCGAAGAAGGCAAGTTGGCATATTTTCTGAAAATACCTCCAAGTATATTGAAAATGAGAGGGAGAGATGGGGAAGGAGTGTTAGTTGAATAGAGCGTAGGTTTTTTAAATAAAATATTTTTGATAATTCTTCAAAACCATGCTATTCTTTTGTCTAACTTTTTTCTATGGAAGCGTTGTCTGGAAGAAATGAAATGAGATTGAGTGCTGAAGAGTATATGGGGCGGAAATTATCGATTCCATCGCTTTTTCTCGGATTGGCTTCTGCTGGAGCTTTTTTAAGTATTGTTCTTCGAAAAGAACTTGCGGAAAACTTCACTGAAATTCCAGATGATTTCCCAGCTCTTGCTATTTCTGGAGTTGTCTTGGCCTATGCGAGTACTATTCTTTCGTATCGGAAGAAATTTCGACAAAGAGCGTCATCTTTTTTACCAGATTCATTTCAAGAATATTTTCAAAACACACAAAAATTTGAAAAATCAGAAATTCCTAAGCATGTTGCCGAAATTATAAAAGGACTTCGAGAAGCAGATGGTTCAAAAAGAGATCATTGGTCTCTGGGAGAGCATAATGGAGATATTATAATTGCCGATGGAGGAGAATCTCTTCGATCATATATTGAGAGATCAAATGGGAAACACTATGTGGATTATTCAAGAGATTCCAAGACTGGGAAATGGGAAGTCAGTAGAAGTTGGAAAAAGTAATTTTTTTCAGATTTCTCTGAACTTCTCCTCTTGACTCTCCGAAATTAGCACTCTATAATCTCGAGTGCTAATTTGAGCTTGGCTCAATATTTTATATCCTAAACATATAACCTATGAAAAACATGAAGCTTCTCGGAGATATGGTCGCTGTACAGACCTTGCCTCATGCAGAAAAAACTGAATCAGGAATTCTTCTTCCTGGTACGGTCAAAAAAGAACGTCCTCAAGAAGGGGTAGTGAAATTCGTTGGTCCAGGGAAAAAAGATGAAGGAATGGAAGTAAAAGTCGGAGACAAAGTTATTTTCGGTGGATGGGCGGATCCTACCAAGGTAGATGGAGAAGATTTTTATTTTATTTCTCAAAGTGATATTAAGGCGATTATCATGTAATACTCGTTTATCGTTTGTCGAAAGTCGTTCATAGTAATGTTATAGAATTTCTTACTTCTATTGCGATAAACGATCAACGATAAACGTTCTTCAATTATTTAACTCTCTTCTTATGGCTAAACAAATGATTTTCGGCGATGAAGCTCGTGCAAAGATAATGGATGGTGTGAAGAAGCTTTCTTCTGCCGTCAAAGTAACTCTCGGTCCAAAAGGTCGAAATGTGGTTCTCGAACGATCGTATGGGTCTCCAGTAATTACCAATGATGGAGTTACTATTGCAAAAGAAATTGAACTTCCTGACCTTTTCGAAAACATGGGAGCAGCTTTGGTAAAAGAAGTAGCGAGTAAAACGAACGATGCTGCTGGAGATGGAACGACTACGGCTACTATATTGGTAGAAGCAATTTTGACAGAAGGAATTCGGAACATTACTGCTGGTGCGAATCCGATGGTAGTGAAGAAGGGAATTGAAAAAGCAGTCAAAATGATCGTGGAAGGATTGCATAAGATGTCAAAAGATGTGACAACGAAAGCAGAAAAAGCTCATGTTGCTACTATTTCGAGTCAGGATGCAGAACTCGGTGATTTGATTGCTGAATGTATGGAAGAGCTTGGAGATCAGGCAGTCATTACAGTAGAAGAATCTCCGGTAGCTGGACTCTCAAAAAATGTAGTGAAGGGAATGCAATTCGATAAAGGATATATTTCTCCGTATATGGTGACTGATCATGCTCGTATGGAAGCAGTGATGGATGATGCTTTGATTTTACTGTATGATCAAAAAATTTCTTCTATTCAGTCTGTACTTCCTCTTTTGGAAAGTGTGGCAAAAACAGGGAAAAAGAATCTGGTTATTATTGCTGAAGATGTTGATGGAGAAGCTTTGGCGACTTTGGTGGTCAATAATCTTCGTGGTACATTCAATACTTTGGCAATCAAGGCTCCAGCATTTGGAGATCGTCGAAAGGCGATGCTGCAAGATATTGCTGTGCTTACGGGAGGTACGGTGATTGCTGAGGAAGTCGGTCTGAAGTTGGAAGACGCTCAGATAGAGCACCTCGGGAAAGCAAAAAAGGTTATCGCTACCAAAGATACAACGACCATTCAAGATGGAGCGGGAAGTCAAAAGGCGATTGATGCTCGTGCCGATTTGATTCATCAAGAACTTGAAAATTCGAAATCCGACTATGACAAAGAAAAGCTCGCTGAACGTTTGGCAAAACTCGTGGGAGGAGTAGCTGTGATCAAAGTAGGTGCGGCGACGGAAGTAGAATTGAAAGAAAAAAAATATCGAATCGAAGATGCATTGAATGCTACTAAGGCGGCGGTTTCTGAAGGAATTGTTCCTGGGGGAGGAGTGGCTTTGGCTTCTCTGATTTCTCTTTTGGAAAAACTTACCGGAGATTCTTCTGATGAGCAGGTGGGGATCAATATTATCAAAGCAGCTCTTACCGCTCCACTTCGACAGATTGCTCAGAACGCTGGAAAAGATGGATCAGTCGTAATTGCTGAGGTGTTGAAGATGAAGGCTGGGCATGGGTATGACGCTATGACTGATGAAATGGATGTGGATATGATTCCGAGAGGGATTGTAGATCCAACTCGTGTGACTCGTGTTGCTTTGGAAAATGCAGCAAGCGTGGCGGCGATGTTCTTGACGACTGAAGTCGCTATTGCTGATATTCCAAAGGCAGAGAAAGAAATGCCTGCTGGAGGTGCTGGTATGCATGGAGGAATGGGAATGGGTATGTAGAGAAAGTCTGAGATCTGTAGTCTGAAGTCTGAGGTAATTGTGAAGTGAAAAGGGAAAAGAAAGTCTGAGATCTGTAGTCTGAAGTCTGAGGTA
>CAZQCN010000083.1:0-4824 GCA_964592185.1 uncultured Candidatus Peribacteria bacterium
CCGCAGATTGGAGTGGGATCATGGGTGACTATGGATTCAGAAGTGATAGAGTTGAAGCCATATGAGAATAAAGAAATTGGTTATACGCTGAAACTTCCAAAAAATATTGGACCTGGAGATTATGCTGGAGGAATTATTGTTCAGTCGGTAGCAGGAGAAGGAGGATCGGGTATTTCAGTAGAGGCCCGAGTGGGTTTGCGTATGTATGTGAGTGTTCCTGGTGAAGTAGAAGTGAAGTATTCTTGGGGTGAAGGGGCAACTCAGGCTGAAAAACAAAAAGATACTTCTTCGTATTATCATAAATTTGAAAACAATTCCCATGTTTTTTACTATAAACTAGCGAATGATGGGAATGTGAATTTATCGGTAAAAGGAAGTCTTGAGGTAAGTAATCTTTTGCTTGGAGGAAAAGTACTTGGTGCGAGTGATAGTCGTGATGGATCAGTGCTTGGGGTGACAGAGTTTGATCTCGGGACTTTGGCTCCCAAGACTCTTGAGACGAAGAAAATGATTTGGGAAGGGACTCCTTCTGCTGGTATTTTCAAAGCAAAAACAGTGCTTTCGTTGAGCCGATTGAGTTTCAATTCTGAGAAATATACCCCTCAGACTCTAACCCGGACACTGACCTTTGTGGTAGTGCCTTGGACTTTTATTTTTTCAGTTCTTTTTGTTATTATCGGAGCTCTTTCTGCTTGGTGGCTGTATAAGAAACGAAAAGAAGCGTTTGTTCCATACAGCGTAGTGGCTGGAGATACGATCGTTTTGGTAGCACAAAAATTTCAGCTCGATGTTCGCAGACTTATCATGTTCAATGATATGAATCCTCCTTATCAATTGTATATTAATCAAGTTTTGAAACTTCCTATGACCAAAAAACAATATCGAAAGATATTGGAAATGCAACGATCGATGCAGATGATTCAGGGGATGTAAATGGAGAGACAAGCTTACAAGCAATAAGACTTGTATTTGGTCATCCTGAATTTAATTCAGCCCCGACAGGAGAAGCCTCGGGATCCCGATTGGGACATTTGTCGGTATTGGTCGGGAGATCTCGTCTTTTTTCTCCATGTTTATAAGATAGCGAGATCCCGTATTTTCGTGATTTCGTAGTTTCGTATGTTCGAAAAAACGAAAAGACCAAAACACGAAAAAACGTAGTTTCTGGATTTTGAAATTTGTAATTTTTTTCCCCGATAACGACTTCGGATCGGGATCCCGAGTGAGACAAGTGTCGATAGGGGTCGGGAGAAATCTGATGCTTGGTGATTGGAATTTGCTTTCTTCCTTTACTTCAGCTCCATATTTACCGTTGTAGATCCTTTGAAATTCGTAGTATTTGGTTCTACAATGACGAGTCTCAAAAATATACCAGCGAGAATTACGGTCGCAATAATTGCAACAATGAGTATTCGAATTTTGGTTTTTTTCTTTTCTTGTACGGTCATACTGGGCATAGGTAAGAAGTGAAAGAACTGAGGAAAACATTTCATATGACATCATACGAGTTTTTTGAATAAATTGAGAAAATATTTGCTTGTGTTTTTATTGAAATAGTTTTATAATAAAACTAGTATTAATTCATGAATATATGAAAGCATCTGGAGTTCGGAACATTCTCGTTTTCTTTGTATTTGTGTTGGTTGGGACTGCGTCTATGTATTTTCTTTCAGGACCTGGTGCGAAGGTGTTCAAAGCTTCTATCATTCTAGATGATACGGTGAATATGGCTCCTGAGGTATCAGAACCAGTTTCGGAGTTTGTTACCCCAGAAAAAATATCAAATAGTATTGATACAAATTTGATTTTGAACGATGATGGGACGGTAGAAAATAAATAGCCCATGAGATTCTCTCGAAGTCATTTTTGGAAATTCATTATTCTCCTTGGAGTCATAGTTTTGAATGTTTTTGTGTATGCTTATTTTTACTTTCACAACCAAGTAATTCGGAATGGAGGGTTGTTTTCTGTGTGGGCGATTGAAAATACCAACGAGGTGAATCCAAGATGGTTTATTTTTGATGCCTCGAAGAATCAATTTACCGGGAAGATACTGATAAAAAATTTCTCTATGAAGAGACTTGATCTTGAGATATATTTTTCTGATTATCATCCGACCGAAGATGGATCTTTTGGGGTAGAAACTCTGAGTGATGAAAAAAATACTCTTGGTAAATGGGGGGTATCGGAACGAAGCGTTCTTCGTTTATTTCCGACTCAAGAAAAAGAGATTTCCTTTACTATCAATCTTCCTGAAGGAGTGGATCCGACCGAATCGTATGCTGGAGGAATTGCGGTTGAATGGAAAGGGGATAATCAGGGTGCAGTTCAGTTGAATACGAGAATGGTGGTTCCCGTTTTCATTCAATTTCCGAAGAGAGAAAATACTATTTTGAAATCTTCATTGGAACATGCTGGTATAGCTCCAATAGAATCACAAGACTCATTGCAGGCATCTGATTTTTCTCCACAATTTGCGGTTCAAGCCCTGAGCCCTGAAGATTCGATGTATGAGTCATGGTTTGATTTTCATGGCCCACAGAAGGAATATCAAGGAAAAGTGCTTTTGAAAAATGTAAGTGAAAAAGAATCTGTGAATATCTCTCTGACGACCGCTGAATATGATAAAAATTCAGATGGATCGTATGTTTTGCGAGATGATTCTTCACTGAATACCAATCTGGGTACATGGATTCAATTTGATCAAAATGAATACACCTTGAACGGAGGAGAAACTCAAGAAGTTCCTTTTCGCATAATGATCCCATCTGATGTTGATCAAAATGCTTCGTATTCGGCTTCCATTGTAGCTGAACAAATGATTCCTTCTTCGGATCCGAATGTTCCGAATGTGAAGGTACGATTGGGTGTGAGGACGTTTTATCGGTATGGAGAAGTGGAGAATGTGATTTTGGAAGAGATGAGAGAGGAGCTAAAAAAATGATTTTCCTTTATACTTTCCATCTTTCTCAAATCTCTCCATACCTTCTTGGTAAAGAGATTCATCTCCATTTAAAATAATTAAAGTATGATATCTTACTCGGTAAGGGATATTCCATTCGTTGAATTCCTTTTTGATGAGTATTTTACAAATTTTAATAAGAACTGGATCGGTAAGTCTTTCGAGGGTCCAAGGATAAAATTCTTCCATTCTCTTATACTCTTGTCTTTCGTATTCTAGTGCTTGCACACAGGCATTCATTTTATCTATTTGATTTGCGAGTTTGGCTTCAGGAGTTATGTTTGCTTGGAATTCTTCTACGTTCTGTCTCATTATTTTCCCATACTCTCCAAGGAGTGGAGTTACTCGATCTAAAATAGCGACTTCTCTTCTCAATTTTTCCTCTTCGGGGATTTCACCTGGAAATGTTTTTTTTCGACTCCACGATTTAAAAACCCTTTTCGAGGTTTGCCTCCTCCTCGAATCATCTCTAGGAATGTTGGTACATGAACTTCATTGTAATACATTTTTTATGTTAAGTTTGAGGATACCAAAGTTGGAAGAAAATATAAAACGTTTTTTAATGAATTTTGGGGTGTTTTAAAAATGCAGGAGTGAGTGTGAGTGTCAGTAATGAGGAGCGAGTCCAGAAAATTTCTCGTACCTGAAATATGCCTGGCCTGCCATGCGTAGTTCGTAACGTCTAAAAAAAGTCCCGCTTCGTTGGGAACTACGCAGGACAAGTTCGTTCTACAGCTCGATTACGAGCTAAGAACGAAGCTTGGAGCGGGTAAGGGGAGTCGAACCCCTCTCATCTGCTTGGAAGGGAGAGATAATAGCCACTATACGATACCCGCGGGAAGAAAGTCTGAAGTCTGAATTCTGAAGGGATCTCAATCCTAAACCTTATCTCTACCTCAGACTTCAGACTTCAGATCTCAGATTTATTTTTGATCTTTTGAACAGTAGACATTATATTCAGATTTGTCTGGAAAGCAAATTCAATTTTTATGAGATTTTCAAATGTGGAGAGTAATGGCCTGTTGAGCGAAAAGAAATCACGATTTCTTTCTTTTGTTATTCCCGTTATTGCAGAGGAAAAGCATGCAATGAACATCAAAGATTTGAAAAAAAGGTATCATGATGCGAGTCACATTTGTTTTGCTTTTCGAATTATGAAAGATCATCAAGTGTTTGAACGAAGTTCAGATGCTGGTGAACCGAGTGGCTCGGCAGGGAAGCCACTTTTAAACCTTTTGAAATCTCATGAATTGGTACAGACGGGGCTCTATGTTATTCGATATTATGGAGGGATCCCATTGGGTATTCCTGGACTGATTCATGCGTATAGCCAGGCAGGACTCATAGCAATCGAATCAAATAATGGATTTCAAATATTCCAGGAATTCGAAAGAAAGCATGAGAAAATTGCCTTCTCATATTTTCAAATATGGAAGAATCAATTGGAAAAAATGGGTGGAAAAATTCTCCACATGCAGTCGAGCGATGGAGTTGAGGTGGAGTATGAAGTCCCAAGTGGACCTTCTCAAAACAATCAAACCTTAGGCCTTTTCTGATTCTTCATCGAGGGGGAGATTTTCACCCTTTTCCAAAATATCAAAAATGTGTTCGACTCGAGAAACATTTTCTTGACCATGATCGATTTTGAATCGTATTTTTGGGAATTTTTTGAGTTTCACTCGTTTTCCAAGGTCGTGATACATGTCACGGGTATGATTTTTAATGATTTGAATAAGCTGTTTATCACTGAGTTCATAGTCAGTTAGCGCACTGACCCACACAACCGCTTGATCGAGATCGGCCGTCGTATCGACTTCAATGAGTGTGAAAAGTTTTACGTACTTATCTTTGATCCCTGCAAT
>CAZQCN010000084.1:0-2893 GCA_964592185.1 uncultured Candidatus Peribacteria bacterium
TAAATCTTTTCCTTCCACTATTTTGAACATTTCTTCCAAATCTTGAAGATATTTTAGATCTCTTTGTAACTCCTCTCTGTCGTGCGGAGAAAGACTTGGCTTCTTTGGAGAACTACCAAAAATCTTACCAAAGAAACCTGATTTCACACCTCTTCCAGTATCTTTCCCCTGAGAAATTTCAGTATTTTCTTGAGGAGGATTTAACTGATCTTGAATATTCTTCATTTTCTTTCGAAAAGACTCATCGAATACACTCGCCAAAGCTTCCTCTCTATTCATAAATACAATATTTCCTTTTTCGTCCAAGGCAATATTGAAATTGTGAGCAAAAGAACTATATTGATCAAATCGATACTCACTTTGACTGAGGTGATTTAGTTTCTTAGAAGCATTTACAAAGAAAGCCTCCGCAGTACCTATTTTTTCGAACTCATCAGCATGAAGTGCATTTGATAATTCATACTGCGCTTCCTTTTTAATAAGTGGCTCAAAGAGATTTTTCTCTTCATCTTCAAAACGATTCCGTTGAAATGTGATGATATTTGTCATACTTGAAAATCTAGACTTTTCTTCATCTAAGAAGGTTATCAAATCTTGAGAAACTGGAACAGAATGCTCTTCGATCTTAGGGAAAAAAAGTTTTCCTGTATGTAATTCTCTAAGTTCTTGAGACAATTTCTCGGATGTATTTTTGGTAACCATATCTCTAAGCTGAAACATAAGTCTCAAAGATTCATTCATAACTCTCAAGGATTCACCTGCTGAAATCACACTCACCAGTTTTCCGGAGCCATCCCGTACTAATTGACTAGGCTTCGGATAAAAAAACTCTTTATTTGATATATAGTCCCTCCCTGAAGCTTTAATTCTATCTTGAAATCCAATGTAAGCATTCTTAAAGACAGTAAGAAAATACTGATCCTCAATTCTTCCTAGATTACCCTCGCTGAAAGTTGATAAAAACAGACTCTTGTGTTCAGAATTTTTATCTAAAAAATTATCAATCTCATTTTTAATGTTATGCCACACAGAACCCATAACAAACTCCATATTTTGAAATTCTTCCAAAGAACCGTCGAAACCTTTTTCTTGCTTATTCGACCACCATGTTTTCATATTTGGTTCACTCCCTGCACGGTTCCAATAATGATCTTGATAACGAGGATCGTCGGAGAAGATCTCAATCGCCGCCGAAAAAGCAGAAAATGAATCTACCGTTTTTGGAGTTTCATAAGACTGTACAAAGAGCTTGGAAAACTCTTTATCAATTTTCCCATATTTCGTCTTCTCCCATTCTGATTTCATGCGTGAGAGAGCCACTTCTTTCTTCGCCTCGTATATTCCTGTCTTGATTACCCCCTCACCAAATTTTTCAGCATCTTCAATATCAGCATGAGTAACCTTAGATTCATGTAAGTATCGATATTTTATGTGATCCGTTTTTACCTCATCTCGTTTTACTTCAATAACTTGTTCTTCTTCCGATAAAACCTTGATGAGTAGACTTGCCTGAGAAGAAAGATTTGAAGGACTATCGTTTGTCTCAATAGAACCTCGTATGATAGCAACTTGTTTCTGAAAATTATCTGACAACAAAGTATCCTTCTCAAGAGTACCAATAATGTGCTGAAGAGTCTTCTTCATATGGCCGTCCAAATCTGCTTCTAACATCTCTTTCAAATCATCATTTCCCTTCAAGGCATCAATTTCTTCTTGAATTTCTCCCAATTTTTGCGTGAGTTTCATATCAACTCCTTCCATAATAGCCGTTAAGTCTTCAAGAGTAAGTATTTCTTGCTTAGAAACCTTGTCTTTCAAAGATTGCAGCAAAGGAGCTACACCAGGGACAAGCAATTCAAATTTCACTACCTCCTCCAGTATTTCTTGTTGGGTCGATAAAACTGCCTGACGAGTCATTTCAAGTGTATGCATATTGCGAATATGTGCTTTTTCTTCCTCTTCCAGCTCTGTATCAGATTCAAAATTCTCTCGTTGGACAAGAGCAGCTTCCTCACCTTTAATCTCAGGAGTATAAGAAATCCCTTTTAATTCAGTTATATTAGTGTTCAAGAAAGTATCCACCTGAGCTACCTCTTCAGATTTCAAAAGATTTTCTATAACACCCCTCAGTGCATCGACGCTCTTTGCATGCATTTCTTGAGCCTTAGTATGATCTTCGGAAGATTGTTGAAACTTCTTATGTAATTGATTAACCTTCTCTTTTGGTGAAGAAACTATTTGATGTTGCAACTTCAAATCGGAAAGCTTCGTCCGTTGATCTTCAATCCCCAAGGCATTCTTTAAACTTATCTTATGAGTATGTACTTTTTCTTTGGCTTGGTGAAGTGTATCAATTTGACGAGCATATTCCGTTACTTTACTCAACCGAACCTGCTCTTGGCTTTCTTGCTCCACTTTAAGACCCTTAATCCCCTTTAAAAGCATATAGTAAAGTTAAAATAATTAGAATCTAAACATTCTACCACAAAAATTAAAAAATGTAAATCTAGAAGAGATCAACGCTTGTATATTACATCCAAATTAGCCCGTTTGCCAAAAGATATATCAATTAAAACCCTGTATCCATTTACAGTGATTTCTCCAAGTAACACTCTGGTGCAGAAATAATTCCTGCACCAGATGATAATCTCCCTATCACGAAAAATTAATTGAGATTTTGAGACCTGATAATAGCCTCTTCTACCCCCCAATAGCCATTAAAAAACTCGTAGGCCTCTCTCCAATTCTTTTCCCCGAAAGTTCCCACAGTCTCTGGAGCTTCCAAGAAACTTCCCAAAACTTGAGAGAACAAATACACCCAATCTAACTCCAATTGGCTCGAAAAACCTGACACAAAACAACAAGCTGGAGTTGCATTGAGAACATTTGCATT
>CAZQCN010000084.1:2903-4783 GCA_964592185.1 uncultured Candidatus Peribacteria bacterium
TCATATACCTCAATCCCATCTCAGAAAACAAAGTCTTCCCAGCATCCTGTTGTAAAAGATTTTCTGCAAAATGAGGCTGTTCAATCTGTGGCAAGAGAAGGGCAATGGCTGAAAGAATTTTCGGATGAAAATAAATATCAGTAATAATGCCATGAAGCGGAACGTCATGAATGTGAGGTTCCAATCGGATATCCCCCAACCCGTACAATTTTTTCTTATTCAGAATATCAGAAGTAAGAAAATTGACTCCTCGGATCGATCGAAAGAAGCTTTTTGCTCTCTCAAGTTCCAGAGGATTTCTTTCAATAACAAGCAAATTTTTCATGTTTGTATTTCTTAAAGGTGAAACAAAGTGTGATAGGAAGCAACCTATCTTCAACAAAAACAGATCGCTTCCCACCAAGATGTCAACGAACAAAAAATTTCTTCTTCCAACGAAGTACCGTACTTGGACTCACGTGGAGAATTTCAGCTATACACCGAATACTTACCCCTTCCTTCAAGCAACTCACACATTTTTCAAATACGTCTTCCTTTTTCCGAAGACGGTAGTAACAAGAACCGATATCTTCATGCCAAGTTTTTTTACAAACTTTACATTGAAAACGACGATATTTACGACTATGAATTACAATGTTCCCAACAATTATTTTGCCATAAGAAAAACATTTTGGATTCGGACACGATTGATTTCTAATATTCATGTAACAGTACATAGAAAGATTTAAAAGACACAAAAATACCTCAGAGATCTGAGGCAGTGAGATTGAACAAAAATGACTATTCAAAATATACTACCCCAGTAATTGGGTAGTAGTGGTTGCGAAAGCATTCCCGATTTCAAAATTACTCTTGAACATACAATAGTGATTAACAAGTCCCATTCTATGGAAAGATAAAAAAGAGTCAATAACATGTACTCATCCAATGTGGTAATATATTTTCAAAAAATCCCTACCATGACTCCATCCGAACTCGTCAAATCCCTCGCTCTCTCTTCTGGCTTCGACCTCGTCGGCATCGCAAAAGCTGAAGTCATCCCTGAGGCACAGGAGCATTATTTCCAGTGGCTCGAAAAAGGATATCATGCCGATATGCAGTGGATGGAAAAAGATCCAGAACGAAGATCCGACCCTCAAAAAGTCGTCGAGGGAGCGAAAAGCATTATCATGCTCGCTATAAACTATTACCAAGAAGATCCTAAATTCCCAGAAGGCTCAGGAAGAATTGCTCGTTACGCCAGAGGAAAAGATTATCACAAGTATCTCGAAAAGATGCTCAAAAGCTTCGTTCAGAAACTCAAAGAACAAGTTTCAGCAACTGATGAATATCGTTACTACGTTGATTACGGGCCTTTCCTCGAACGAGCCTATGCGGAGATGTCGGGCATTGGTTTCATCGGGAGAAACAAAATGTTGATTACTCGTGAATTTGGATCCTATGTTTTTCTATCAGAAGTAATTTCCACCTTGGAGCTTACTCCGGACAAGCCTCAGCCAAGATTATGCGGAACGTGCCGTGCATGTATTGATGCGTGTCCGACAAAGGCGATTGTGGAGGAAGATAAAGTCTGTAGTCTGAAGTCTGTAGTCTGTGGTAATGAGAAAAATATAAATAGAAAAGATACCCAACCAAAATCAAAAATAACTCATATCTCAAACTTCAAATCTCAGACTTCAAATCTACCTCAGACTTCAGACTCCAGACTTCAGACTTCAATCGACAGCCGTCGATGCCTCCCCTTCCACACCATCGAATCAAAACGTGAAAGCATCCCCGATGAAATCGTTTCCAAAATGGGTGATCGTATCTTCGGTTGCGATATTTGTCAGGAAGTCTGCCCGCATAACATTGTCAACGCAAAACCAACGAAACATACC
>CAZQCN010000085.1:0-4770 GCA_964592185.1 uncultured Candidatus Peribacteria bacterium
ATTCTTGCCGTCACGTTCACCAACAAAGCAGCGAGTGAAATGAAACAAAGAATTGAAAAACTTCTCGAAGAATATACCGACAGCTGGAAAATCCCTATGGTAGGGACTTTTCATTCCGTTTCTGCTCGAATCCTCCGAGATCATATTGGAAAGCTTGGTTACGACAGTTCATTCTCCATCCTCGATACCGACGACCAACTCAGCGTCATCAAAGGAATTTACAAAGAACTTATCATCGATCCAAAAAAAAATAATCCGAAGTCAGTCCTTGCAAGAATATCCAGTGCAAAAAATCAACTCATACGATCGGAGAATTTCGAAAGTTCATCTCAAGATCCGATCGGAAGCATCGCTCAAGATGTTTACCCTCGATACCAAAAGAAACTCAAAGACTCCAACAGTGTTGATTTCGATGACCTGATTATGCTCACGGTCCAGCTATTCCAAACACACTCTGAAGTCCTCGAATATTACCAGAATCTCTGGAGATTCATCCACGTCGATGAGTATCAAGATACCAATTACGCTCAGTATATTTGGGTGAAAACTCTTGCTGAAGCATATCAAAATATCTGCGTAGTGGGAGACGACTGGCAAGGAATTTACTCTTGGCGTGGAGCGGATATCAAAAACATCCTTGATTTCCAAAAAGACTACCCAGAAACAACGGTCATCAAACTCGAACAAAACTATCGTTCCACTCAAAACATTCTCGATGCCGCAGAAGCCATCATCAAAAAAAATATGATGCGAACAGACAAAAAACTCTGGACTGACAAAAAAGAAGGCGAACTGCTTCAAGTCCATGAGACCTCCAGTGAAAAACACGAGGCAAACATCATCATGACTTCCATTCAAGAAAAACTCAATCAAAGTCGAATCAACAATCTCTCCGAAGCCGTTGTCCTCTATCGTACCAACGCACAGAGTCGTGCTCTCGAAGAAGCCTGCCTCCGTTTCAATGTCTCGTATCAAATTATCGGTGGAGTAAAATTTTACGAACGTATGGAAATCAAAGACATGCTCGCCTACCTCAACCTCATCAATAATCCTCGAAACGAAATCAGTCTCGCGCGCGTCATCAATGTCCCTACTCGCGGAATAGGCGATACCACTTGGATTAAACTCCAACAATACGCCCAACAAAATAATGAAAACGTATGGAACACACTCGCTCTCAATACTCCAGATCTTTCACCTCGAACCAACCAATCCATCCGAGAATTTGTATACCTCATTCAATCACTTCAAACCTACTCCAAATCAAACACGGTATCTCGACTGATCGAAGAAATTGTAGAAAGAAGTGGCTACGCAAAATCTCTTGATGACGGCACCGAAGAATCCGCGAATCGGATGGAAAATATTCGAGAGCTCCTCAGCGTATCACAAAAGTATGACCATCTCGAACCAGGCGCTTCCCTCACTTCTTTCCTTGAGGAAGTCAGTCTCATCGCAGATGCTGATGCAGATTTGGGAGGAGCGAAGCTCACCCTCATGACTATCCATGCTGCCAAAGGACTCGAATTCCCCATCGTCTACATTGCCGGTCTCGAAGAAAATGTTTTTCCCCATTCACGAGTCCAGTTCTCACAAGAAGAACTCGAAGAAGAACGACGACTCGCCTACGTCGCTATCACCCGCGCCAAAACTGAATGTCATCTCTCCTATGCGACTTCTCGTATGATCTACGGAAATTCACAATTCAACAAAGCTTCCCGTTTCCTCTCAGAAATACCCGAACACCTCCTCGCCGGAACCAAAGCCAAAAGCAGTGGTATATCCTATTTCTCCGAACCTCAATACAACACAGAGGAATCTCAAGAGTATAGTTCGTTTATCGTCGGAGAACTCGTCCATCATCCCAGCTTTGGAAAAGGAAAGATCAAAGCAATTCGTGGAGATCTGCTTACTATTCAATTCAGTATTGGAGAGAAGACACTTGCGGCTTCGATTGCTCCTTTGAGGAAGGTTTGAAAAAACTCTTTTAAAAATTGAAAATTATAGGCATAATATTTCCTTAATTTTTTCAAGTATGGGAAAAAAAATATACAGGAAACCTGTGTATGCAATACCTCTCTCACAAGGAGGGGAAATGAATGAACTAAATAGAGGTTTAGTAAATACTAGAATATTTTATGGATTAAAAAGATTCGGAACAGATAAAACAATTCTGGATATATTAAATACTTTATTGAATTTTGAAAGAAGCACACTTCATGCTGAGTTCGCGGAAAAAGTCGAAATCCTCTTCAACAAAAATACAGAAAAAATATTAGAACCAAAAATTATAAAAAATGAAGATTTTTCAAAGATTCAACGGATACCACTCATAACATTAGATGGAAACTATAGTCATATAGGTTCAATACATATAAAAGATTCTCAGGCAAAAATTCCAAAAGATTTACATCATAAAATTGCTACTTTCAGAGGAGGGCACTCAACTAATTCATCTAACTTAGCAAAAAATTTATCAGAAGATTTTCATCATCATGGTATCCATGGAGTATTTCGAACTCTAACTTTTCCAGAAAAAATAGCCTTACTGACATCTGAAATTCATCCCAATGCATTCCAAACATCTTGGCTCGAAAAGTTATTGGTACTTTTTCTTGAGACTCCACTCGAACAAACCTATAATAAAGATTCATTTACGAAGCAAGGATTGAAGGAATTCAAACACAGCTCTGTTCTCGTAAAAGAAGTAAGATCACTCCTCATAGAAATGAGAAATGGAAATTTTCAAAATAAAAAAGAAGAAATTCTATCCAAAATACAAAAGGTAGCATAAAAATATTTGAATACATGATTCATTTGTGATGAATACTAACTTTAAATAATATAATCCTTAATTTTTTAGTATATGGGAACAGGACAAAGACGATTATATGCTATAGATCCAATATGGGGAGGAACTGAAGAAGAATGTAATTTGGGTTACTTTTTTCCGAAGCAATATCAAGGAATTCAAATACTCACAGGGCTCCATAGGAATCCTCTCGATCTTATGCTTACGATGTACCATCTCAGTAAAAGAGTTCTCACTGATGAATTTTGTAAAAAAGTAGAAAAATTCCTCGTTCACAAGGAAATTAGTGAAATTTTCAGGCCCGAAATTATAAAAGGAGGGGATTTTAGTTTTATTGAAAGGGATCCAATCATCCCTGTTGATGGCAGCTATAATCTCGTCCCAAAAGAAAAATTAAAACCAGATACTCACCACACTAACCCAGTGCACAGAGGGGGTGCATTGGAAAACGAAATTAATTTACTCCGAAAAACACCCTATACATTTCACCATAAAGGAATTCATTATGCTTTCGATAACTTACTCTTTCCAGAAATTCTAGACAAAATATTAAATAAATTTTTCCCGAATGCTTTCATACCTGAATTTCGAGAAGCATTTACGAAAGAATTAAGAGATGCAAAAATTGAAGAAGTATTCCGAAAAGAAAGCTTCGAAAATGGAAACTTCGGAAAGAAAGATCTCTTTCAAGTCCCTTCAAAAAGTACTAAAATGGATCTATCGTTTCTACGACCGCTTCTGAGAACAATTTGTAGAAGTGTTATAAAATAAAGCCGACATGGTGGAATTGGTAGACACGCAGGACTCAGAATCCTGTGCTCGCAAGAGTGTGAGGGTTCGAATCCCTCTGACGGCACCAGGCTACGTTGTTAACGAGTAATCGAGTGTTACAACGAAGCCTGTCCTAGATAGATCCTAACGAAGCGGGACTTTATTTGAACGTACGAACTTCGCCTGGCACGCCAGCTATACTAAACAACCTAGTGAAGCAGGACCTAATAATTTCCATAAAAAATCAATATGGAAGAACGTAAGACAAAGTAAAAGTCTTTGGAAGCTTACGAACACAACACCCAAAAAACCTTTTATTTTTAAAGAAATTCGAGAAACTCATAAGAGGATCAAATCGAGTACAATATGCTGGAACTGGAATGGCTCCAGACTTTTTTTTGAATGCAAACAATCCAGGAGATGAAGCCAACCCAAGAAAAATTTTTTCATTTTCGAAATAGTGATATAAAGCATCATAGAGGAAATTATTCGCATGAAATTTTTTCCCTTCTTCACTCGAAGCAGCAAAAAACGAAAGATTCCCGAGCATAAGGGTAAATGCAACCACCTGAGCGTCTTTCTTTACAAGAAAAAGTGCTGAATATGATAATAAACAGAGTTGCTCAAAAAACTCGTAAGGAACAGAAGCAGAACCAAAAATATCCATACTCCTGTCATACAACTCATAACTCCTTACTATATCATTTTTTTGAGGAAAGATTTCAAGCTCCAAAGTAAGATTATTTCTTTTTGATTTCACTACTTTGTTTCGAAATGACTCATCGTAATCTTTATAAGCTTGTTGATACGATGATGGATTTTTCACAAAAAAGAAACTTCGAGGCTTCGAGGCTTCGAGGCTTCGAGGCTTCGATCTCCCACTAAATACTGTTTTTTCAAACCATCGTAATACTGTTCAGACCAAAAAAAACTTTTCCCCTGGAGTGTCGGAATATCATAAATATATTCCAGTTGAATAAATTTACTCAATACAGAACAAAACTCTGTATCTAAAAACGGATCTTGAATATGCTGAAAAATTCTCACAATTCTATAAGCTAAAAAAATCGAGGAGAATTATAGTAAACAAAAAACATCTGTCAAACTCACATATCATAAAAAATACTAATAATTGAATTTTGTAAAAACATAAATAAAAAGTGTAAGATGTATTCATATAAAATAAG
>CAZQCN010000086.1:0-4674 GCA_964592185.1 uncultured Candidatus Peribacteria bacterium
TCCGAAGTCACAAAATTTGAATACGCCAGGTCTTTTTATAAGGAAGCATTTGGGAAAGAAACTCAGTCAATTATAGGATACAGAGTGCCAAAAAGTTATTAAAATTCTAATAATTTTTTACTTGTACACTTTATGAAAAAACAAATTATCGTTATCGGCGGAGGATGGGTTTTCGATACCTATGAAAACTATGTTTCTTTTCTTTCTTCTTACGAAATTACGAAAGAGAGTTTTTCTAAAAAAAATTGGATTTACTCTTTGGATTCTTTACTCCCAGACTTTGATGTACTCATCCCAGAAATGCCAAATAAAAACAATGCAAGATATAGTGAGTGGAAAATATGGTTTGATAAGATCCTTGCGATATCGAATCAAGAAATTGTTTTAATAGGAAGGTCTTTAGGCGGTATTTTCCTTATGAAATATCTTTCTGAAAATAAGATTACAAAGAATATACTTGCTTTCCATTGTGTCGGGGCACCTTTTGATGCAGAAGGTGCCCAGGAATCTTTAGGAGATTTTGTCTTATATGAGCCATTGAGTGGTGTGTTTGATCAAGTAGAAAATATTTTTATGTATTTTAGCAAGGATGATCCGATAACGCCTTTTCAGAATATTGATAAATTTAAACAGGAATTGCCTAATGCCCATTATTTAGTTTTTGAAGATAGAGGACATTTCCAGTCTTTGGAGTTTCCTGAAATTGTTGAGAATATTAAGCTTATTGTTTGAGTTTTATTTTCTCTTCCAAACCCGCTATACTACCTTTGTAAAAAAAATCATGTCCAAATCCAAAGAGCCCAAGCCGAAAGATCTCAAACCCATCAAAGTTACTCATCAACATCTGAAGCTCTTTCGGGTTGAGATCATTGTTCCTTTTATTTTGTTTATTTTTGTCTTGGTTTTGACGTTGATTTTCCCTCAGTTTGCAAAGGAACAGGAAAATATCAATGTCAAAGCAGTGTATGCTGTATCGACTCGGAATGATAGTTATGCGATTACCAAGAATACTGAATTACGAGGCAAAGAGATCTTGGAAAACGACACGGGAGAAAAATTGCAAGTAGATTATTTTGATCTTGAATCGAAAGCAGGTGGAGTGGTGATGGTAAAAACTAATGGAGTGTTCATGTACCGTCCTCCTATGAATTTTGTAGGTCAAGATAGTTTTCGATATTTTGTGAAGGATCGATTCGGGAATAATGCGAAGGGAACGGTTATAGTAGAAGTGAAGTGAGGTGAGGTCAGAAATCAGATCCCGATAGAAGTCGGTCGGGATCCCGAAATGAGCAAGGCGATAAGGGTCGGGAACGTTAAGAGTGGAGAATGAAGGAATATGAAGTATGAGTTATGTGTAGGGACATGTTTGAAACTTGTCCCGGAATGCTTTTGTGCCCTGTCCAAGCATGCGAATATTGCCACTTATAGTTTGTTTCTCTCCCTATGAATTTTCAATTCCGAGAAATTCTTCCTACAGACCACCGTCCACAGACCACAGACCTCCTTCCCATCGAACAAACTTTTGCATGGGGTGCTTTTCAAGATGCGCTACCGGATCGTCACTTTCTTGGTGTGTTTGGAGTGTTTCATGGAGAGGAACTTTTGGTGCAAGGAAGTTTTGTTCTCATTCGAATGGAATTTTCGAAGAAATTTTTGAACTATGAATTTGTTTGGTGTAAGGAAGGTCCGGTTTGTACTCAGTCGTTTTCGAATCTTTCCGAAGGGCATCAGAAGGAAGTTTTGAAAAAGCTCTTTTTGGACGTTCAGAAGAAAGCATTTCAGAAAGGTTTATCTCCAGTTTTTATTCGTTTTCATTGTCAGTCTTCGCCTCTTTTTGCTCTTCGTCACCGAGAATATATTCAAAAAACTCTTACTCTCGACTTGCATGTATCGTTGGATGAACTACTTGCTCAGATGAAACAGAAGGGAAGATACAATATTAAGGTGGCAGAGAAGAAAGGAGTTTCTGTAGAGATCAGAGATCAGAGGTCAGAGAGCAGAGAGTATGTGGATGCATTTTATGATCTGTTGAAGGAAACCACAGGGAGAGATGGATTCTCGGGGCATCCGAAGGAATACTATCGACTGATGCTGGAGAATATCCCTGATGCGAAATTGTATTTGGCGAAGTATGAGGATAAGTATATTGCTGGAGTTATTGTTGTGTTTTCGAAAGAACGAAGTATTTACTACTATGGAGCAAGTTCGAATGAATATCGAAATGTCATGGCTCCGTATTTACTTCAGTGGCAGGCGATTCAAGATGCCAAAACCTTTGGTTCGGAGAAGTATGATTTTCTTGGTATCTCAAGTAAGGAGGGTGATAGTCTGGCAGGAGTTACGCAGTTCAAACAGCAGTTTGGAGGAAGTGAAGAAGCATGTTTGAAAGTGTATGAATATCCGTTTCGAATCATTCCGTATATTTTGGTAAAATTGATGAGATTCGTAAAGAAAGTCTTCCAAACGATAAACGATAAACGATAAACGAATTTTCCATGAAACAACAAAAACTCCACCCACAACATCTCATTCTTATCTGCGTTTTCGGACTCGTCGTTTTCGGCTTGGCAATTTTATCTTCGGCTTCAGCGATTATTGCTTATAAAAACTTTGATAATAATGATTACTACTTTTGGAACCAGGCTTTCAATATTGTTTTAGGTTTTGTTGGGATGATTATTGCAAGTCAAATTCATTATAGGAAGTGGATAGAGTATACGCCGTTTTTTATGGTGGTAATTTTGATTTTGCTGGTGGCAGTTTTTATACCAGGGATTCGGAATGAATATGGAACCTCGTATAGTTGGATTAATCTTCCGAATCCGCTTCCCAACATTCAGCCCGCCGAGTTTGCTAAATTGACGTTGATTTTGTACTTGGCTTTTTTATTTGATCGTAAGAAAGCATTGGTAGAGGACTTCAAAGAAGGGCTTTTGCCGTTTGTGGTTATACTTACCGTGTTTTGTGGTTTATTGGCGTTACAACCTGATTTTGGAACTATTTTCATCATTGTGGCTATATCTTTGGTTATGTTTTTTGGAGCAGGAGGGAGGATTTCTCATATTATTCTTATGTTTACGGCGGGAACTTCTCTGGCTATGGCAGTCATTGTAAATAAGCAATATATTTATAACCGATTCACTGCTTTTTTGAATCCTTACAAAGATGAACTGGGGACGGGCTATCATATTATTCAAAGTTTGATTGCGGTGGGGTCTGGAGGTTTTTTTGGTAAAGGCTTTGGGGCTTCGCGTTTCAAATATGAAGGTTATTTACCAGAGGCTCAGGGAGATTCTATTTTTGCTATTGCTTCCGAAGAACTTGGTTTTATTCGCGTGGCGTTGATTGTTCTTGCCTTTGCGGTGATTGCTTGGCAGGGGATCAAAGTCGCACAAAATGCGAAAGATAATTATGGAAAATATTTAGCAATTGGTATAGTAAGCTGGATTACTTTGCAGGCTTTTATTAATATGATGGTTGTACTCTCTTTGTTTCCAACGACGGGGATTACACTTCCATTTATTAGTTATGGTGGGTCATCGCTTCTGGCAACGCTGTTTGCTGTTGGTATCTTGCTTAACATTGCAAAACATGAACAAGTTTTTGAAAGTCGTGATTTCGGGAGGGGGGACGGGGGGACATATCATTCCCGCCCTCTGCGTTCGAAAAGCCCTTATCGAAGAGCACTCGGCTGAGGTTTTGTATATTGGATCGTATGATTCGATGGAGGAACGTTTTGTGAAAGAAATAGATGGAGCTTTTCAAGGAGTTTTTTCTGGGAAACTTCGCCGTTACTTCGATTGGAAAAACTTTGCTGATATTTTCAAAATTATGGGAGGATTTTTTCAAAGTATTTGGATTCTTGCCAAATTTCGTCCATCAGTGGTGTTTACTAAGGGTGGGTTTGTTACAGTTCCTGTAGGAATAGCAGCTTGGATACTTCGGATTCCTTTGATCATTCATGAATCTGATCTCACTCCTGGTCTTGCCAATAGGATTTTGATGCCGTTCGCTAAAAAAGTATGTGTGAGTTTTGAAGAGACTTTGAAATATGTAAAAAATGGAGTTTTTACTGGGAACCCATTGCGACATTCTCTTATTCCAAAAGACAAAAAAGAACAAGAAGATTGGAAAAGCAAAGCCTATGCTGAAACGGGTTTTGATCCGAAATTGCCCTTGGTGTTGGTGTTGGGAGGGAGTAGTGGTTCACAATCATTGAATGAGAAAATGGTTTCGATCTTAAATGACTTGAAGGATGTTCAGGTTGTTTTGCAAACCGGAAAAGGGAAACAAGCATTTCCACAGACCACAGACCAAAGACCACAGACTCATCTTCGGCAGTATGAGTATCTGGATGAAGAGAGTCAGAAATATTTGCTGCAAGTTGCTGATGTTGTGGTTTCTCGAGCGGGAGCTGGATCTCTTTTTGAGCTGGCGAGTCTTGGGAAGGCTTTGATTGCTGTGCCTCTCGGGATGCGTGGGAGCCGAGGAGATCAGATTCGAAATGCGGAAATATTTGAGAATTCAGAAGCGATTTTGGTGCATAAGGATGAAGATTCTGCTTCAGATTTACTTGTGAAAATTCAGGGATTGTTAGGAGATCGAGATTTGGGAATGAAGTTGAAGAAGAATATTCAGAAGTTTAGTATGGTTGATGCGACGGAGAGGGTAGTG
>CAZQCN010000087.1:0-4206 GCA_964592185.1 uncultured Candidatus Peribacteria bacterium
AACGTTAAGAATGAAGAAATTTCTGGCCTGCCAGGCGTAGTTGTGAGGTGAGAGCTAAGTCCCGCTTCACTGCGTTACGCAGGACAGGCTTCGTTGTAACACTCGATTACTCGTTAACAACGTAGCCTGGAGCCGACTATCGGGGTTGAACCGATGACCTATGGTTTACGATACCATTGCTCTACCACTGAGCTAAGTCGGCGTTTACTTAATCATATCTGTAACGGCAGCACTCAGTGATGCGGGGAATGTTACGATAAGCACCTTTTTAAGTGCAAGAATCCAGTCGGTTGACCAAGGAGTCTGTCCGATGAGATGGAGCATGACGGCTACAATGAGAAAAGAGAAGAGATAGATGATGATGATTCGTTTTATAAATGCAGTATGATGTCTTTCAAGATGTTCTTGATAGAAATTATGATGGATAAAGCTTCCCATGAAAAACAATGAGAGGACGATGAGTCCAAGTATGTTGAGCCATGGGAGTTTGTCTGCCAGAATCCAGACTTCTTGAGTGAATCCAATGGGAATAGCCAGAATAGTTGCCCCAGTAATGATTTGAAAAATATCTCGAGGATAAATTTCTATCATAAGAGGGGACATAACCTTATGGATGATATTCCCTTGTTGGTCTTTGATGGTAGTAATATCTTTGAGTTTCCCATTGAGTCGTATAGTCTCGTGAGAAGTGGTGTGTTGATCAGAATTTTTGAACATAGAGGAGGAATGGATTTTGATGGAAATATATAGATTCACCAAAGGAAGAGCAAGATGACCTTATTTAAAAGCATTTTTGGCATAACCCGGAAAGCTCGAGTGAATGGTGTGTTATAGAGATATTTTGATATTGAGACTGAATTTTGTTGATAAAATCTTTGTCTTCTAGTTTGAGTTCTTCGATAGTATTGCATTGTCTGCAAATAAATTGATGGTGGCAGTTGTTTTGTTTTTCACATAGCCAATCTTTGCATGCAATATATCGTTGCTGTGAAGCAAGATAGTGTACTAAATTATGCTTTTCGAATATTTGAAGTATTCGATATATGGTTGATGTATCGATAAGGATATTTTTTTCGCTCAAGATTTTTTTGATTTCGTATGGGTTGAGAGTTTTTTTTTGGTTTTCGAGAGTTTCGAGAATGATAATTCTTGATTGCGTTATTCTATAACCGTTGTTTATCAATTTTTTTTTACAATATTCAATATACGACATGGGGGGACTTACAATGCCATAAGGTTATCACTAATGCAATAGTATTGCAATAGTATTTTTTTTCATTTTCTGTATACTGATTCCTATCTTAGTGTTTTTGTATGTTTGGTTTGATGTTTCCTTCTCCTGTCAACGATTTCCTGGTTATTTTCTTTGGAATATTTATCGCTGGGATTCCTTTTATTTTGATTGGAGCTTTACTTTCTGCCTTAGTAGAGATTGCTCTTTCTCCAGAGAAGATCGTCTCTCTTCTGCCAAAGCAACGTTTTCTGAAATTTTTTTCTGTTGCACTCCTTGGATTGGTTCTTCCGGTGTGTGAATGTGGGAATGTGCCGCTGGCACGAAGAATGATTCTCAAGGATATGGCTCCTTCTCTTGCACTTACCTTTCTTTTGGCAGCTCCTGTTCTCAATCCGCTTGTTATTATTTCTACTCTTGTTGCTTTTCCTCAAGAACCGATGTTTGTTGTGTGGAGAGTCCTTGCTTCGCTCGGAATTGCGTTGATTGTAGGAATGCTTTTTACTTATATTCCGAGTTCTCAGTTATTGGTTAAGAAATTGCAAAACCATAAAGACCATGTTCATGGAGACTCTTGTTGTCATGAGGGGGGTCATACTTCGATCAAGGCTTCCCGTTGGTCTCGTTTTTGGATGGTTACTCGGAAAGAATTTTTGGAGATGTGCGGTATTTTTCTTTTTGGAGCTTTGTTGGCGTCGAGTATACAGCTTTTCCTTCCACAAGATTTTGCGAATCAGGTTGTGTCTTCTGAATGGTTGGCTATTCTCGTTATGATGTTGCTTGCTTTCATTGTTTCTATTTGTTCGAATGTAGATGCTTTTTTTGCTCTTTCGTATGCACAAGTATTCCCAATGAGTAGTATTTTAGCTTTCTTAGTATTGGGGCCTATGTTGGATATCAAAGCGATTCCCATGTTGAAAAGTATTTTCCGCTGGAAGCCTCTCCTTATAATTATTGCTCTTGTCTCTTCATTGAGTTTTCTTGTTTCTATGCTTTATTTTTTATTTTCTTGATTGAGTCCTATGGTTCGTTTGGTTCTTTTCGTCGTTGGGATTTTTCTCGCAAAAATTTCTTGGACTGGTGAGTTGGCTTACTTTATCCATCCTCGACACTTTTGGCTTATATATGCATCTCTTGCCTGTATGCCTTTTCTTTTGCTGTTTGGAAAAGATTCTGCAAAGTATTCGTTGAAGAAAAATTTTCTCCTTATTCCTACGTCAGCGTTACTTATTCTGGCGAGTATATTTCAGTTTTCGCCACTCACTTCTTTTGCTCAAAAAAATAAACCTATGATGGTTCCTCAAGTGCCTGCATCGGAATATTTGAGGAGTAAAAGAGCAACTTATTTTTCTTTTGATACCAAGCAAAGAACTTTATTTGACTGGGTTACCATACAGTCTTTTGATCCTGAACCTCTGTCGTACCAAGGGCAAGAAGTGCATATACAGGGATTTTATTATAAAGATGATGAAAATAGGCCTATGATTGCTCAGTATGTTTTGAACTGTTGTGCCGCTGATGCAAGGATTATTGGGATGTTTCTCTCTGAACCTCTTGATGAAGCCGTAAATACTTGGTTTGAGGTAGAAGGGGTTCTTGAAGTGGTGTCATCTGAGAGTGGTCGATACTTAGCATTGAATGTTTCTCAACATAAAAATATTTCTATTCCTGAAGATCCTTATGTCACTCGATAAAACTTTTCGTTTTCCCGTTTTGGTTTTTCTTCTTCTTTTGTTTTTGAGTATTGTGTCGGTGCTTTTTTATGCTGATAAGCCACTCAAAATTCAACCAGAATTTCCAGTTTCCGCAGTTGACCCACAAATTCGCCTGAGTTTTTCTGTTTTGATGGATACGAAAAGTGTAGAGTCGTCATTTTCTCTTGAACCTGCTGTTTTAGGAAATTTTAGTTGGTCTGGGAAAATGCTTCTTTTTACACCTCTTAACAGGTTGGAATTTGCTCAACAATACACTTTGAAGCTTCAACCAGGATTCAAAGATATTACAGGAAAACAGTATAATGATGT
The DNA here is from genome assembly GCA_964592185.1 of uncultured Candidatus Peribacteria bacterium. Lineage (GTDB taxonomy): Bacteria > Patescibacteriota > Gracilibacteria > CAZQCN01 > CAZQCN01 > CAZQCN01. The sequence goes on from CAZQCN010000087.1 coordinate 3,256, forward strand.
TCGAGAATACTCTTTTGAAACTCGGAGTATGGGGATGTTGTATTTGGATGCACGTTCTTCGGATGGGATGTTGTATCGCTACGACATGGATTCAAAAAAGAAAACCCCTTTGAGTCCTCCAGGATATAGTATTCAGAAGTATGATTATAACGCGCTACGTTCTCAGATCGTAGCTCTGGCGACCCAAGCAAGCTTTGAAGTGAAAAATAAGAATGAAGAGGGCCCTCTGTTTTATCCTTACCTTTTGGATATAGAGACTTCTCGTTGGGAGTCTATTGAGGTATTTCATGACGATGATTATGTAATACATTCTATTCAATGGATTCCTTTTGAGAATGCACTTCTGGTGTCTCGTACTCGAGTATATGGCCCGAAACCAGATGATGCTGGGTCCCTCACAGATTTGGTTCGTTATGATTTGGATACCAAAGAAACATCCTTGGTACTGAACGGTACGAATCTGCGATATAACATATTCGTCACTCCTGATGGGCTTGGAATGATGTATCTTGATGATGATGGGAATCTGAATTTATATAATTTTGAGAAGCAAACAAAAGAATTTCTTGCTACAGATTTTTTCAATTACTATGGCTTCAGTCCATATGGAGAATATCTTTTTTACTCTGTTTTGAATAGTTTTGGAGTCATGGCTGATACGAATACTTTGATTTTACAATCTCGGAATGGGTCTCAAAAAACATTTTATGGAGATATTTTCATAGACTTTCCTTCTTTTGCACCAGACGAAACTTCTCTGGTGTTTATTTCTACAGATTCGAATGATGAGAGTGCCGTTCAAAGGAATTATCAACTTGTCTTAGCTGATATTTCGCGAGATGAGCTGTTATTTTTGACCGATCCGAAGGAAGGGAGTATAGATGCACCTCTTTTTTCTCCTGACGGTAAAAATATATCATTTTTACAGTTTCCGATTGATGCTCAAGAGTA
>CAZQCN010000088.1:0-2337 GCA_964592185.1 uncultured Candidatus Peribacteria bacterium
TTCGAATGATTGAGGATGATTTTCCCAAGGAGTTTCGGCAGAGGATGGAGGGGATGAGGATAGAAATACAGCAGAGGAGGTGATTTTGAAATTTGCTTCTTGGAATTTCTGATTTCATCTGATAATCTCCTCAATAGGACTAACTGTTTTTCTATGCCCTCAAAATATATCATTCGTGCTATCGATTATGTAAATGGATCTCCACATATGGGGCACGCCTTGGAAATGGTGCAAGCCGATGTGTTTGCTCGTTTTTATCGAAGTCAGGGATATGATGTTCGACTCGGTATCGGAACCGATGAACATGGTCAGAAGATTGAAGCGAAGGCAAAAGAACTTGGAATGGATACGCAAGAAATGTGTGATCAGAATTCGGAAAAATTCAAAGAGATGTCAAAACAATTGAATGTTTCTTTTGATAATTTCGTTCGGACCTCGAGTGAGAAACATAAAAAAATTGCTTCTACTATTTGGAAGAAATTGATGGATCAAGGAGATCTGTATAAGAAAAATTACGAAGCATTCTATTGCGTAGGATGTGAATCCTTCAAAATGGAAAAAGATTTGGTAGAAGGAAAATGTCCTGAACATGATAAGGCGCCAATTACTCTGCAAGAAGAGAATTATTTTTTTCGACTTTCCAAATATCAACAACAAATTGCGAATTGGCTTCGTGATACTCCCAAGCTGATCTTTCCAGAATCGAGATATAATGAAATTCGGAATGTCGTTCAAGAAGGTTTGGAAGATATTTCGGTCTCTCGTTCGAAAGAAGCCCTTAAATGGGGGATTCCCGTTCCGGGCGATGACACTCAGGTAATGTATGTGTGGTTCGAAGCGTTGATGAACTATATTACGGCGATTGACTATTCAGAAGATGATCAGTTATTTCAGAAATGGTGGACGGATTCAGAAATTTTGTATGTGATTGGCAAAGACATTCTTCGTCATCATGTGGCAATCTGGCCGGCTACGCTTCTGGCTCTCGGATTGAAGCTTCCTGAACAGTATTTTGTTCATGGGTTTATTTATACTGGTGGGCAGAAGATGAGTAAGAGTATTGGAAATGTCATTGATCCTCAAGATCTGATCAATCAATATGGGGCCGATCCTGTTCGATGGTATTTACTTCGTGAGATTACTGCCGGAAAAGATGGTGATATTACTTTGGACCGATTTGATGATTTGTATGAAAGTGATTTAGCGAATAATCTCGGCAATCTCCTTCGAAGGGTGATTGTGCTCATTACCAAAAATGAGTTGGAAGAATGTGATGCGGAAGAATTTATTGATGAGTTGGAGCGTCAGGGGCAAGTATTTGATGAGGCAATGCGAAATTATAAACTTCATGAAGCTTGTGAGCTTCTCATGGATGTTTTGACGGATGCGAATCAATATATCGACGAACAGGCTCCATGGAAGACGGTACGAGAGGATCCAGAAGAAGCGGCAGAAACGCTTTGGAATCTCGTATATATTTTGAAATGGGTGGCGAAGAAATTGGAAGTTTTGTTGCCTGAAACAGCGGAGAAAATGATGCAACAATTAGATGATATGGAAGTGGGTGAGGCGTTGTTTCCGAAGATGGAGGAGTAAAAAATTATTTTCACCTTTTGCTTCCCAAAACCATCTGATATACTGCTTTGGTATATTCTTTTATGCTTATTTTTTATGTCTGATTTTATCATTGTCAAAGGTGCGAGAGAGCACAATCTCAAAAATATTGATGTCAAGATCCCTCGGAATCAACTGGTGGTTTTCACTGGGCTCTCTGGCTCAGGGAAGTCTTCGCTTGCCTTTGATACGATCTATGCAGAAGGTCAGAGACGGTATGTTGAGAGTCTTTCCGCGTATGCCAGACAATTTTTGGAACTCATGAATAAGCCAGACGTGGATAGCATAGAAGGGCTTTCTCCAGCGATTGCGATTGATCAGAAATCTACGAGTCGGAATCCTCGTTCGACGGTGGGAACAGTGACAGAGATTTATGATTATCTTCGTCTCCTCTTTGCAAAAGTCGGAAAAGTTCATTGTCCAGATTGCGGTGAATTGGTTCAAAAACAGAGTATTCAAGAAATGGTGGATACTCTTTTTTCTTTTCCTGAAGGGACGAAGTTGATGATCCTTGCACCAGTCATTCGAGATAAGAAAGGAGAGCATTTGAAAGTGTTTGAAATGGCTCAGAGAGAAGGATTTGTGAGACTCCGAATTGATGGAGAGTTGAAGACGATTGCTGATGAAATTATTCTCGATAAAAATCAAAAGCATTCTATTGAAATTGTCGTAGATCGTATTGTGGTTTCTGAAGAGTTGAAAACGGGGGATAAAAATCGTGTG
>CAZQCN010000088.1:2347-3306 GCA_964592185.1 uncultured Candidatus Peribacteria bacterium
ATGGAAGTGGCATTGAAATATGGTGAAGGGAATCTCTTTATCATGGAAGCGGATACGAATAAACTTCATATTTTTTCGGAACATTTTTCTTGTCCGACCCATGGAAGTATTCAGATGTTGGAGCTCTCTCCTCGTATGTTTTCATTCAATAGTCCGCATGGAGCCTGTCCGGAGTGTCATGGTCTCGGATTGAAGTTGGAAATAGATGAACGACTGGTTATCCCAAATCCGAATCTTACGCTGGCTGAGGGAGCAATTATTCCTTGGTCGAAGACTTCCAATCGTCTCTCGTGGTATACGAAAATTTTGGAAGGTGTTGCAGATCGATTCGGTTTTAGCGTCAATACACCGTACAAAAGTTTAACCGAACAAGTGAAACAAATGTTGCTCTACGGAACGGGAGAAGAGAAGTATCAGGTGACGATTACTGGTGGAAGTTTCAAAGGTTCATACGGAACGACCTACGAGGGGGTGATTCCGAATCTCCAACGTCGGTACAAAGAATCTGAATCGGATTACGTACGAAGTGAAATTACGAAATTCATGGAAGAACAAGAATGCCCTCTTTGTCACGGGAAGAGACTTCGTCCAGAAATTTTGGCGGTGACGATTGGTGGGAAATCAATTATTGAAGTTACAGATTTTTCGGTGGATGACTGTTTGGATTTCTTTAAAAATTTGAAATTTACTGACTATGAACTTCATATCGCGCGTCTTATTCTCAAAGAAATTGGAGATCGATTATCTTTTTTGCAAAACGTAGGGTTGGTCTATCTGACGCTTTCACGTGCTGCTGGAACCTTGTCTGGAGGAGAAGCTCAGCGTATTCGTCTGGCAACGCAAATTGGGTCACAACTGCAAGGAGTACTCTATGTTCTCGATGAACCTTCTATTGGTTTGCATCAGAGAGACAATGACCGATTGATTGCAACACTCGAACACCTTCGAAATATTGGAAA
>CAZQCN010000088.1:3316-3976 GCA_964592185.1 uncultured Candidatus Peribacteria bacterium
TGACTATGTTTTCGATATTGGGCCAGGAGCTGGGAAGTTCGGAGGATATGTTGTGGCTGAAGGAACTCCTGATGAACTCATGAAGAATAAGGATTCTATTACGGGACAATACTTGACGGGAGTGAAAGAAATTGAAATTCCAAAGAAGAGGAGTAAAGGAAATGGGAAGTTTCTTGAGATCTTCGGTGCATCTGAGAATAATCTCCAAAATGTAAATGTGAAAATTCCACTCGGAATGTTTGTTGGAGTGACGGGAGTTTCCGGATCTGGGAAATCAAGTCTCATCAATCGAATTCTCGTAAAGGTTTTGATGAAAGAACTCAATGGAGCTCATGCCAGTGCTGGAAAGTATGCCACTATGACCGGATTGGAACACTTGGATAAAATTATTAATATTGATCAAAAGCCGATTGGTCGAACTCCTCGAAGTAATCCTGCGACGTACACGGGAGTTTTCGGAGATATTCGTGATATTTTTGCGGAGACTTCAGAGGCGAAGATTCGAGGGTACAAAACGGGAAGATTTTCTTTCAACGTCAAAGGAGGGCGGTGTGAAGATTGTGCAGGAGATGGATTGAAACGAATCGAAATGCATTTTCTCGCTGATGTGTTTGTTCCTTGTGAAACCTGCCAAGGGAAACGATATAATCGTGAAGCACT
>CAZQCN010000089.1:0-3958 GCA_964592185.1 uncultured Candidatus Peribacteria bacterium
TCGACAATCAGGACAGTCTTTTGGCAAAGGGAGAAAATGTTGTTTGTAAAATGCCAACTCTTGAGAAAGGACCTTAAAATTTTTCGAACAAGAACCACAAGAAAAAACTTCTTTTACCAACGAATCGGGCACTTCAAAGATATTGTCAGGAGGAGTGAAGGTTTGAGCTTGAAATTCTCTCACATCTTTTTGTCGCCATTCTAGTCCAAGATTCGTAGCCTCTGTCTCTGTCAAAGGGAAATAGCTCTGAGAAAGAGTTTCATTATAAGAGTAAAGAGAGTGCCGCATACCTTGAAATTCCCCCCATTCATCATACTGCTTCATGAGTTCAATAATTTTCGGGACAAGTAATTCATACTCTTCCTTTGTGTATTGCTTATTCAAGATACAATATTCTGAATCTCTCAAGCCAATACACCCAAAACAATTTTTGATACGAATTCCTATATCACAATAGAAGCAATCTATAGCATTTCCCCAAATATTCATACAAAAAAGACAATGGTAGTCCCTATCTCCAGCACTTACCATCTCGTAACACAGTTCACAATTATACCCACCTATATCGAAGTCATAGGTGTCTTTACAATCACTCAATACTGTCGAATATGCCACATCTTGATCATTGAAAGAGTCAAAGCAATAGAGAGTGTTTCGACAATTTTCCAAATAATCTCCTGACACATTTTCACATTGCACAATGTGAAGGAAACGGTACGGAAGTGTCAGCATGTGCGCAACACATTGCTGAGAAATATCGTAATATTTTGTGGAAGATCCGTCCATTATAGTTTGAATCTTCTTTTTATATTCATCACTCGAAAGCTTTTCATTAAAGAAATAATACTGTTTATTCCTCAAGTTTTTGCAGCCAAAACAATCCCGACAACCAATCATGTCATCGCAAAAATACAATTCACTACAGTTCTGACAGTTTGAAGATCGAATGACTTGGTAACAATCTTTGAGGTCATTAGAATCATAGCAGAGCTCGCACGCTTCACAATTGAAAAGATCATAAGAGTCTTTGCTTCGAAGACAATTCGAAGAGTAAAAACAATTTTCAGAGTAATCCGTATTAAACGATAAATAGCAATTTTTTGAATATCCACAATGATTCACATAATCAGAATTTTCATTCCCCATAACCATCAGCGATGGACGAGGAACAGCTCTCCGCAAATCATTCAGTTGATCAAAAAACGAACGAGAAAAATCAATATCTCTGGCATACTCTTTGACATTCCATGAATCACTCCACCAAAGTTTATGATGATACACTTGTATGTCAGATTTCGGATGGTAGACGGTAATAATATCCTCTCCGGTGGCATCACATTTTCTATGATACAGATATCTTTCATTTCTCCAAGCAAGCCTTCTTTGTCTGCGACAATCAGAACAAAGAGTCGGAGGAGGAAGTGAACATTTTACACCATTAAACGCTGGGGAAATCTTATCGTAAAAAGCGAGATCGCTATCGGTGATCTCAAAATTTGATGCACATTGTTTACAGATTTTTTGCATGGAAGAAAATTATAAATCGTAGTTTCGTGGTTTCGTCTCGTCGTTATTTCGAAAAAACAAAAATACGAAAAATCGAAAGCACGAATCAGTAGACTGATTCAAGATAACACGTTTCACAATAAACAATCTCTGATCTCTCTGGAGCACCTGTCCTGCGAAGATAATCCGAAGAAGGATAACTACTCTTCACAACTTTCGAACACTTTCCGCATGGGCGATCCCACAGCTTCAAAGGATTTTTTATTTTTCTTCTCTCACTCGCTCGAGCTTCTGGACATAATCGTGGCAATGGAAGATTGAGTGTTTGGTAGAATCTCAATTCTTGAGGGATAATTTTATAATTTTTCCCCGTCAATTCACATTTCAGCAATTGTTGACATATATCAGGAGAAACATCCTGAATATGGTCCGGAATCGACGAGAGAGTCGCAGGCATATATTCTTTTTCTTCTACTGGTTTCCAAACAAGACCCTTTCCTGAAACTTCTTTTTGTTCGAGTGGATAAAAATCAAAAGATACTGTTTCGTTGTAAGCAAAGGGGGACAAAAGGGGGTTGAGAAACTCTCCCCACTCTCCTGTTTTTTTCATATGTTCAATAATTTTTGATACCAGTATCTCATACTCCTCTTTTGAATATTGTTTATTTAAAATACAATAACTTCCTTTTTTCATATTCACACAACCAAAGCAATTCCCAGAATTATACGTATTGAGCGAGTAATATACTTCGTGAGAGTCATACACTCCAAAAGAAAAACAGGTGTTTTGAGAACTTGCAGCAGAAGCAACTTCCAACGTCATTTCAGAATGAATATCGTATTCACTGTCCCAAGCGTTTTTTGATTGTTCAGAGCTATAGACATAGGCAGCATCTTCCATGAGATCAATCTCAAAAGATGAAAATAAGTTTTTCGAGTTTTGAATATTATCCCCTGTCACATTTTCAGAATTTACGATTCTAACGGCTCGACGTGGGAATTTGGAGAGATGCTCTTGAAAAAGACTCTTATATTTTTGTAAATTTTCATACCTTCCCAAGTCCACTTCTTTCATTTTCAATTGATATTCTTCTTTCGTCATTTCTTGATTGAAAAAATAGTATTTTTTATTTCGGAGCCCTACGCATCCAAAACAATTCTGGCAGCCAACACAGTCATAACAAAAGCGGCACTCAGAACAATTCTTTAAATATTGAACGAAAAAACATTCATAACAATTCGCACAATAAAAAGCTTCATAACACAGTTCACAGGTATACAAAATGTAACAATCAAAGCACTGTTTTGATTTCTGTAAGACGGTGTGAGAATAAAAAATATCTTCACTCTCCCCTACTCGTGTTGAGAGGTAAGCATTCCGAGCATTGTAAGAGAAACAGGTATAATCAGAATTCTGAGAATTCAAAAGCATAATACTCATAAATGGTACTTTTCTCCTCAAATCGTACATTTGTTCAAAAAGTGTCTTTGAAAAATCAAACTCTTGACCGTATGAAAAAGGATCATAATTATCTGACCACCATTCATCAGGAGAATATATAGTAAGTTTTTTATCTTCAGAGAAAAAAGTAATAATCTCTTTTCCAGAAAAGGATGATGTATTTTTATACAAATGCCTATCATTTCGAAAAGAAAGTCTTTTTTGTCTGCGACAATCTGGACAGAGCGTCGGTAAAGGAATTGAATATTTTACACCATTAAATCTAGGCGAAATCTTATCATAAAAAGCGATATCAGACTCACTGATTTCAAAAGATGCATAACACTGCTTACAAGTTTGCGTCATAGGGAGAAATTAATAAATCGATTCAAGATAACATTTTTCACAATAGACTAACTCAGGTCTCTCAGGAGCATAACTTGTTTGAATATCAGTTTTACATTTTACACATGCTCGATTATAAATTCTTCTTGGGTTGCGCAAAGCAAACCTTCTTGCATGCCTACAATCAGGACAATGAAGAGGAACAGGAAATCGGAAACTTTTGTACAACTTATATTCTTGGGGAATAATCTTATAATTCCTGTTACAATTTTTGCATTCCAGAATATCTTTACAAATACTTTCATCAACATTCTCAATGGAATCTGCGATCTCTAATACAGGTGTATCGTTTTGAGAAATACTTTTATTCTTCCAATGGAATCCTTGGGTTACAGCAGATTCAGAATTAAGAGGAAAATACTCGTTTGCTACTGATTCATTATAAGCAAAGGGAGATAATTGAGGATTGAAAAATTCCCCCCATTCTCCAGTCATTTTCATATGCTCGATAATTTTTAAAACAAGTGTTTCATATTCTTCTTTTGCGTATTGCTTATTAAATATGCAATATTCAACTTTGTTCATTCCAACACATCCAAAACAATTTTTACTAGGGTCAAGACAAGTTAAGAGGGTTTTTTCTAAGAATTTTGAGTAGTATATCAT
>CAZQCN010000090.1:0-3948 GCA_964592185.1 uncultured Candidatus Peribacteria bacterium
GCCTCCCCTTTTTTGTTTTTATTGATTCTCCTTCTCAGGAAAGGTAAACTTTTGCTATAAAATTAATATATGCATTGGACTTCCCAATCTCCCCAAGAAACCTTTGAAATCGCACAAAAAATTATAAATTTTTCTTCCTCTCCTTGGAGCTTTCTTCTCGAAGGTGATTTGGGTGCCGGTAAAACACAGTTATCAAAAGGGTTTGGGAAATATTTTGGAGTTCCCGTTGAAGAAATTCAAAGTCCAACCTTTGCCTATCTTTCGGTGTATGAAGGGAAACATCCTGAAACGTATGAAATAGTTCAGTTTTTTCACTTTGATCTGTATCGTTTGGAGAGGGAACATGAAGCGGATGATATGATTGTGCAGTACCAAGAAATGTTTCAAGGAAATTGTGTGGTAGTCGAATGGAGTGAGCGTTTGTCCGAAGGGCTTCGTTCTCGATTGTTGAGCCATGGATTCAAAAGAGTTCAATGTATTGAAGTATCTGAAAAAATACGAGAATTTATTCTGTTGTAGATGAATTTTCATGATACACTCTGCATATGTGTTTATTCTGTACCCGCTACCTGCCATCAACTACCCGCTACCCACACTTCCTATGAAATCCTTCACCGTCGATAAATTCGAAGCGACTCAGCGAATAGATCGTTTTCTTGCCAAGAAATTCCCCGGATGTCCTCAATCGTTAATTCATAAATGGATCCGAACCAAAAAGGTTAAATTAGATAAAAAGAAAGTAACTCCGAACACGCTTCTTTCGGTAGGAGATGTGGTTCAATTGTATGTGCAAGATGATGTCCTTGGATCTTTCCATGATCGAAAAGAAGGACGGTTGGTTGAAGTGAACAAAAATCTCATTTCTCAATATATTCGAGTCATTCACGAAGATGAAAATATTTTGGTCCTCGATAAACCAGCTGATATTGCTGTACATCAAGGTTTGGCGAAGAAAGAAAAGGGCTTTCATGAACATTCACTCCTTGAAATCGTTCGAGCGTATTGTAAAACGAACGGAGAGGCTCATATACCGTCATTAGTTCATCGTTTGGACAAATTCACCTCTGGAGTGCTTTTGTGTGGTAAAAACCCAATTTCCTTGCGTTTTTACTCAGAAGTCTTCCGAGATCACAAAAATGAGAAAATTTATCTAGCTTTGGTCAAAGGGAGATTGAAAAAGCCTGTGGGAGAAATTAGATTATCTTTGGAAAAGTTTGATGATGAGATTGGAAAGGTTCGAGTAGCTTTGGAAGGGAAGCTTTCTCGAACGAAATATAGGGAAGTGGCTACGTTTGGAAATGAAGCTTCATTGATAGAAGTTTCTTTGGAGACGGGCCGAATGCATCAGATTCGTGTTCATTTCGCCGCTCTTGGACATCCTTTGGCAGGGGATTATGTCTATGGGAATAAGCGATGGAATGATTATATGAGGAAAGAATATGGCTTGAAACGAATATTTCTTCATGCGGCACTTTTGAAACTTCCGAAGATGGAAGGGAAAGGGTGGCTGACGTATGAGTCTCCGCTTCCGCCAGAATTAGAGAAGCCATTGAAATCATTGGAGAACAGAGGGTTTCAAGATTGAAAAGATTATATAATTCTTTCCCATGAGTCAGGAATTGGACATTCGGATGTGGTACGAGGATGAAGGTCGAAATGTTCACTCTCGTTTTTTGGATCTCGTATCGATCGTGTCTCAAAAAGGTGGTATGTGGACGAGTGTTTTTTGGGAGCAGGGAAATGCTGAGAAAGGAAGCAAATCATTCGAAAGCGATTTGAATTCGGAAGATTTTATGAAATTCATTGATACCTTAGAACTCAAAGGAGATGATTATCGACTTACTGGAGTTTCTACTTTTCCGTGTTGGAAGTTTGATAATGGGAAACCAGAAATGGGTACGGTGGTTCTGTCGGTTTCCACATGGAGTTCGAACTATAAAAACTGGATGTGGGATCAGCATTATGAAGGACATGGAGCTATCACTCTTTTTAAACCGAGTCCATTTTTTGGAATTTCAGACCCAGAAGGAAAAGAAGGGTTGAATAAGTCAAAAAATAATTTAATCGAAGAGAATCTCATGAGTCTTCTTGAATTTCTTCAAGAGTTTTCAAGGCAAATACGACCAAAGAAGTGGTTGGCAAATTCGACTGGAGAAAATCCATATAATCCATTCAATTCTCATATAGCTTACTATGATAGTCTTAAATCTATGCTTTGTGACTTAGAGTTTTGGAATAAAGTTTTGCTTCATGAAAATCCTTTACAAAATTCATCACTTATTAACAAGGAATCAATTATTAAAATTCATAAATATATCGATGTTATTGAAGAAGAATATGGAATGACTTTTCTTCATTTCCCGTTTTTTATGAATGGTCTTTTGGATGAAGCTTTTTTGAAACTTTCGACGGGTCAGGAATAATACTATGAAAATAATCTCACCAAACGGATGACTTCATACGGATGTTTCCCTTGAAAATGATGAAATACCGGTCCTAAAGCTTGTGTCCCATACTGAGTGAATGCTTCTTGGATTTCTTTGAAGTCTGCTTCATCTGGAATCGCTTCGGAACGTAAGTAGGTGACATTAATATTCGGATCTTCTGCTACTATTTTCTCAATATGGGAAACGATGGTTCCGATGGTGACGCCTTTTTTCTCTGCTATGCGCTTGAGCGATTGTTTTTCTTTGAGCAGCATTTTGGTCTCTTCGTATGTATTGGTAAGAGGTCGAGATGCTCGAGACGCTCTTTGAGAAGCAGTTATTTCTACTGGAGTAAGATTGTGAGTTTTTGCATACTCAGTAAGAGATTTCAAGAATATCCCTCCGAATTCTTTTTGTTTTTGAGCTCCGACTCCGCTGATTTTCAGAAGATCATCCTCATTCTGAGGAATAAAATACGCCATTTGTTGAAGTGTGCTATCTCCAAACACCATATAGGGAGGAATATTTCGTTCTGTCGCCAACTGTTTCCGTAGTTTTCTGAGGGCTTCGAAGAGGCCTTCATTGTATTCCAAGCTCGCTGGACTGGCTTGTTTGTATCGAGAATCGGATTCCACTGGTAATTGGTTCAATTCTATCTTGCTTCCCTGGTTGAGTACTAATTTTCCTTCCTCAGTCATTTGTAAGACAGGATATTCATCCTGGGTTTTAGTTAGGAGATTTTTATCAATTAACTGTTTTACGATTTGCTGCAATTCCTGCTTGCTCATATCGTCGATAATTCCATATACAGAAAGTGAATCATGGCCATATTGCTTTATTTTTTGTTCCTTTGAACCTCGTAAGACATCTATAATGTAATTCATTCCAAATCGACTTCCCGTGCGAAGAATGGCAGAAAATATTTTTTGACTCACTTCGGTTGCATCACATGTTTTATGGGTGGACATACATATATCGCAAGCTCCGCATGATGTTTTCTCCGATGTTTCTCCGAAATACTCCAAAATATATTTTCTTCGACACGATCTGGAATCTGCAAACTGAATCATGGTTTGTAATTTTTTTGTTGCCTGTTTTTTTTCTTCACTATCGCTTATTTGATCAATGAAGTAGTCATGTTTCCTTTTGTCAGCATAAGTGAAGAACAAGACACAATCGCTGGGCAATCCATCTCGACCCGCTCTTCCGATTTCTTGATAATATCCTTCGATGTTTTTTGGAAAAGTGTAGTGAACCACTAATCGAACATCTGGTTTATCGATTCCCATGCCGAAGGCAATGGTGGCTACCATAATATGTATTTCATCTTTGATAAATTGATCTTGGTATTTTTTTCGAGTTTCGGCATCGAGACCCGCATGATAGGGGAGAGCTTTGAAGCCTTCGTGGACTAAACGTGTTGATATTTCTTCTGTTTCCTTCCTTGAAAAACAATAAATAATAGTGGATTCATTTTTATGCTGATCCAGTAACTCTAAAAGTTTGGGAAAAGTATCTTTTT
>CAZQCN010000091.1:0-3882 GCA_964592185.1 uncultured Candidatus Peribacteria bacterium
AAATTGCTTGTCCAACACCAACATTTCTTTCCACCACATCAGCAAGACCACCCCAGAATACGAGATCATGGTAATCAGTTGCTTCTTGAATAGCTCCGGCTGCATCTTTCCACGTACGGTTCGTAGCAATAGAAATAGTAGCAACTTTTGCTCCTCCAGAAGTCTGACGAACTTCAGGATTTCGAGTAGTATGACCAATGAATATGCATTTGCTGTAACTTCTCATAATAAAAACGTTAAATAATGTATACTAAATTTCTTGAGAGAGAATTTCTTCAAGATTTTGTTCTGTAATAGCTTTTTTCTTTGGAACAAATTTGGTTTTGGATATAGGAGCATTTGGAACAATATCGTAATGATCCTTGATATCAGCGAATTTCACCATTTTGTAGTTTTTTGGAGTCTCAGTGATGAGAATTCGTATTACACCGACTTCAAGACGAATAGACTGATCAATAATAAGAATATCTTTTGGAAGTGCAGAAAAAACAAACACTCCATAATACCCATAATCATGTCCATCCATTGGATACATCATCATACGTTCTCCCCAAGTCAGATCTTCAAACTTAATTGAAGCTCCAGCATCTTCGAGATGTTTTCGAATCTTAGAAAGAAGTTCAGTACGATCTTTTTCTTGTTTCCCAGATTCCAATATAAACATCATTTCATATGTTTTTGGATCAGATACTTTGGAAACGAGAACTTTTCCTGCTTTGTTTTGTGACATATATAAAGAAATCTAAAAAATGAAAATACTAGCAAAAAATGCGACATGAAGATTACCGAAACAAAAAGGAATTTGCAAATTGTTTTTTCAAAACAATGATTGTTGAGAATTTTCAACAGGAATCTTCGATTTCAAGGGCCGAAATTGTGCAGAAGTATCTTGCTGCCACTCACCTTCCACTGTCCCATCATTCAAGCGCTCTCGCCACGCTCGAAGCTTCTTCACCACCGAAAAGCAATCATATTCAGCTAACACTGCTTCTACATTCTGAAAATGCTCTGGAGTAAACACCGCTTCTTGAAGATCAAAATTTTCAATGCTCACATTCAAATCCAATTGAACGAGATGCCGACACATGAGCGCTTGATCTTTGTACATAATAAGTTTCTCACGCAACTTCCCTTCCACCGAATCAATATTTGCATACACGTCTTCCAGAGTCCCAAATCGTTGAAGCAGCATCGAAGCTGTCTTCTCACCGATACCAGGAACACCAGGAACATTATCACTCGTATCACCCTTGAGCGACTTGTAATCGACTACTTGTTCTGGATACACACCCAGCTTCTCGAAAACAGCCGCTCGATCATAAATCTTTGTTTTATTGAAACCAATTTGAGGAGTCAATATAGTAACCCGCTCATTCACGAGTTGCAGATAATCCTGATCCCCCGTCACACACACCACATCCATATCATCATATTCGAGTGGAATCCGCCGAGACAATGTCCCCGCCAAATCATCCGCCTCAAACCCTTCGATCCCAATCAAGGGAATCCCAAATGATTCAATGAGTCGAAATACATGCTCAATCTGCACTTTGAAATTGTCCGGTGCCTCTGTTCTATTCGCCTTATACGCTTCAAACTGTTCATGCCGAAAGGTTTTTGCCGCCATGTCTTTCACCGCGATAACGTAATCTGGCCGAAACATATCGAGAATCTGAATAATAAAATTCCCCATTCCGAATACCGCTCCCGAGGGCAGTCCCGCTTGCGTTTTCAGATCCGGCAAAGCATAGTAAGCACGGAACATCAGAGCAAAGGTGTCGATAATGATGAATTTTTTCATATATTTCTACTTTTCATTGGAGAAATAGTATAGAAAAGATATAATTTTGAGTATGAAGAGTCGTTGACTAATAACTGGAAACATGCTAAAATTAGATAATTTACAAATTGTAAAAACATTACACATAAACAATTAAAATGTCCGAGCAAATCTCTATCGTTGATGAATATAAAAAGAAACTCATTGCTTTTAAAAGTGAATTTGACTTACAAGTTCAGAAAAATGAAGCTCAATTAAAAGGTGAATTTACAAACCAAGATCTCGTGAACGTCATTCACGAACTCAGTACTTTGCTTGAAAAATTTAATACTGAAGTCAGTGATTTAAAAAAAGAAGCATTAGGAAAATTAAAAGAAAAAGCGTATGCTGAAGAACAATATGAACTTCAAAAACAATTATCTCGAATTAATAATTCTGATGTATGAATGAATCTGTAAGCAATCATGAACGGAATGAGTTAAGAAAAGCCATTGTTCATTCTTATAAATACAAGGCAAAACCTGAAGATTTTCAAGAATATGTACAAAAGTTGGAAAACTTTCACGAAACACTCAGCCCAAAAGAATTAGAGATTATAAAATCTAATTTTTTTCAGGATGTACAAGAGACTTCTTCACGTATCTATGGCATTGCCGAAACGGAATTAGACTCGTTAGAGAAAATTGAAGTTCGTAAAGATAAAATAGGACTCGATGACCATCGTCTTGAAATTTCCGATGAAGTTTTAGCACTTTTCAAAAAAGAACTGGAAGAGAAAAAAATTACTGTAGAAGCATCAAATCCAGAAGGAAAATATATGAAAGCTTTTTATACAGTTTTGCATCGATATAAAGATTTTCTATCAGGAATTCATATTGTAGTGGCCGAAAAAGAGTTAAAAAAGACTTTTACCATGACCGTAGAACCCTTTCGAAAGGAAATAGATGGAAAACCCAGTTACACAGTAAATATTAATACAAATGAAAAAGCTAAGAAAAACGCACAAGATTTTACCTATGAAAATTATATTGGCATGTTCTCTCATGAACTTGGGCATATTAAAGATTATGAAGAGAGAGGAAAACTAGGAAGATTAGGATTCTTATTTAAATATTCTCTCTCTTACCTCACACAAAAAAAATGGATCAAAGAACTTGAAGACAAAATTGACGACGTGGCAGTAGAAAACGGTTTCGGGGTACAACTCCATGATACTCGTCACAAATTAAAAGAATCGTATTCACCCAAACAACAGCAGCTAAAAGAAAAAGCATACTCACATCCTCAAGCACTCTTATCTAAAATGATCGAAACTAATAAGTACACTTCAGACCTGCAATATCTGAAAACAGGAACTTTTGAAAAACTTTCTGCAAGAGAAAATGTAATGAATTCTATCGTCCAATATCAAGAAAAATACAAAAAAAATGAAAAAATTTATGATTACTGTAATGAATTATTAAAGAAACTTGTAAAAGCCAAAGACGATCAGCAAGTACAAAAAGTACAATCAGAGTTTATATATGGATTCGATACATTTTACAAAGATGAAGATTACAAGAAGAAGATTCTTGATGCAGTTATAAAACTTGAGGGAGTAGCTACAACTCATCAGCAAGAAATTGAAAATCTAAAAAATAAGCTATCTCATTTAGATGCTCGGAGTTATGAACAATTTTTAGACATTGAATCAAAGCTTCTGGAAATTTATAAATCTCATAGATCCGAACAGAATAAAATAGATTTTTTTGAAAACTCTCAGGATCCTATGAAAAATGGAGAAAAACCTGTAGGAAAGAGACAGTGGCTCACTCCAAAAAAATATAAAATTTACAAAGATAGTCCTGAAAGAATGAATCAGTATAAGGAAGAAGTAGAAGAAGTTCTTACTCTTTTAAAATCTGGAGAGTTAGAAAAAATACAAAGAAACTTGGAAAGAAAATTTGGAGAGAAAAAAGCAGAAAAAATAATAAGTTCTCTCTGTGAGAACCTAAAAGATTGTAAAAATGATGACCACTTTATTTTACAAGCAATTGCAGTCTGGCAAATACTTAAAGTTCGCAGACTATTATTGGGACTTCAAGGGATTAAAAAAGGTCTCT
>CAZQCN010000092.1:0-3282 GCA_964592185.1 uncultured Candidatus Peribacteria bacterium
AACTCTCCCCTATCATCGCAGCTGGAGCTATGGCGATGTCGAGTATCAGTGTCGTAGGAAATTCGCTGAGGTTGAAGAGGATTCGACTCGATTAAACAAAAGTCTGCTCACTCTCCCACAATGTTTCAAACAAAGTCTTCAAAGAGATAAAAAGATCTTTTTGGCGTATTTTAATTCCCAATCTCTGCTTCTCTTGGTAATGAAAAAAAATCACGGTTCCATCTACCAAGATAATATCTGCAGGAATTTTCTTTGAGGACGTTATTTTGCGAACTAAATGGAAGGGATTCTGAATTTTACTTTCGTATAAATCAGCATCTGATCCTGCAACAACAATTTCTCTTATATGCGGTTTCGTTTCTAAATTTTTATGAAGAGCTTTGAGAAGAAGCTTTTTTAAATCATCGTACTGAAAAAGTTTTTGAGGATCAAAAACAGCGTAGATATCAGCATCTAACACCTCTGTTTCCAGCCACTTATAAATTACTTCAACGGATTCTACACTTTCTATTTCAAAATCTCCGACAGAATCATGTTGTTCTACCGAAAGCAACTCTATTTCCCGAGTCATCAATTCCGTTGCTTTTTTAACCTCTTGAAACTGAAATTCAGCCTGATTTTTTAATATTTGAGGAATAATTGTTGGATGAATCGTTGAAAAGTAGGTCGTGTTGTTTTTCTTTTTCTTTATCACGACATTCATGCGAACTAAATTTTCAAGAGCAACATAAACAGTTGCTCTCTTCATAGTCGTTCGCTTGGAAATAATACTCGCGAGACTTTCAGGATGTTTGATGAGATAGACTAATACGATTTGTTCATTCGCACTTAAACCACAAGTTCTCAATAATTCTTGGATCATAGAAAAGATTTATTACAAGAAGAATACCAAACCTCCGCACTGTTGTCAAAGATTAGTAACAGTTATTTAAGATGTTTATTATTGTAAATAAAGGCTTTATAGAATATTAGCTATTTTTTAGTTATTTTTTTCTGTCAGTATTTTATAATGAACTCTCTCAAAAGTTTATTTTCTCCTTTAACCAAACGGCATGAAACAATTCAACGATCAATCTCCGACAAAAAAAGCTCAATGCCCTTTTCATGCAACAAATACATGGATTACAAGATTGGCAAAAAACACCCTTCCTTCTTCTATAATAGAAGAACAAAGAAAAAAACATCAGGTCTACGTTGATATTCTTAGAAAACCTTTTGAGTTGAACAAATCATATTTCACAGATATTGATATCATCATCAATCCTGATGAGGTAAAACACTTCCAATTGATTAGAAATGACAGAGTTGAGCGCACTGCATTTCTCCTAGAAAAGCTTAAAAAATACTTTTGGAATGGTTTTTCGTTTGGTGACTCCGAAAACCTAACTCCTCCAGAACAAGTATTCAAAACCATTGGAGATCTAGGCTTAGAGGATGTGGCAGTAATCACTGATGAAGTATTATTTCAAAAAAAAGATTCTGATTCTCTCGAGAACGTATTGGATACCATTTGGGAAGAAACAAAAACGAGACTGAAAAATAATGTATTAGTTGACTCAATACTACACCTCGAAGAATTCCGCGAAAAATTTCCCGAACTATTAATAACCAGTAACAGAGAAAAAGCTGCAAAAGTTGTATCATCAATACTAGAAAAGTGTCACCTCGGCAATAATAGATTTTCCAGAAAATTAGTAGCACTTGTATTCCAAAAACCAATGACGGAGGACAAAATACTCGTTAAAGAAGAAGGAGTGCGGCCACAGATAACATTTGGCTGCCCAATAATTAATTTGAATGATGGTGAAGTTTTCAACCATTTTGTGGTGAATTTTATGAGATGTTTCCTTGGACAAACTCGATTATAAAGATTCCCTTACTCGAGACGAGAGAAAGTTTTCTCCACTTATCAACTTTTTCTCAGTTTTACTTTCCAACTCTTGCCGAGCATGTTTCGCAATTTGCCCGCCTTTTTTGGCAGGAGTTTTATTCTCTTCCAAACCTTCGGTTTGCATATTTTCTGCAATATGACGAGTGGAAAGTTCCGCCAAAGCAGTGAAGATCAATTCCGCTTCTGTCATATGATCTCGCAGATTCTGAGATTTCAAACCTTTGAGTTCTTTATGCTTCTTCACTGAAAGGTCAGTCCATTCTTCATGAATAATATTCGTCAAAATCGCAAATTCACTCCCCTGCTTTACTTTATGGTCACTCCAATAATCTGTCAGCTTATTTCGAGTCTCTTGGCCAGTCATTCGTTGTTGAATCCATTTTTCGCTGCGTCCGTGTTTTTTCCAAAGCTCTCTCGCCCGATCTATTCCTTGCGATGGATCTTGAATCTCTGCAATTCTTTCAGTCCCTACTTTTGCAAGCCACAACTTAAATGGCTCTGCCTTCTTACTCGGAATTGATTGGATTATTCTGAGTATTTGTTCAGTATTCCCTGCCAATGTTTTCCTCATTTTCCCTGTATCTGTAAGCATTTCTACCTGGGGACAATTTGTCCCTAGGTAAGTTCTCAGTTCTTCATCTCTCTTCCGAAGCTTCTTCAAATAGTCGGCTGGATTCATGCTTTCACTCAGCAAAGCTACAATATCGACCACCGAAAAATACCACATTTCCGATTTCTCATCGTAGTGTCGGCGAATTTTGAAATTTTCGAAGAGAACAAGTGGTTGATTCGTCATATGATTCTGTTTAAGAAATACTTCCATCTTCATTTCTACCACACACTTCTTAAGGAATTATTATGTTTGTTGTAAATTTTTGAAACGATTCCAATAAAATCCCAGCAACCTAGTTCTTAGAATGAGATACATTTAGAGAACCTCTGCTGCTTTCTTAAGGACAAAAAGCAAAGCATCTAAATCCTTTTCAGATTCGATTTCAAACATAAAAGCATGATTATACTTTTTTGAGGTAATATCGAGAACACCTTTCATCCCCTTAAAAATCGATATATCTTTTTCTTTTCCAAACTCGATTTGTAATTTAGACTTCAAAAGTTTTACAACAAAAAATGATTGCTTACCATGAAAAGCAATATACAGCTTCCGATATTTGACTTCGAAATCCCCATAATCTCTGACGCCATCTTCTACCTTTTCAAATAAATCCCAAATTTTTGGATCACAAACTTTTTTATGATAATCACGGTCATATTCTTTGATTTCATTACGAACTTTATCAATAGCTACAGCTTCACCTCCAATTGATTTCGCAAATTCCCTAAGACTTGCTTCTTTAATGAGACTTTCTTTTTCAATCTCAAAAAAATCATTT
>CAZQCN010000092.1:3292-3820 GCA_964592185.1 uncultured Candidatus Peribacteria bacterium
ACCAAGTGAAACTCCAAAGCTCTATCGGTAATCCTTGAAATGAAACTGCTCTTTTTTGACGTTCAGAAAACCGAATCCCCACAAAAATTACTTTTGTATTTTCCCATGAGATTTTATCTGGATCAGGAGAAATACCAAGTTTTTTATGCAAAGTAATACTGAAATCAGCCTTTCTAGAAAATAGTATGTTGAGGTACTCCAGTCCTTGATCAAATAAACTTTTTTCAAATACCTTTTTAAACTCAATAATGACTGGAGCATTATTTTCACGATCAAAAGCCAAAGTATCAAAACGAACATTCACAATAGAAAGTTCTGTATCAACAAACTCTAATCCAAATAATAATCCAAGATTTTTTTCAACTAGTGTCTGAACATCTTTTTCCAAGATCTCTTTTTTTGCAATTGGTTGAAGAAGCGAATTATTAATTTTGTAAAACATTTTATTATGATTATAAATTATTCATTTCAAAAGCCACTATCCCATTTTACTGTAAAAAAATAAAGGTGAATAAACACCATCAAAAC
>CAZQCN010000093.1:0-3783 GCA_964592185.1 uncultured Candidatus Peribacteria bacterium
CTTGGTACTCGGAATTTCTCCTACGACTGCAACTTTCCACCAAACACTCTCTCTTGCTTATCCTCAGGGATCTTGGTCGGATCAGGAACTGGGTAGGTTTGCTTCGTAGTAACAATCAAACGATCACGCGCCGTCCCTACTGGGGTACACGTCATGAGTCGGGCAATAAAATCTCCAGCAGGTTGATCCAAAACCCATGTATCAGTGGGCTTTACAACTTGTACATCTGAAACAGTGTATACGAATTTTTTTCCTTCAAAAAATACCACCATTTTATCTCCAATAACCATTTGCCCAAGGTTCGCAAAAATATCTTTGTATCGACCTGGGGTACCTGGGTAATAAGAAGAGTGCCCCGTAAGAAAAAAATTTCCAACTTCTCCAGGGTTTGCTGTAAATGGGTAATGAACGAGATTCGTTTCAAGATCTTTTTGCACTTGTGATTCGAGACCAACCCAATCTTCCTTTTTGAAAAACTCACGAGATTCATCGCTCTGCCTGAAAGGAACATTCACATTCAACTTCGGTATAATGAGTCGATCATCATGACTGGGTGGGTATATTTCCATATTCACCTTCGGAAATTCCCCATCCGTAATAGTGAGGGGATTCCCTTCTGCCGTAGCTATCTGACCCAAAGCAACTGTTTTTTCATCGATCGTATTGAAAGCAAAATTTTGTTTATACCAAAAACTCAACATCTTCGAGTAGGCTCCAAAATTAGCAAGGCCAAAGAGTAGAAAGAAAATTACTGTCGTCATTCCAATAAACTTCACTCCGCTCATAAAAGACTGAAACATTTTCCCAGCATTCCCTTGTTGAGTAAATTGATTTTGAGGGGAATATTGAGAAGGTAAAAAATCGTTCATCTGAGGAGCAGAAACACTCCCTTGTTTATTCAGGTGGGCCAAAGGATCAATATGCAAAACATGCTGAGACATTCTCTGCTTCATACCTTCAATCCGATGCTGAAAATTATAAAGGAATTGTGTATTCATAGAGAAAGTGAGGGGAATTTCTTAATGATATTATACGACTTTTTTATTATTTTTGCAATATGCAACGATATACATTTCAACACTTCTTTCTCGAGAGGCACTTGGCTTAAAGACTTTTGTTCTTTCGAAACGTTCTTTAACGGCGGCTATAAGCTGAGGAAAGTCTTCTCCATGAAATACCTTCAAAAGTAAATTTCCTCCTGGCTTAAGAAACATATCTGCCACTTTTAAAATTTCGAGATTTAATTCCACTGACCTCCACTGGTCTACATCTGAAATCCCACTCGTATTTGGAGCAATATCAGAAAGGATTACATCAACCTGTGCCAATGCCAAACTCTCTAAATTTCCTCTCACCTCATCATGTTGAAAAACATCACACACAAAAGTATGAATATTTTTATGATCAGAAAATGGTTCTATAGGTTTTAAATCCATTCCTATCAGCAAACCTCGTTTCCCTACTACTTCTGAAGCCACTTGCAAAAAAGATCCTGGAGCTGCCCCAATATCCAAAACAACATCTCTCGGCTTCAAAAGGTGAAATTTATTTTCGATTTCCTGAAGTTTAAAAGCGCTTCTTGCACGAAACCCTTGTTCTTTCGCACGGTAAAAAAACTTATCATTGGGAGTATAGGGCTTTACTTTGTTTTTTTTCTTTTTTGGCATTGTGTTGGATTACTTTTCAATTGTAACATATAGAATGCATAGTCTGTAGTGAGTGATCTGTAGACTGTGGTAATTTTGAGAATATCTATAGTTAATAGACTACTAACTCTTCCCCATGCGTATTTTAACCTTCGGAACCTTCGACGTCCTCCACCCTGGACATATTTCGTACCTCACTCAAGCACAAAACCTCGGCGACGAGCTCCACATTTGCGTTGCCCTTGATTCTACAGTTCTCGCTGTAAAAAAGAAAAAACCAATTCAAAATCAAGATACTAGAAAAGAAAACCTAAAAAAACATTTCCCTGACGCTCATGTCCACCTCGGTGATCCAAAAAATCATATGAAAATTATAGAACATGTAAAACCTGAAATAATTGCTATTGGTTACGATCAATCATCGTTTACCGACAAAATTGAACCTTTTTTGAAACAAAAAAAAATTCATTCCAAAATCGTACGACTCAGCCCGTTTTATCAGAATATATATAAATCAAGCATTTTAAGTAAAAAGAAATTAAAGTAAAAAAGAATTGAACTATTTTCAGACGTAATTTACACTCATCATAGTGTTTATTAACTCTCTTTTATGTTCGACAAAATTCGAGAAATGTATCAATTCCAAAAGAAAGCAAAACAAATTCAAGCAGATCTCAAAAAAACTGAATTCATCACTGAAAAAAAAGGCGTCACTATCGTAGTGAATGGAACCATGCAAGTCATCTCCATCACTATTGATCCTGAATTTGCTGAAACACAAGGAGTAGAGAAACTCGGATCTTTCATTGCTGATGCCATCAATGACGCTATTGAGAAGGCACAGAAACATTCTGCGGCTCGAATGAAAGAAATTACTGGCTCTCTCGGGCTTCCATTCTAAGACGTACGAAATGATTCCAAAATCTATTATTACGCTGAGCGAAAACATTGGTAAATTCCCAGGCATCGGCCAGAAAACAGCTCAAAGACTTGCTTTCTATCTTCTCCGAGTTTCAAAATCAGAAAGAAACGAACTCGCTGAAAGCATTCTTCATGCCGATCAATATAGCTCGTGTCCAAAATGTTTTTCTCTTACAGAAAGGGAAGAGCCCTGTCCATTCTGTGACAATTCCAAAAGGGATTCGGCTACCATCTGTGTCATCGAAGATTTTCTTGATCTTTTTGCTATAGAACAAGCTGGAGGCTATAAGGGGCTGTATCATATTTTGGGGGGAGTCCTCTCTCCAATCGATGGAGTAACTCTTAATGATCTCAACATCAAAGAACTTCTCGAGCGACTCGATACAATCAAAGAAATTATTATTGCAACCAATGCGAGCCTCGAAGGCGAAGCAACAGCAATGTATTTAAAACAAAAAATCCATACAACTCATCCAGAAATAAATATTACTCGTATAGCCCGAGGACTCCCTATGGGCTCGGATCTTGAATTTGCAGACAGTATGACCCTCCAAAGTGCTTTTGATGGCAGAAGAACATTATAAAACCCCAACCACTTATCTCATACTCATAAGCTCTGAGTATAAGATTTCACCAAAAATTCCAATAATTAGGAATAATTCTTAATATCAAAATACCGTTAAATATATTTATAATATGTATTTTTAAGCAAGAAAATGAAAAAAATATTTAGAAAAACATCAGCACTCCATCTCAACATCAGTCCAACAACCACAATCTTTTGAGTTTACATATTTTTTTACAAGAAAAGTTGTCAACAAAAACAATAAAATAAAATTGTATTTTTTTTTATACAAATAGATTTTTTTTTATTTAAAATAAATAATATATTCATTTAAAGCATGTTTTTTGTAAATAAATCAATTTATTGACTTTTTTGTTTTTATTTTATAAATTGCAAAATATTTACCAGAAAACAGAAGTAAAAACACTCCATTTTATAGCAAAAAAAGAGTTGTTTTTATGAAAAAAAATCATAAAACTAAGAATCATTCTTAAAAAGAAAGAATATCTTTTAATTATATTGAAAAAACATTTCTTTCTAGTATATTTCATCAGCTGAAAATTCTCAAAAATTCTATGATAGTCACTATTGCAAACGCCCATCAACAAACCCTTATTTTTATAATAATATTAAGCATTGTTTTTTTGTTTC
>CAZQCN010000094.1:0-3766 GCA_964592185.1 uncultured Candidatus Peribacteria bacterium
AAAAAACTCTTCCGTATATTTCTTGTCCTTATCCAGTTGTGAAGCCAAATCATCCAAACTCTCAAACTTTTTGTTGTCTCGAATTTTTTCTAGGATTTCAACATGTATTTTCATTCCATAGACCATTTCTGAGAAACCAAAAATATGTGTTTCGACTCGAAGGGCATCTTCGTCTTCAAAAGTCTTCGATCCTCCGATATTGGACATGGAGGGATACCAAGAATTTTCAATGTTTGTTCGTGAAACATACACTCCTTCCGAAAGTTCAGAATTCTGAGGAAGTTGAATATTGAGGGTCGGGAAACCTATTCCTTTCCCACGAGCTTGTCCTCTTTGAACCGTACCGGTAAGTGATGCAAGGATATTCATAGAGTTTTATTCCAATCCAGGAACAGGGAACTTCTGACAGAGGACTCGAATTTCTTCTTTTACATCTTTTTGTGTTTGCTCGTTCGTAGGATCTTGGAGAATTCGATCCATCCAATGGGCGATTTGAATCATTTCTTCTTCTCTCATACCACGAGTCGTGACAGCAGGAGTTCCGAATCGAATACCGGATGGATCCATAGGTTTTCGAGGATCATCAGGTATCATATTTTTGTTGAGGGTAATGCCTGCATTATCGAGAGCGATTTCAGCAATTTGTCCAGTGATACCGTTTTGAGTGACGTCGAGCATCACGAGATGATTTTCTGTTCCGCCAAAAATGGGTTTGTATCCGAGAGATACGAGGGTGTCGCAAAGGACTTTGGCATTTTTGATAATTTGTCGAGCATAGGCTTGGAATTCTGGAGTGTCAGCTTCTTTGAAACAAATAAGTTTCGAATAGACTGAATTCATGAGCGGGCCTCCTTGAAGTCCAGGGAAGATAGATTTATCGATTTTCGTAGCTAGTTCTTGTTTGCAGAGGATGAGTCCGCCTCGTGGTCCACGAAGTGTTTTGTGTGTCGTTGTCGTCATGACATCAAATCCGTAATCTAAGGGGTTTTCGAGTGCTCCACCAGCGATGAGCCCGCCAATATGCGATACATCAGCCATGGTCATAGCACCGACTTCATCAGCAATTTCCTTAAACTTCTTCCAGTTCAAATTTCGAGAGTATGCAGAAAATCCAGCCAGAATAAGCTTCGGTTTGTGTTCCAGAGCCATAGCACGGAGATTATCGAAGTCTATAGCTCCATCATGAGCCAGATCTGTTTTGTATCGGACGAAATTGAAAATTTTGAACATGTGAGTCACCGGGTGACCGTGAGTGAGGTGCCCTCCATGAGAGAGATCCATTCCGAGGATAGTGTCTCCTGGTTCGAGGATTCCGAGATACGTAGCGACGTTCATGATAGCTCCTGAGAGCGGTTGTACATTGGCGTGCTCCGCACGGAAAATTTTCTTTGCCATAGCAATAGCTTCCGCTTCCATCTGATCAGTGAATTCTTGTCCTCCGTAGTAGCGTTTATAAGGATATCCTTCGGAATATTTATTGGTGAAATGAGTTCCCAGTGCTTCGATAACAGCTTGAGAAGCGTAGTTTTCAGAAGGGATGAGCTCTATGCCATCACGTTGACGATGCATTTCGCCTTCGAGCATGGCGTAGCATTCAGGGAACTTTTTGGAAAGGGAAGGATATTGCATCATGAGTTGGAAGTTAGAATATATAAAAATTATTTTTTTACAGCGGTGAATTTGTTTGATATTTCCATGTTTATGTTGCCTTCTTTGAACAGTCTGTATGCAGTTTTATTGTGAAAAAATATTTCTGGATATGATATGTTTTTGAATCCAAAATATACTCCTGAAAAAAGATTCCCCCCTTTTTTAATCTCAATATCTTTCCAAGGAATGAAAAGTGATGGATAAATTTTTTTGAATAGTGGAAAGCTAATAGCTAAATGAAGGCCATTCTGATCTGCCCCTGCTAGTAACAAAAAGCCAAAGTTCATTATTCCGACTCTTGAATTGGCAACAATTTGGGTAATTGAGTCTTTGTATGAATTTCCTCCTATATATATTTTGCTTAGTGTGTGCCATCCACATGCATGGGAAATTCCGTACCATATTCCTATAAGTATTGTCGGAACAAGAATTATTGATAATACACTTATGAGGATTGTTACTGAAGTGTCCATAAATTCAATCTTTTGGACTCCATTCTATCAATTGTGTGAGAGGAAGCAAATATTTTTTGGTTTGAAATTATTTTGTTGTGTATAAATTTTCTACATATTTCTTTTTATAATCTTCATATGTTAAAAAATCTACGATGGTAATTTTACCATTTCGAGTTGAGATTAAATGAGGAGCATTTTTATCCCCAAAGTTTATTCTAAAAAATCCATTTGGCCTCGCTTGCCAGCTTTTTCCACTTTTCCCATTGAGGAAATTTATGAACCCTTGTCTTTTATTTGGTTGACTTGTAAAAATTTTCTCGAATTGTCCAAGAAGGAGGGAAGTATTTTCTATTTCATATTCTTGTAGTCTTAGAAAGTCTATGATTTCTTGATTAGATGCATTTTGTTGAAGTATTCTTTTTTCTTGAGAAGGTTTCTTTTCTTTATTATCTGTTCGAGTGATACTTGCTTCTTTTTGTTTTCTTTTTCTCGAAGCAAGTATTGTTTCCCATTTTTGTTTAAAATAAGAAATTATTCTTAGTTGTTCAACGGAGAGTTCTGTTTCATACAATTTTATAACACGTTTTATTACATTTATTTCTTCTCCGTCTGAATGCAAATACGATTCTTCAAAAGTCTCTTTAATATACTTCAAAGTTTTTTGGTTTGTATTTTGAGTTTGAGATATAAATGCTTGCGTGAAGTCGTTTATAAAACTTTTTACTCCTTCTGGTAGTTGAGGAGGGGGCATCTCAAAAGATATTTCTCTTCTTCTCTCTTTCAAGATTGCTTCGATTGTGTTCTTTTGTGGTTTTTGCTTGGATTGTTTTTGATTTTTTTCTCGATCATATTGAGAGAGCACTTCCTGTATTCTTTCATCAATTGAATAGAGATAACAATGCTCTAAAAGTGAATCCATTTCTTCTGGACTGAATGAGTGTTGAAAAGAAAAAAAATACGAATAGAGCTTTGTATGATTTTCAAAAGCGTGTTGATTCGTAGTCTCCCAAAATTTTTTTTGAAGGAATTGTGGTTCTATCTCAGATTTTTCAATATGGAATACTTCTTCTATAGCTTCCCAATCTAAAAGAGATGAGGAGAAGTTATTAACTCGGAATATGTTATAACGAGACTGAAAAATAATTTCTTCTCTTTTTCTTATATTACTGAGATATTCGTTTATATCTCCATACGTTTCTAATTTAAATTTTTGAATTATTGTTTGAGGATTAAAATTGAGAAAAAGTTGACTTCGAATTTCTTTTATAACTTCGCTATGACAAGAATCTAAATGATGTACGAAAAGGGAGTTTTGAGAAGTTTTATTTATTATAGTTATTGAATCTTTATGCCCTTGTATCGTTTCTTTTCTTCCTTGAAGATATTTTAAATATTCTTCGTACTTTAAAAACAAGCCATCTACAGATTCTTTTTGCAGTTTTTGGAAGAGAGCCTTTCCAGGATGTATTGGGATTGTTCCTCGTTTCATTGTGATAGTTGATAAAAGAGCTATTTAACGATTCGTTAATTTATTATAAATCTCTCTTTTTTGCAATGTCTTTTTGACTTGGCTGTCAAATTTGTGCTATTTTGTGGGTATAAATTTTTGTATGACTCACCAGAACCAATCAGCTCGAAGTTATTACTATCAACGAATACTT
>CAZQCN010000095.1:0-3654 GCA_964592185.1 uncultured Candidatus Peribacteria bacterium
AAATGAAAAACTTCCCGATATACCCTACGGGAGAGGGATCCCGAAGAACCAGAGGTTCGGATCGGAAAAAAACGCTTGTAAATGAGAAAGTATCTGAAGTATATGATGTCTCGTTCAAAGTGGAAAGTTTTTTACTTTTCTTTTTTGTTTATTTTGACTACCATGTGAGCAAAATTGTTTTCTATGATTCAAAACTTTTTACGAAAAATTCTCGGACGATCAGAAATGAATGCTTTTTCTCAGTTGAACGAAGATGCCCATGAGCAACAATTGACAGTTGATGTTTTCCATACTGATGATCACCTCATTATATTAGCTCCTATTTCGGGGGTGAAGCTTGCTGACATTTCCATTACGATAGCAGATGATGTGTTGACGATTCGAGGGAGCCGATATCACGAAGAGGATGCTCGTGAACATCAATATTTCGTCCAAGAATGTTATTGGGGAGCATTTTCTCGTTCGATTATTTTACCAAAGCATTTGAAAACGGATGAAATTAATGCATCATTTAAGAATGGTATTTTGAGAATTGAAATTCCAAAAACAGAAGAATCCAAACCGAAGGTAGTACAAATAGTTCCCAAGACGACGAAGATTACGTTTTGATATTCTTGAGGATCCAGCTTTGTTTCTTGACATTTCTCTATTTCTATTATAGAGTGATTTATTATTATTTTCGCTTATTTTTATGTCCTCTATAGATTCATTCAAGAACTTTTTTACTAGAACTGCTCCGTTGTTGATGTCTTTGACATTGGCGGGAAGCAAAGTCTCTGCTCAAATATCACAAGATTCTGCTCGTGGAAAGGTTCAAGACACTCTTCATACTTTTGAAAATTCAGCTTCACAGGAAGCAATACTGAGACAAGGTCAAAAAGATACTGTTTCGTTTGATACAATTCGAGGAGAAAATCCTTTGGAGTTTTATCAAAGACAATTAGGTCTCTATGAAAAGGGGACCGCTGAATATCTTCATATTGAAAAGGTATTGGGATATTTGCGAAAACGGGGGGCTCTGGAGATAAGGGTTGAGCCATCCAAGTAAGAATAAGTATTCTTTCATTCTCTTTTTTCCAAGGGATGATATAATGGGGTCACTCTCTATTTCTTCCCTATGTCCAAAAAAATTCTTCTCGTATTGCTCATTCCAGTTTTTCTTTTTTCTACAGCTCTCGGGTGTCGGGATAAAGGGACTTCCAGTGCAAAGCCTATTACTCTTAGTGTTTGGGGGGTATTTGATAGTCGAGCAGATCTTCAAGAGATTTTTAATGCCTACAAGAAAATTCGACCAGAGGTGAATATTGATTACCGAGCTATCAGTCAAGCTGAGTATGAAGATCTTTTGCTTGATAGCCTTGCAGCGGGAGAGGGACCGGACGCCTTTATCATTCACAATCGATGGACCGATAAGTTTCAAAATAAAGTCACTCCTGCTCCTGCTGATAAATTTGATCTCCCATCGTTCAAAGATACCTTTGTCTCTGTGGTTGCTGAAGATATGATTCGCGACAATCAAATTCTCGGAGCCCCTATGTATGTTGATACCTTGGGACTGTATTATAATTATAATCACTATAAAAGAACTGAAAAAGGGCGTCCGCAAGAAACATGGGATGGCTTTTTGGAAGACATAGAAATACTTTCTGAGTCTTATGGTGAGGATATTATTAATTCTGGGGTGGCTCTCGGGACTGACAAGAGTGTACATCAATCGGTTGATATTCTTTTGAATATTTTCTTACAGAATGGTGTGAATTTTTATAGTGCAGATGGGAAAACCGTCCAATTGTCGAATGACAAAGCTTATAATGCTATGGAGTTTTACACAGATTTTTCGAATCCAGAATCAAAGTACTACAGTTGGGATGTTGATTCAGAGCAGGATGATTTGTATGCGTTTATTCACGGAGAAACTTCTACCTTGGTTGGATATTCTTATTTGGCAGAACAAATTGCAGCACAAGCACGTACCTCTGGTCTCGATTTTCGTACAGAGAAGTTTCCTCAGATTGATTTGAAAAATCCGATTAACTTTGCTGACTATTGGGCTTACACAGCGAAGAAAAATCCTAAGGAGGCGAGTCGAGAAAGATATGCTTGGGATTTAATTAAATTTATGACATCCAAGGAATCAGAAGAAATGTACTTTGATAAAACTCATCGAGCTCCTTCTCGACGAGATCTTTTGGATCAGTATGTTGATGATCCGATGTATGGTGTTTTTGTGGATCAGGCACGTTTTGCAAAAACGATTCAAATGTATGACAGAGAAAAATATCAAGAGACTATAGAAGATGCTATTGAGGAGGTAAATGAGGGGGGACTCCCGAGTCAGGCTCTTCAGAAAGCAGCCAAAGCTATACAGGATTTAGTTGCTTTATATAGAAAGTAAAGACTTATTTCTTGTTCTTTTTTTTGTCTTCCTGTATAATCGGTTCACATTTGAAAATATTCTTAACTTATTTTCTATGATAAAAAATCTTGCCCAAGCAAAACTAGCATTCTTTAGTTTTACTGGAGCTATTGCCGCTGCTTTCATGTTTGTTTTCAGTCCTCTCTCTGCCATGGCTCAGTTATTTGATCCAGGACGTGATTCTGTTTCAACTCTTCGTGAAGCTGGTGGTGAACAACCAATTCGTGTTGTAGTTGATAATTTTCTTCGAACAGGACTTTCTTTTCTCGCTATACTTGCTGTGATTTTGATTATCTACGGAGGTATTACTTATATGACCGCTGCTGGAAATCCAGATGGAGCGAAAAAAGCGAAAACGATCGTTACTGGTGCTGTTATTGGGCTTATCATTATTCTCATCTCTTGGGGTATTGTGGCTCTCGTTCTTGGTTCTGCACCTACTGGAGATACTGGAGTTGGTGGAGCGTAAATCTTTCTCTTTCTATTCTAAAAAAGCCTCCTTGTGGAGGCTTTTTTGTTTCTATAATTATGTTCCTCGGGAGAGGGTGAGTCCGATGATGTGTTTGCCTCCAGATTTCTTCAGTGCATTGGCAACTTCATTGAGTGTGCTTCCTGTGGTGATTATGTCATCGATGATTATGAATACAGTATTGCTTGAGAGACTTGTGTTGCATTGAAAAGCATTTTTGACATTTGTGAGACGTTGTTCACGAGACAATCCCATTTGTGAAGGAGTGTTGTGAATTTTTTGAATAAAGAGTTTTTTGAACTCTGAGGGGATCAGTTTTTCTGATTGATTGAAACCTCTTTTCCGTAATTTTTTTGGATGCAGTGGTACTGGAACGCAAATAATGTTTGTTTCATTTCTCTCTGTATCTATGCGTGATAAAAAGTCTCGAATGTATGGAAGGAACAGAGAACTTGCTTCCTCAATCCATTTATATTTTAGGCAGTGGATTACGGTTCGTATCGTGTTATTTGTATGAAAAAGTGTGTAAATAGGGAAATTTATTTCCGGATAATTTTGTTGTTTTGGTTCATAGATAATGTTTTTCTTACAGTGTTCACAGAGCCAAATTCCGCTGTCGGTATGGCAGACGAGGCAAGAGATTGGGAAGAGGAGGGATTTGAGGAAGGAGAACATGGGGATAGTTAAAAATTAAAAATGTTAGTAAATTGATAAATGAAAAATAGATCTCTTGTATGGCTTGTACTTGGTCATCCTGAACTTGATTCAG
>CAZQCN010000096.1:0-3588 GCA_964592185.1 uncultured Candidatus Peribacteria bacterium
GTCTTAAGTTCCGATTTATAAACTCCATACTTCAGTTTTGGATTAACAGTTTTATACCAGACAAGTACCTTCTTTTTTAAAATCCCTCCACCCTCTTGAGGAAAATCTCTTTCTTCTATTTTCACTACTCCCTCATCTTCTAAAAGCTGTTTCAACATTTTCTTCCTCTTTTCCTGATCGGCAAACTCAAACTCTATGTCCTTATTTCCGAAAGCCTCTTCTTCATATTCTCCTTCATATAAACTCCGTATAGGATCCTTCATTCTATCAAAAGATGTATAGAACTCCTTGGGATTTAGACCCGTTACATACCCAAACAAAGTCGCCAGTCGAGATGTATATGGTCCATGCTTATTTGTCGCTGTCGGGTTAATGGTTTTATACCAAACAAGTGCGTTCTTTTTTAAAGTCCCTCCGTCCTTTTGAGGGAAATCTCTTTCTTCGATTTTCACTACTCCCTCATCCTCTAAAAGCTGTTTCAACATTTTCTTCTTCTTTTCCTGATCGGCAAACTCAAATTCTATGTCTTTATTCCCAAAAATCTCTTCTTCATATTCTCCTAGATATAAACTTCTGATAGGATCCTTAATACTTTCAAAAGATTTATATGATTTCGATTGGCTACTATCTCCCAGAGCTTGTCCTAATAAAGTCAGTAACTGAGATCTATAAAGTCCATAAATTAAAACTGGAGAAATCATTTTATGCCAGACGAGTACGTTCTTTTTTAAAGTCCCTCCGTCTTCTTGAGGAAAATCTTTTTTTTCGATTTTCACTACTCCCTCATCCTCTAAAAGCTGTTTCAACATTTTCTTCTTCTTTTCCTGATCGGCAAACTCAAATTCTATGTCTTTATTCCCAAAAATCTCTTCTTCATATTCTCCTAGATATAAACTTCTGATAGGATCCT
This sequence comes from uncultured Candidatus Peribacteria bacterium, assembly GCA_964592185.1. Lineage (GTDB taxonomy): Bacteria > Patescibacteriota > Gracilibacteria > CAZQCN01 > CAZQCN01 > CAZQCN01. The sequence goes on from CAZQCN010000096.1 coordinate 911, forward strand.
TAATACTCTCGAAAGATGTATAAAATTCTTTACCTCTCACTCCCATTACATTCCCAAACAAACTAGAAAGATAGGTTTTATTAGGTCCACATTTTTCTTCTGGGGATATAGTTTTATACCAGACAAGACACTTCTTTCCAACTTTTTTCCCATCGGGTTGAATGACTTGTCTATCCTCAATCTTAACAATTCCCAATGCTTCCAAAAACTTTTTGATGTGATCCTTGAGTTGCTGAATTTCTTCAGGAGTAAATTCTCTTTTCTTCATACGAATAACCTCTCTTGTCTGATCTTTCCCGAAAATAGCGTCTATGATTTTCTGCTGCCAGTCCTCTGAATAGTCAATTACACTCCCTCGATCAGGTTGATTGTTTATAAAATCTTTTCTCTCCTGTTTCGTCATTGTATCAATTCCTTTAACATATTCCGATTCAATATTATGGAATACAAAAGTCGTGTTTCCAACCTCATTACAAACATACATCAATTTTTTCAATGATTTCACATACACAGTAAAGTAACTCGTCTTTCGCAGCATATTTTTTGCAATTTTCCCCGGGTAAAACTCAATATCATCTTCTTCTATATCTTGTAATCGAATTAAGTAAATAAGCATCTCTACCCGTGGTTGATATGTCTTCTCATTGAAACTTCCATCGCTACCTCCAGTTAGAATAGGTCCATCACTTGGGTCAGGAGGGTTAATCACATAATCTACTTTTCTTTGAAAACTTTCTTTCACTTTTGTAGTTATTTCCTTAAACAACTCATTCCTCGCATCAACCTCATCTATCAATTCATCAATACGAGGAAAATTAAAGTAATCTGCTGCAACATCATCATATCCTGAAAAACCTTTTACCAATTTGGATCCACTCAGTTTTTCTCTTATCTGTCGAATTTTTCCCAAAGATTTTATATTTCGAGACTTTAAAACCTCACCAAATCTCTTACGAAGAACCTCAGAATACTGTATAGCCAAATTCAAGAAAAGCTCTCCGTCGTTGGCTAACTTTAATCGATCCAACATTGGATCTACTTCATTCTGAAGCTGTTTTTTACCCATTTTTGAGAATTAATCCAATTTTATATTACATCCTACCACAAAAAACTACTCCTGACAAAGTTTTAAAGCGGCATTCGACAGAGACAACATATTTTGATACAGTAGAAGTATAGAATCCCTTTATGGAACATACCAAGAAAGCAAATACTGAGAAACTTTGGAAACGCCTTTTAACCCTCTACCCCGAAGCCAAGTGCGAACTCAACTATTCCAATGCCTTGGAGCTCTTAATTGCCACCGTTCTCTCCGCACAATCTACGGACATACAAATAAATAAAATAACCGAAAAGCTTTTCCAGAAATATAAAAACCCGGAAGATTATTTGAAGTCCCCGGTGGAAGAATTGGAAAAAGACATTCACTCCAGTGGCTTCTACCGTGCCAAAACAAAAGCCATTCGTGCTCTCTGTCAGAGAATTATTGAACACTACCATGGAAAAGTCCCCGAGACGATGAAAGAACTGACGACCCTCCGAGGCGTCGCCCGAAAAACCGCAAGCATCGTCCTCTGGAATATCTTCCGAAAAAATGAAGGTCTCGCCGTCGATACCCACGTCATGAGACTCTCCAAACGAATGGGACTCACCAGGCACGATCGACTCCAAAGCAAAATAGAACAAGATCTGATGAAACTCATTCCAAACGAATACTGGGGAATATTCTCTCACGCACTGGTGTTACATGGACGATACATCTGCAAAGCCCAAAAACCCCGATGTTCACATTGTCCTTTGAAGGATATATGCCCGAAGATTGGGATTAAAAATAAAAAAATTGCTGGGAGCGAATAATCATTCGCCTATAAAAATTTTCATTCGTACGGGCGTATAGCAATACGCCCCTACAAAATTCCAATTTCTTAATCCTCTCCTATGTTCACCCTTCCCGCCCTTCCCTACGACTTCAACGCCCTCGAACCCTCTATCAATGCTCACATCATGGAACTTCACTACACGAAGCACCATCAGACCTATGCGACCAAACTAAATGAAGCGATCGCCGGAACCGAATGGGAACAAAAAACCATTGAAGAAATACTCAAAAATCTCGACTCCATACCTGAAAACATACGCACTGCGGTGAGAAATCATGGCGGTGGATATCATAACCACAATCTTTTCTGGGAAAATCTCACTCCTACATTCCAAAATCCTTCTGAAAACCTTCAGAAAATTATCTCTGAAAACTTTGAAAGCTTCGACAATTTCAAAACCCAGTTCAATCAAGCTGCAACAACCGTATTCGGAAGCGGATGGGCATGGCTCGTACAAGATGCTTCAGGAAAATTACAAATCACCAAAACTCCAAACCAGGATTCACCACTCACCACCCACCACCTCCCTATCCTAGCTCTCGACGTCTGGGAACATGCCTACTATCTCCAATATGAAAATCGCCGACCAGAATATATCGATGCGTTTTGGAATATTGTAAACTGGGAAGTGGTGGAAAAGAGAATTGGATAAGGTCTCTTATAGTCATTCCGGTGCGACCCGGTATACCGTCGCTTCAAAAACCGGAATCTCGCTATCCTATCAAGTATAGCCGTGGAAAAAAACGAGATCTCCCGACCCATATCGACGGTCGTCTCAATCGGGATCCCGATGTTTTC
>CAZQCN010000097.1:0-1624 GCA_964592185.1 uncultured Candidatus Peribacteria bacterium
CGTTTGGGTATCGAATTTTGAGTTCTTCTTCAATTTTTTGGGTTCCACTTCCGAGCGGGAACAGTGACAACGATTCGCATTTTGGGCAGCAAATATTTGTTTGATAGTGTTTTCCACAACAATGACAAGTGAGATAGCTCCGATCGTTGAAGACGTGCATGGTGGTTGATACGTCGCAGTCGGTGCATTCGTGAAACCAGCCACAATTCTTACAGGTGAGACTATTGGCGAAGCCGCGTTTGTTTAAAAATAGTAATACCTGTTCTTTTCGCTCTAATGTTTGTTGAATTCCGAGTTGGAGAGGGTAGGAGAGAAAACTTTTCGGTTCGAGTTTTTCCTGTGTGAGGTCGACGATGGTTGAGCTTGGAAGATTGCGGTCCTCGAATCGCATAGGAAGTTCTGAAAGACCGTAAATTCCGTGCAATGCTTTGTGATACGTTTCAATTTTTGGAGTGGCACTTCCGTAAACGAGATGAATGTTTTGAAGTTTCTGGATCTTTTCCGCAACGGTATGGCAATCATATCGAGGCGTTTGTGACTGTTTGTAACTTCCGTCGTGTTCCTCGTCCATGAAGATTGCCTTGAGGTTCACCACAGGAGTGAACAGAGCTGAACGTGAGCCGATGATAATTCGAGTGTGTCCTTTGGCAATCTTTCTCCATTCATCAAGTTTTTCTTGTCGACCGAGTCGAGAATGCCAGATGGATAGGTCATCGAAGTAATCTCGGAATCGAGAAATGAGTTGTGGAGTGAGATTGATTTCTGGTACAAGCATAATAATTTGTGCACTTGGGTCATCCGAAAGAATGTTTTGAATAGCTCGAATATACACTTCTGTTTTTCCAGATCCGGTGATTCCGAAGAGAAGTTGCGGTTTGGTGGTATTGGAAAGAATGCTCTGGCAAGCTTCTTTTTGAGCGGGGTTGAGATCAAAACTCACCTTGCCTCTCTTTTTGTAATCCAAATAAGGAGCATGTAAGGATTCGCATTCGATAATTTCGATAATTTCCAGGGCATCCAGTTTTTTGAGATCTGGCAGAGTGATTCCTTCGGCCTTCAAGCTGGCAAAAGAGATTTTTTCTATTGCTGCCCCTTCTATTATTTCTAGATGTTTTAATTGTTTTTTGGCTCTGGGTGAGATGAGATCAAATCGCATATTCCAAGATATTCCTTTTTGAATAAAAAATTCTGAAGTTGGTTTGTAGTCTCCATCAAGCATTTCTTCGGGGAGAAAGAGTTGGATAAACCGATAGAGAGAAACGCAGTAGTAATACGAGAGATCTTTGGCAAGTTCAATGTGTAGAGCGCTTAGAACTTGGTTTTCAACTTTTTCTATGATCTGTTTATATTCTTGGAGCGTTGTATTTTCGCTCAATGAAACTACTATGCCACGCTTCACTTGAGTTCCAAAAGGAACCTTCACGATGTCCCCAATGTTCAGAGAAACATGTTCAGGAATTTGGTAAGTGAGTGAATCAATAGATTCAAATACTCGATGGTAACAGACAATATTTGCAAACATTTTTTTGGAAGAAAGAGTTTCGTCACTTATAATACTCTTGAAACTTAAAAAAACTATGAAATTTCACGCATGTATTCTTGCCGGCGGCACAGGGACTCGTCT
>CAZQCN010000097.1:1634-3562 GCA_964592185.1 uncultured Candidatus Peribacteria bacterium
TTGGCCCATTTCTCGAAAAAACTCTCCGAAACAAGTAAAGCCTTTTATCGATAATAAGACATTGTTACAAAAGACGTATGAACGTCTTTTGAAAGTGTTTGATCCAGATTGTATTTGGATATCGACGAATGTGAATCAAAAAGATTTTATTCTTCAGCAAATTCCCAATTTCAACCCTTCTCGACTTATTTTGGAGCCAGAACGGAGAGATACGGCTGCCGCTATTGGTCTCGCAGCTCTTATGATTCACCATGCGGATCCTGATGGTTCTTTCATTGCGGTTGCCTCTGACCATCATATTATCGACGAAGATGAATATGCTCGTTTACTATCAAATATTGGGACTTTTTTGGCTACAAATCATGAACATATTGTTACTATTGGGATTGCTCCAGCCTATCCTGAGACTGGTTACGGATACATCAAAAAAGGCAGTGTCTACGAAACGACAGGAGAGGATGATTTTTTCGTTGTTGATCAATTTACCGAGAAGCCTGAGCAAATTTTGGCAACAGAGTATGTGAATTCAGGGATGTACCTTTGGAATTCCGGTTTGTTTGCGGCGAAGAACTCTACGATGTTATCTCTCTACCAAACCTACGCTGAAGATATTTATGAAAAACTTATTGCTATGCAGGGATCTCTTGATACTCCGCAAGCCATGGAGGTTGTGAAGGCAATCTATCCGCAAATGAGGAAGATTTCCATCGACTTTGCTATTATCGAGAAGGCAAAACAGATTGTTGTGGTTCCAGGGAATTTCGGTTGGAGCGATGTAGGAAACTGGAATACGCTGTATGACCTCCAGGATAAAGATGAAAATAAAAACGTAACGAAAGGAGAAGTTATTACCATTCACAGTGAATCAAATCTCATATATGCCCAAGAAAAAAAGATTATCTCTCTGATTGGGATGGATAATTTCGTTGTTGTGGACACTCCAGATGCGTTGCTGATCTGTCCGAGAGATCGGGTGCAGGAAGTGAAGAAGGTGGTGGAGGAGTTGGAGAAAAGGGAGAAAAAGGAATTTTTGTAATAAGATTCAAGCAACAAGCAAACAAGTCACAAGCAATCTTCAAGCCTCAAATTTCAAGAAAAAAGGTAGAAGCAAAAATTCAATCTTCGGAGAGACTTTCTTCGTTCTTGTAATTTGTTTCTTTGTTTGTCCCTTGTTTGCTTGTAATCTTGTCACTTACTTTATCGACACCTCTTCCACAATCCTTTTTGCTGTTCTCTGGCGCTTGATTCTAAATCCAAATACTTTTGAATCTGTGATAAAGCATATTCAGGCATCGTCTTCGCATATCCTCCAAAGGTCAACATCTCATTGAGTCTTATGAAATTACCATTTGAGACTGGAATATCGACGTACCGCAACCATCGGCCGTAATCATCTGTATTACGATTCTTTGAGTCGCTCTCCAGACTTACGAGACGATAGCGTAATGCACTGGTGGTAAACAACGTTGCTTCCTGCCCAAAACACATATCTTTTGAGTGAAGTGTTCTGATCTCTGGGGTATCGATTCCGAGGAGACGAACCTGTTGCTCATGGCCGTTGTCATCCACCACAATAGTATCTCCATCGATAATGGCAGTTACTAGGTAGAGTTGTGGACTATTCTTCTGAAATTCTTTTACTTGGATTGTACCTATTGTGTTTTCTGTGATTTGAGCCTTCAATTTGGGGATACTCGGAAGAGCCACCATTATGCTCAGGATCATCAATATCGCTCCGATTTGAATGATATTTTTTTTCATTTTTTTGAATTTTGGTATTTGTGATTTGGGATTTTATTTCAGAAATCCAAGCATTATAGCAGATTTTACTCAGAAAAAAAAGACCTGATAGCCTAGAACAGCATAGAAGCTAAGAAAATCCCCGACGACCAGTGCTTGACGCTTTACATGTTTTTCTGTAAAATATA
>CAZQCN010000098.1:0-3538 GCA_964592185.1 uncultured Candidatus Peribacteria bacterium
TCGGCCGCTTGCTTCTATTACGAGGGCTGAATTCATGAAAATTCTTATTGGTGCTAAACTGCTTCGAGATCCGGTCGAGTCAAAAGGCTCTTGTTTTCCGGATATAAAAAAAACAGATTGGTGGTCATCATACGTATGTTATGCGAAGGAAGAAGGTATGATCTCTGGCTATGAAGATGGAACGTTTCGACCTTCCACTTTTTTGAGCTTCAAAGAAGCAGCGAAGATTTCGGTGAACGTGTTTGATATAAAATACGAAGAAGACACTCATAATCCTTGGTATTACCAATATATTTACGCACTTTCTGATAAATATTACATTCCTTCCAGTGTTCGAGATATTAACGCGAATTTTCGACGAGGCGAGATGGCGGAAATGATTTGGAGAATCCGGGAAAATGTACGAACTCAGGATGCGGCGTATGGAAATATTTTGATACGTTTTAGTGAAGCAATGATGAATCAGTACGTCACGCAGGATCCTACTTCGTGTGCCACCGAAGCGGAGCTCGTGACCATTACTTTTCCTATCAACAATTTACAAACTGATAGTGAAGGAACTCATTCTCTGAAAGTACACAAAGATGAAGCAGAAGATTTGAAAAAAGTTTTTGATGAGATCTTCCACTCTGGATTTCCTATTGATCCCGGCACCACGAAGGCCTTTAGTTGCCGGAAGGTGAGCGGTACAGAACGTCTTTCCCAGCATGCTTTTGGTAAGGCCATCGATATCAACGCGAATCTGAATCCTATGATGACCAACGAAGGAGTGATTCTGGTGGGAGGAGCCTATAATCCTGAGGTTCCCGGTACTATCACCGCGACTTCACCTGTAGTGTCCGCTTTCAAGAAAATTGGTTGGGGTTGGGGAGGAAACTTCAAAGAAAACAAAGATTACATGCATTTTTCTTATAATAATCGTTAGGTTTATATGAGAAAATTGTTTTTTCTTGTCACGAGTGTTTCTTTGATTTCGGCTGCTTTGTTTATTTATTTTTTGCTCCCGGTTTTCCAGAGAACGAATGTGTTTGAAAAGCTAAATATTCCTGAAGAAAGTGTTTCGGGAGTATCTATTGAAAATGTTCCGGAAATACTGGAAGTTCCTGAAGTGGTTCCCCAAAAAACGTCGGTTCAGATGCTCTTCGTCGGTGATATCATGCTCGATCGATATGTTCGCCAGAAGATTGCTCAAGATGGGTTTGAAGATGTTTTAATCGATATCAAAGATATTCTGATTGATCCGACAATTGACCTCAGTATCGGGAATCTCGAAGGGACTATTTCAGAAGACAAACCTCGGAAACTTCATCCAGATAATACGATGTTTCGCTTCAGTCCTGATGATGTAAAACATTTGCTTGAATATGGATTTGATATAGTGAGTTTGGCGAATAACCATTCTCGCGATTTCGGTCGTGAGTCTTTTGACGAAAGTAAAATTCACCTTGATGATATGGGTTTGCCTTATTTTGGGAACTACTGGAATGAAGATCCTACTTCTATTACCCGTGAACTCAATGGACACAAAATTGCTTGGGTCGGTTATCATCAGCTCGTGGGCCAGAATAGAGAAGTTGTGGTGGCCGAAATTCAAAAGCTTAAAGCTGAAGGATGTTTTGTGATAGTTTTTCCTCATTGGGGGCCCGAATATAAACTTCTTCCCTCGCTCGCTCAAAAGGATGATGCTCATGTTTTCATCGATGCTGGAGCAGATTTGATTGTCGGGGCTCATCCACACGTGATTCAGCCGTTTGAAATGTATAATGGAAAGTTGATTGTCTATTCTCTTGGGAACTTCATTTTTGATCAAGTGGCACCGAATACTCGAGATGGATTAATGATGAAAGTTAATCTCGACAGTGAAGATCTTTCATTTGAACTTCTCCCTGTAAATATTGAAAAAGCCCACTTGAGTCTCATGGAAGAAGAGGAAAAATTGAAGCTTTTTGAACGTCTTGCCAAAACTTCCGAAGTTGATGATTCTACTCGTGAAGGGATTCGAGTTGGAACGTTTCGGATAGTGAACAACGAACAACGAACAATTAACAACGTTAAAAGTGAATAATTATAAGTGAAAGGTTTTTTAAGGTTAGGGATTTTTTGACATTTGATTTTGCCCTATGATTCGTATTTCTTCTCTTCTTGGTACCGATTTCCAAAAAAAAGTCTGGGCTTACACCCTCACCATTCCAGTGGGTGAAACTCGAACGTATCAGCAAGTGGCGATTGCTATCGGAGTTCCTCGTGCTGCCCGAGCGGTTGGGAGTGCTTTGAGGAAGAACCCCTGCCTTATTGATATTCCTTGTCATCGGGTGATACGAAGTGATGGAGGGATGGGAGGATATGCGGGAGGAGGGGTGGAGAGGAAGAGGGAGTTGTTGAGGTCAGAAATAAGAAATAAGAGATAAGAACGTTCAGAGGTTTGAATTCAGAAAGAAGAACGAAGAGGCGTTCACGCCCGTAGGGGCGTATTGCATACGCCCAACAGAATGTTCAACCCAAGAATTTCCTATCCATTATGTATGAATATTTACATTTCCCTTCTCCGCGGTATCAACGTCAGCGGACAAAAAATGATCAAGATGGACGAGCTCAAAAAGCTCTATGAGTTTCTTGGTTTTCAGAATGTAAAAACGTATATTCAGAGTGGAAATGTGATTTTCGGAAGTGATGAAAAAGATGCTTTCAAACTGCAAGAAATAATTGAAAAGAAAATAGAAAAGGTCTTTGGTTTTGATGTGAAGGTTTTTGTTCGAACTCCGGAGGAGTTGAAAAGAGTAATAGATAACAATCCTTTTCCAGGAGAAACTAAAGTTTGGTATTTCATATTTTCTTCATCATCTTGTGTGGGTTTGCCTTTGGAAGAATTACAAAAAGCGAAAGCCGATTCCGAACAGTTTTCTGTATCTGAATATGGGATATATCTTTTGTTCCCAGAGGGAGTTGGACGAACGAAACTTTCAAATAATTTTTTTGAAAAGAAGTTGAAGGTTTCGGGGACCATGAGGAATTGGAATACCTTAAGTAAACTTCTTGAGTTAAGCAGTATCATTTAGTTTTATACTTAAAGAAGAACTAGAAACTTTGTCTGGCTTGTGTTCGAGCCTCTGTTCTGGCTTCCATTTTTTTCTCGTGAAAGTGATATTCTTCATATTTTAGGCCCCACTTTTCACACTCAGTATGGCATTTATGACCTCCTTTTTCATCTGTTCTTCCTGGATGGGCCGAAGCGAGGACGGGGAGAGCCCCAAAAGTAATAATAAAAATTACTGTAGAGATGAATATTTTTTTCATGAATTTATGGTAAGAGTGATAACTATCGCAAAAGCCAAAATAACTACTGATGTAATAATGGCAACTCCGATATTTCCCTTTTTGATTTCCTCCCATTCATCGATAGGAGTGAGCCAGTGAAGTACTTTCAATCCAATTCCCAAAGCAATGGCCATAGAAAGAGCTCCGGTTATTGCCCAACCGAAGGTAATAAGATACTGCATGAACATAGGATGAAAATTAAATAATAAAAATATTCTATTTC
>CAZQCN010000099.1:0-3530 GCA_964592185.1 uncultured Candidatus Peribacteria bacterium
ACTGGCGACGGAAGCGATGAGAGCGAGTTTAAACGGTATGCCTCTTTCTGTACGAGTGGTGATTGGCGAAGGAGAAAGAGACAAGGCTCCAATGTTATTTATTGGAGAAGAGTTAGGAACCGGAGGATCCGAAGTAGATATTGCCGTAGATCCTCTCGAAGGGACGAACTTGGCAGCAACTGATGCTCCGAATGCGATTACGGTGATGGCGATTGGGCCTCGTGGGACGTTGCTTCATGCTCCGGACACATACATGGATCGAATCGTCGTTGGACCGAAGGTAAAAGAAATATTGGATCTTGATGCTCCAGTTCGTGACAACTTAGAGAAAGTAGCTCGTGGATACAATATTCCTTTGAGTGAAGTGGTAGTGATGGTGTTGGATCGGCCTCGAAACCGGGAGTTAATACAGGGAATTCGTCAGGCTGGTGCGAAGATTCGATTGATTGGAGATGGCGATATCATTGCCTGTGTTATGTCGATGATGGCGGAAGAAATGGGAGTTCATGCTTCTTTTGGTATTGGGGCTGCTCCGGAAGCGACGATTTCAGCTTGTTTGACCAAGGCGTGTGGTGGTCAATTCCATGGACGCCTGAAGCCTTATGATACGGACATGAAAATACTTCAGGAAGATGTTGTGAAACGTTTAAGTGAAATGGGGATTACGGATCTTGAACATGTCTATACGGAACAAGATTTAGTACAGGGTGAGGATTTACTTTTCGTAGCTACGGGAGTGACTCGAGGGGATGTGTTGAAAGGGGTGGCACGAAGTGCTGGGGTGATCGAAACGGAATCTTTGGTGGTTTGTTCGAAGTTGAAGACGTGGCAGAAGGTTGTAACGACGCATATGATATAATAGGAATTGAAGCGATTTAAGATATTGATGATTTTTTTAAAATGGCATTTTGTGGGGCGTATGCGATACGCCCGTACGGGCGGGGGCCGCCTCTCCGATTATTTTTTTTCATTATTAATTTTTATATATGGCTGATTCTGTTTTGCATTCAATTGTTTCCCGTCTCATGGCAAAGGGCAAAGGTTTTCTCGCTATCGATGAAAGTTCTGATTCCATTAAAAAACGTTTTGAAAAAGTTGGAATTGAAGATTCTGAAGAAATGAGACGTATGTATCGGCAGATGCTTATTACGGCTCCTGGTATTTCAGAATATGTGAGTGGAATGATTTTGTTTGATGAGACTATGTTTCAAAAAAGTGATGACGGGGTTATGTTTCCTGAGCTTCTGAAATCCAAGGATATGATTTCTCTTATTAAGGTAGATACCGGTCGAGTCGCTCTTCCGAACCATTCCGGAGAAAAAGTAGTGGAAGGAGTCGATGGTCTTGCGAAACGATTTGCCAAGTACAAAGAGCTTGGCGCTGAGGGAGCGAAATTCCGTTCTGAAATTTATATTGGATCAGACATACCTTCTAAATACTGTCTCTATGTGAATGCTCATCAGATGGCGCGATACGCGAGTATTTGTCAGGAGCTTGATATTGTTCCTGTTGTGGAACCGGAAGTATTGATCAGCGGGGAACATACGATTGAACGGGCCGAAGAAGTGGGGACTCAAGTTCTGAGAGGGTTGTTTGATGAAATGGAGAAGCATGAAGTGGATCTTTCCGGTTTGATCTTGAAAACGAGTATGATTATTTCTGGAGACAAATGTTCAATTCAAGCGACTTCTGAACAAGTGTCAGAAGCGACTGCTCGAGTACTTCGTGCGACGGTTCCTGCAAATGTAGGAGGAGTGGTCTTCTTGTCTGGAGGACAGACTCCAGAGCAGGCTACGGAAAATCTTCAGAAAATTGCATTGCTCGGAGGGTATCCATGGCCGGTGACCTTTTCGTATGCGCGTGCTATCCAGGGGCCAGCACTCGCTCATTGGAAAGGAAAGTCTGAGAATTATGCAGAGGCACAAAAAATACTCGTCGAGCGAGCGAGGTTGAATAGTCTTGCGTCGAAGGGGGAGTATCGAGGAGAGTAGTCTCTATTCTCTAGCGAGTGTCCCAGAAATGTTTCCTGTAGAAGTTCTTTTACCATATAAACCTCTTACTTTTAGTAGGAGCGCTTTTAAAGCACCTCTCCATCCCAAATTTTGCTCTGCTGTATGAGCGTTGTAAACTTCTTGTTGGGTTATTTCCAGAAGTGCTTGAAGCTGTTTTTGGAATTCTTCATTGGTTTGATATTTTTTCAATACTTGTTGTATTTCCTGAATATATGCTTGGATTTCTGTAATCGGAATAATCTTAGTCTTCGCCCGATGTGATTGAAGATGTATGATTATATTTTCCTTCTTACTGTTATTTACAGTTTCTAGGACCCCTTCTAGACATTCAATAATTGCTTTTATTTCTCCGTCGGAGGTTTGTGAATATTTTTGTTGTGCGTACTTATAAGCACCTTTAATTTCAACACTATTGAGGATTGGTTCAATTTGATTCCATAGCTGGGGATTTGTCTTGAATTCAGTTTTTTTTATTTCTAAGAATTTATAATTCAGCTTGTTTCTTATTTCCAAGAGGGCTTGAGTACTGACTTGTGAAATTTTTGATTCTAATTGAGAAATGGATTGAGAACCAAAAACATAAGTCATCCACTCTTTGAAGAGAATTACCTCTTGTTCGTGACTATGAGATCGAAGGCTGAGAGTCATGAAGTTTTTTATGAAGAATGCATTATAACACAAATTGTTTGCATTGTCTATTTATTAATTTTCTCCATATAGAAAAGACAGGACGCTGTCCTTTCCCTACGACATGTGATGTTTTGCTATTTGTTACTCTTTTTCCTCTACCTTCTCTACTACTTTCCAAAAACTTTCAAATTTTACTGAGGCTTGTCCCATGAGGAATCCTTGGTTTTTCTTGGATTTGAGGAGCTCTTCGACGTTATCGGCGTTGACGGATGCTCCGTACATGAATGGAACTTGGGGAGTTCCAGTGGATTGTACCTTGGCCAACTCTTTTTCAAATATTTCAATCTGTTCATCGATTTCCTCTGGAGTAGGGACCTTCTTGAATGTTTTTCCATCGCTAATGAGAGCCGGAGGTTCGAAGGCGATAATGAGATGGGAAAAGAGAGATGTACTTTGGCCGGTGAGTAAGACGGGTATATCTTTTGGATCACTTATACAAAGGACGGGAGAGATATTTGTTTCATTTAAGAGTTCAAGTTTTTTGCGAATGATTTCCAGGGTATCTCCTGATTTTCTTCGTTCCGAATGTCCAACCAAAGCATATTGGATGAACTCTTGAACTTGTCTGAGAGAGGTTTCTCCCGTGAACGGACCTTCAGTTTCATGGTGGAAGTTTTGTGAACCCAATCCGATCTCTTCCTCTTCAAGAAGTTCCCGCATCATCGGGAGGCAAACGGTGTTTGGGAATATGGCGATTTTTGACTTCGGTCGTTTTTCTCGCAATTGATTTATAAGTTCTATTGAGAAATTTACGCTTTCTTCGAGAGTATTGTTCATTTTCCAGTTACCGAAGAGGTACATAATACAGAATTAAAAATTAGAAATGAA
>CAZQCN010000100.1:0-3525 GCA_964592185.1 uncultured Candidatus Peribacteria bacterium
GCTCTTACGTCTAGGGCTACACACGCGCTACAATGGGTAGTACAAAGGGCAGTGCAAGGGAGCAATCCTAAGCGAACCCCAAAAAGCTACTCTCAGTTCGGATTGAGGGCTGCAATTCGCCCTCATGAAGCTGGAATCGCTAGTAACCGTGAATCAGAATGTCTCGGTGAATATGTTCCTGGGTCTTGTACTCACCGCCCGTCAAGTCATGAGAGCTGGAAACACCCGATACACCCATTTAGTTGGGTATGAAGGTGGCGTCAGTGATTGGGACTAAGTCGTAACAAGGTATCCGTAGGGGAATCTGCGGATGGAACATCTCCTTTCTAGGGAGTAACGAAAAAACACATCGTGTTTTTTCTATTCGGTCGTTTCCCGATTCGTCGGGATCAGGGTGATTCTCTATTACGCTGGGGTGTTAATGCCAGTACGTTTCAAGAAGCAAGGATACAGATCCTCGCTTTTTTTGTGTATCTGGGGATTTTTGAGGTGGGGAGGTAAGAGAGACTCAGATTTGAATTTTGTACAAATGGGGTATGTTTGCTGATGCAAACATGGGAGGGCAAAGTGTCTTTGCACTCCCTACCATGTGTTTAAAAACGCCTTAAAGGTACTCGTTTCCCGATATGCCCTAGGGGATCGGGATCCTGAAGTCCGTAAGGACGGATCGGGAACTTACTACTCGCTACATGCACTTAAAATGTTCATGAAGTGAACATTTTCTGGTGCGCACGCCAAGACTTGAACTTGGGACCTCGACATTATCAGTGTCGCGCTCTAACCAACTGAGCTACGCGCGCTTGGATTTTTTATTTTTTCAGACCTTGATCTTTTAACAACCCACTACTAGCTACCCACTACCCACACTTAAAATGTGAACGAAGTGAATGTTTTTTGGTGGAGAATAAGGGATTCGAACCCTTGACCTCCTCGGTGCAAACGAGGCGCTCTAGCCAACTGAGCTAATTCCCCACGGGCTGGATGATTTGCGAAAGAACGATGTATAAGATATCAGATTATTCTGATATTGCAAGAGAGACTATTATAAGGAGTGGATAATTTCTTTTACTTTATCAATAGATACTCCTTTTGAATTTTTGAATGCACTTCCAATAATGAAGTTGTCTATATATAATCCAAATTCATTTATATTTTCTTTATTCACGCCGCTTCCAATAATAAAATTTATATCAGGGAAGTGAGTAACTAGATTTCTAATATATCCCACATTGGGTGCTTGGCCAGTCCAACCTCCTGTTATAATAATCTTGTCCGCTTTAAACTTATTCGCTTCTAATATTGATGCATTTATAGTTTTGTCTACCAGTAACTTTGTATGCTTTACATGGACATCCGCCCAAAGTTCTATATCTTCTGCTTCTATGTCTTTCTGAAAGGAGAGAATATCTGAAGGGGAAGGAATTATTTGTATGCCGTCTGAAATTCTTTCTACAGGATCTACAAATGTATCTAAACGGACAAAAGATCCTCCGAAATTTTTAGCGAGTTTAAATGAACTTTTATAATCATTGAGAAGGCAGCAGAATCCAAATGGAACCTTGATATACGGTTTAAGTTTTTTCATTATAGAAACAAAAACTTTATATTGATCTTCTGTGAGAAATTCTCCATAAGGACTGGGGGGTTCATGGAAATCATTTTCAATTAAGAGCTGATGCACTCCCCCAACTTGAAGAGCAGATAAGTCACGTAATGCTTTTTCTATAAGATTCCCCAGTTCTTCCTTGTCATGAGAATCGGGAAAAGGTTCTAAATGTAATACGCCGGTGATTACTTTCTTATTCATAAATTTTAAGCTATTTTTTAGAAGGAGGAGTTATATATCCTGTCCAATTTAATTCCTTAGGCCATGATTCGATGAACGCCTCTCCTTTTGACCAAGTTGGTGAATGAGTATGTAATAAGCCGGTAAACTCTTCTCGAGCTTTGTGAGAGAGATTTAGTAGTATTTCAATTGCCTCATTGGCACTGAGCTTTTTATTCGATTCATTTCCCTCTTTAATTCCTTCTAAAGCGCTTTGAGCGCAAATTTTTGCAACAGGATTTTGTATTAGCTGAATTTCGGGAGAAATCTTTCCCATAGAATCTTTTTTAAAGACGCTAGGTCTTTCATGGAAATTAAGAAAGCAGCATTCTAAAGAGTCGTTCAAGATTTCTCCTTCCTTATCGTTTATTCCTATGTCATTTAGGAAACCAGGTATATAAGGATTATGTGAAAAGAAAAAGAGGGGTTGAAATTGGAGTTTGAATTTGCTGTGAAGATCTTTGACAATCGTGCCCCAACACCCTGAATCAATAAAGGTAAAAGGATCGTTTAGCCCTTCTTGTTCAATATACTTACTTAAGAGAGAGTCCTCATATGTGGAGGCATGATTTGAGAGTTCATCTTCGATTCCACAATTTAATCTATTTAACCAGATTCTTCCCCATGATCGAGTGCTGTGAATGGGATCAAGTACTTTCCCGTCTCTCATAATAACTTTTGGGCTATATTTTTGGTTATCCTGTATCCACTCTACCCAATGGTATAAAAGTGGAGACCACGCTTTTCCGATGTCAAAAAATATTTCTCCACATTTTCTTACACTGCCGTTGGTTTTTTTGTATAAGGACTTGGTATATGCTAAAGCTGTTGTATCTCCGAGTTCTTTGGATAGTATACTGTGTAGGTCCCCAAATTCAGTGGAAAAAATATTGGTTATATTAGTAGGCTGATTCATAGTAGTTTTTAAAATGTAATAAAAAAAACCTCATGCTTCTCGCTGAGGTTTTTTATTTGTGAGTGAGATTGAATGTAAATATTTTACACGAACACACCACAAACTTTCCTCAGAGGAAGTGTTTTACGAATGGTGCGACGATTATAAGTGTTGTAAGTTTGTTTCATGCTATTTCTAAAAGATTGAATATTTAAAAATTTGAGACTAAGAGTGTTGATTTTGTTTTTCGAACTGTTTTGTTTGCTGTTCTACATTCGATTTTACATCTCCGAGAAATGTAAGAATCTCTGGGTTTTTTTCTGTACTTGCAACTTCATCCAAAATTTTTGCAATTTTTTCAAATTTTTCCTGTCTACCATGTTGTACCATGACTTGTAGCTTTTTTTGAAATCTTTTTGCTAAGGTAGTAATATCCATTTCTGAATCTAAGATTCTATCTTTATGGAGTTCAACTTTTTCTTGGGCAATACTCTCTTGCATTTTTTCGATCATTGCAGGTGAATATTTTTTTTTGGACTGAGTTGGATTAAAATCTTGAGAAACGTCAAGTGGAACGGCTAAAGCTATTCCGAATTTTTGAGTTAATTGTATTATTGTTTGTTTGAAGTCTGATACAAATTTTGGATCTGCATTTTCGAAATTCTCTGGGATTATATATGTTGATGTTTTTGGACCTATTGGTGATATGTTTTCCATAAAATTGAGTTAGGGGTGTATCTAATAAAAAAACCTCTTGCTTCCTGCTGAGGTTGATGAAGTTTGTATATGAGATGGGAAATTATAT
>CAZQCN010000101.1:0-3427 GCA_964592185.1 uncultured Candidatus Peribacteria bacterium
ACGCATCTTCTCTAGTCCCACTTTCTCCAGCATTAGTTAATACAGCTTGCACATTGGCATTTCTTTCTGATGCGCTTAAAACAGCTTCTGCTCCAATATATGCAATCTGAGCTTTCCCTGAAATTATATTTTCTATGGCTATATTATAATCTGTTGTTGTTATTATCTCAACCTTTTTATTTGTTGCTCCCTCTATTATTTTAGCCAATTCATCTCTTGAATTTTTCAATGATTCATTTGATTCATTGGGTTCATATTGTATTGATCCATAGAGGGAAGTGTTAATCTGATCTTAGTGTACTGGAAGTGAGAAAGTTTTCAAAGAGAAAGCTTTTTGGTATAATGAGTGTGTTCCCAAGATTTTAACGTATTTTTTTATGAATGCTCCTCGACGACGCTTTGGTATTATTGGTATGTTGCTTGGTTTTTTCTTTGGTTCTGCTTTCATGACCTTTTTAGGAAAGAACAAAGGGAAAGATGTGAGAAAAGGTATTATGGATGAATGGGAAAAAGGGAAGAATCCAACCACTGCAAAAATGAAAGCATATTTGAGCGAGTTAAAGGGAGCTTTTGAAGAATTGAAGCCCGCCATGGAGGAATTTGTTGAATCACCACGAACTCAAAAAATTATTAAGAAAGGGAAAGGAGAAATTGCGAAGGTAAAAAAGAAAGTAAAAGATGAAATTCAGAAAGGGAAAAAAGTTGTAAAGGCAAAGGTGGTAGAAATCAAGAAAAAAGCTTCGAATAAAATCCGAAAGGCAGTCAAAGATACTGAGTAATAATTTAAAATATTTTCAAATGAAGGGGATTCAGATCTGAATCCCCTTCATATTTTTATTTTACAAAACTTTCTTAATTTCTTGAATTTCCTTCATAGTCAAAAACTCTTTTTCCATTTCTTCCTCTGAAGACACGAAGGTTCCGAAGCTTCCACACACTTCTCCGATGGCATGAGAAAGCTTTCCTCTTTCCCCTTGAGCATAAGCGATGATGGGAGTTTTGTATTTTTTATTTACGAAATCGATAAGCTCGAATATTTTCAGAGTATCTTTTATGCTATCCGCTTGAAATGCGAGACGGATAATATCTGCTTTCGTATACAGACATCTCCGAGCTGCATGTCGAAGTCCGTCTTTTGTATACGTCTTTTCTGAATGATGAAGGGTGGTGATGCTCTTTGCCCCTTGGCCTTTGATTTTTTTTATGAGTTTCCTTTGATTCGCTTTCCCCCAATGTATTTCCATGGAAATGTATTCACAGCCGAGTTCGCTCGCCCAATGAAGTCTCTCAAAGAGTTCTTCTTCATTATTCTGGAAGGCTCCACCTTCTCGTTTTGAGAAGAGAGAAAAGAGAATGGGTTTTTGAAAGGTTTTGAGTTGAGTAATGACGTGTGTCAGAGCTTCTTTTGAAGTGTCTGGTAAGTAATCTGCTCGAAGTTCTATGACATCTATATGTTCTAGGGCTTGGGAGTTAAGAGTTGATGGGTTTTTGACTGAAAGTATAAGCATATGAAAATACATTAAGACATGAATTCATGATTATCCTTGGAAAAATGTTCCTACGATAAATGCGACGACAGCAGCAGTGCCTCCGAGAAAAATCACTTCAGACATTGATTTCCATATATTTTCTCGAGTAATCTTCCATCGAAGAATTCCAATGAGAATCAATGCTCCGAGGGCGAAACTGCACGCCAAGATGAAGGTGTTTCCTACCTCTTGCGGGAAAAAGTAAGGAATGAGTGGGATAAATCCAAAGAATAAAAATGAAAAAAATGTTGCGAGTCCATTATATATAGGATTGTCATTGCCAGGATTTGGCATTTCGAGCTCGTGATTCATCATGAAATCTGCCCAATACTCTGGATTTTTCGAATAAATATTTGAAAGTTGCTCAGCATCATTCTTTGAAAACCCTTTTACTTGTAAAAGTTCAACGGTTTCGTGTTTTTCAGATTCCGGATTGTTGATGATTTCATACATTTCTTTTTTTCGTTCGTGTTCATAATGCTTTTTCTCGGAACGGAGTGAGAGGAGGTTTCCAAGTCCCATGGATATACCATCAGCGAACATATTAGCGAGTCCAAAAAGAAGTACTGTGAGAAAAGAAAATTGAACAACGCTTCCGCCAAAATTTGCTCCAGTAAACCCGGCGACTACTGCAAACGTCGTGACGACGCCATCGGTTCCTCCATAGACTATTTCTTTGAGGAAAGAAGCTACGGTAGAGATGTTGTGATCTTCTTTGATATGAGTGTGAAGATGATGTTTCATGAAGAAGAGAGGGTTATATATTTTTTTGCTAATTCGAGTAGTTGGTCATGCACTTTCCCGTTACTGGCAATGCAGCCTTTTACTGGACGATCATATCGCTGATCATTCCCGAAGAGGTCAGTAACTTTTCCTCCTGCCTCCTCTACAATAATTTTGCTACTTGCAACATCGTAAGGGTGCGGATATGGATAAAAACTTCCTATGATGGTTCCATGGGCAATGAAAATAGTAGGATAGAGAATGCTGCGGAAGCCAAGGAGCCCGGCATGTTCCTTTTGAAGTTCTTTATATAAACTTGTTGTGTCGGTGTATGAGTACGAACTGTAGAGATGTTGGTTTTGAAGATTTTCTGCCTTACTTACAAATATTTGTTTCCCATTGCAGAAAGTTCCTTTCCCTTTCTCCGCCCAAACCATTCGATCCAGATATGGATCATAGATGACTCCGAGAATGACTTCTCCATTATGGGTGAGAGCCAAAGAAAAAACATTCGTTGGCATGCCAATAGAGAATGGTATAGTGCCATCGATAGGGTCGCATACCCAAATATATTCATTATTTTCATCATAATTACTTTCTTCTTCTCCGAGGACTCCATGATTTGGGAAATGTTTTTTGAGTTCCTGAATGACGAGGCTATTGATGGTGGTATCCGCAAGAGTTACAGGAGTATGATCTTGCTTGAGTTCTTTGTGTGTTTCAAAGCTAAAATATTGCTTCATGATTCCACCTGCTTTGAGGGCAATGTCTTTGGCGATTTCGAGGTAAGTCATAGTAGAGTATAGTTGGTAGCATAGTACCATGTCTTCTAAATTTTCTACAGTTGCTTTCTCTAAAAAAATCTCTATAATTTCAAAGCTTTGAAGTCATCTTGTATTTTGATTTAGACTTTTTGCGGATATCGTATAATGGTTATTATGTGGCCTTGCCAAGGCCAAAATACGGGTTCGATTCCCGTTATCCGCTCCATGTTTCGTCCTCAGAGATGATGATGTTTTTTTCGTTTTTTTTCAGAGGGAAAGTGATTAGTTATGGCGGAATAATATTCTGTTTCTGCAAGTAGACTTATTTCTATGTTTTTCAAGCCATTTTGTCCATTATAAATAATTTTGATACAAAATCTCTCTTTGTCATAGAAAAAATAATTGAATTTT
>CAZQCN010000102.1:0-3419 GCA_964592185.1 uncultured Candidatus Peribacteria bacterium
CCCTTCCCCAAGCTGACAAAGATGGTTTCTTTATCAAAGATGGAAAGAAATTTGGAACTACCAATGCTTGGGAAAATTTATTGGGTGTAGATAACTTATATAGAAAATTACTAAACACTAAATCTATAAATGGAAAGGATAGAGTAGGACGTATATCTAAATTTTATTCCGAAGCAGATGTTTTAAAAGTTTGTGAAGATATACTTGAAGAGACCCTTCCCCAAGCTGACAAAGATGGTTTCTTTATCAAAGATGGAAAGAAATTTGGGACAGTATATGCGTGGTCAAAGCAATTAGAAATAAGGGATACTTTAATCACAAAAAAATTAAACGAGAACAATATTGAGTATACAAAAGGTAAGAATCGGCAAAAGAAAATTTACAACTTTTATAGTGAATCGGATATCTACTTTGTATGTGCGAAGGAACTAAAAAAATAGCTTCAATCTTCTTTATTTAAAACATCAAAAACGGCTCATCTAAGCCGTTTAAACATGGCAGGCGCGGAGAGATTCGAACTCACAACACGCGGTTTTGGAGACCGCTGCTCTACCGATTGGAGCTACGCGCCTAGATAAAAAGAGCAACAAGATCGTATAGGAAAACAGCTGAAAAATAAAGTCCAAATTTGGAACTCTATACATCACCAGTTTTCCGCAATTTCAGAATTTCATTTTCAACGAAACAGATAGAGATATTCCCCGTAATCCTTGCTCTCCATCTCTTCTTTCGGCACGAAGAAAAGCGATGCTGAATTCGTACAAAACCGACGTCCTCCTTCTGCTATAGGTCCATCATCAAAAACATGCCCGACATGCCCACCATCACTTCGTATTTCCGTACGAGTTGTTGATAAGGAATTATCTTCATGAAGTGTGACTGAATCATCGTCAATAGTTCTCCAAAAACTTGGCCAACCCGTACCAGAGTCGTACTTATGAGTGCTAGAAAAAAGAGCTTTTTTTGTGACAATATCGACATAAATTCCTTCTGCTTGATTATCCCAATATTTATTGTTGAACGGAGATTCGGTGCCACCTTCCGCTACCACATGATATGCGAGTGGATCGAGATTCTTGAGCATCTCTGTAATCTCTTCATCAGTATAGTCATAGTCTTTTTTCAAATTTTTATCTTGAGAATTTCTTTGTTCAGTTTCCAAAAATTTAATCGCTGCATCTTTTGCCCATGTCTCTTCAATGAAACCAACTCTTCCCGATCCATTTTTATACCGTTCATAATGTTCACTCGCTTTTTTATAATAATCTTGGTGATATTCTTCCGCTCTAAAGAAATTCGTAAACGGCAGTATCTCTGTAACTATTGAGCCTTCAAACAGACCACTCCCTTCCAAACGTTCTTTGGAATCAAAAGCCCGTTCCTTCTGGATATTATTATGGTAAAAAATAGCAGTGGTATATTGAAAACCTTTGTCAGCAAATTGACCTTCGGTATCTGTAGGATCAATATGCGACCAGTAAATATCGAGTATTTTTTCTATAGAAATAACCTTCGGATCATACATTATTTGAACCGCCTCACGATGTGCAGTGCCCCCTTTTGAAACTTTGATATAAGAAGCATCCTGCTCAGTCCCACCTGTATAACCAGAAACTGCATCTATTATCCCTGGCTGTTCTTGAAAATACCCTTCCGTACACCAGAAACAACCACCTGCCAAAGTAATAACTTCATACCCTTGATCAACCGCGCTCTTCATAAGTGAAGAAGATTGCTCCTCATTACTTTTCTTTGGAGCAAACCTCTCTATAAGCGTTTCTTCGAAATTGATCGTTGCCCCATATCCTGCGTCGAGAATCGCCGTCTCAATTTTCTTGTCATATCCAGTGAGAATCGCTATACCGACCAAAATAATAAGTACTGCAAATATTTTTTTTACTCGATTGGCTACGCCCATGTGTCGAGTAATTTTGTTTACCAAACGTCCTCCAAAGTAGGCAACGAGAAAAAGTGAGAGGGCAAGCCCGAGCGTGAATCCCAAAAGATACACAAGTCCCAGGAAGAATCCTGAAGGAAGAATAGTAGCGATAATAAATAAATAGGTCGGAGAACACGTAGTAAAGACTGGCCCAAGTGCCAGCCCAATAAGAACATCTCCAGAATAATTCTTTTTTTTGGACCCGACTCCAATAGCTTTATTTCCCAAAATACTTATTTTTTGCACAAATGAAATACGTGCCCAAATCGATGGGAAAACAAGAGCAAGACCGACTAATACAATGACTGTTCCAGAAAAAATACTCCAAAATACCTGAGGAATATCAATGAGTAATGTCGTCGCTTTCAATAACAATGTAAATACAACAACTGAAACAGAAAGTGATGCTATAACCATAAGAGACTTCCTCGAAATACGTTTCTCACCAACCTCCGAAGAGCCGATGATAATAGGCAAAAACGGAAAAATACATGGAGCAATCACAGTAAGTATCCCCGCAAGTATAGATATAAAAAAGAAAATCATATTACTGAATCTGTAAAAGAAGCTTTTCAAGTTTTGAATCTCCGCTCCATTTCTTTATCATATTCCCATCTGTATCTACTTGAACCAAAGTATGCTGATACGTAACTCCATATTTTTTCTTCAATTCAGTCTCTTTGTCGTAATCAGTTTTGAGAATTGTCACTCCTGCAGGAAGACTATCTATGTTTTTTTCTATATCCCCATTCAAAGCGCGACATGAAGGACACCATGATGCATGGAAGAAAAGAACGACTTTCCCCGAATCCGCACGAGTAATTTTCTCAGGACTATAAGTTTCATATGATCCAACATTTGATACAACCGGGCTTTTCTGCTCTGGTGTTTTCATATCAGAATCATCATTCACAATTTTCTGAATCTCATTTTGAGAAGAATTTTGGCTCTCTCTCTGTTGCTGAACAGTTTCGTTTTTTACCATCTCTACATTTTTTTCTTTATTACTCAAGAAAACAAAAAGAACGAGTCCTCCCGCAACAATAACTCCAACAATAATTAGAATATTTTTATTCATATGATGTGTTGATTAAGATTATAAATATAAGCAAGTATATTCATAATCGATAATACGATAACAATGAGAAATATCCTAGTAAAATTCAGAGAAAAATAGTTCTCATGAAGTGCGAAGATAATGAGTGTAGAAAAGAGTTTTGAGACGTAGTGTGAGTGTCGAGTTAGTGTGAGTGTCAGTGTGGAGAGTGAGAGACGAGTTAGTGTGAGTCGTGAGTGTGAAAAATATTTTTTAATGCCACACCCACACTCAAAGCTTACTCAATCCTCGTACCTCAAAACCCCGCACTCGAAAATTGCGAACGAAGTGAGAAATTTTCTGGCGGAGAGGGAGGGATTCGAACCCTCGGAGGATTTTACTCCTCGCCTCGTTAGCAGTGAGGTACTTTCGACCACTCAGCCA
>CAZQCN010000103.1:0-2188 GCA_964592185.1 uncultured Candidatus Peribacteria bacterium
TTACAACTCCATCTTTATTAGTGAGATGGGCTTCTGCCCATCCTTTGAGTTCAATAATTACCACATGTTCAACTTTGTTTTCATCTTGTCCAGTTAATATAAAATCAACTCTTTTCGATGTTTGAGGAATTTGAAACTCAATAGCAACCCCTGATGAAGCCGGAATATCAGGATCTATTAAGATATTATTCATGTATAGCATGGATTCTTTCCAAGAATGGATTTCACTTCTATTTGTTGTTCTGCCGAGTTTCTTTTGGAATATCTCTAAAATAATATTTTCGATATTGTTTGATAGGACATCATTCAAAAAAGATTCTTTTGTGGATTGGTAGACGATCATATATAGATTTTACAAACGGCTCTATATTTGTTTTTTTCAAACAAGAATGCGAGTTTGGCTTTGAAAGATTCTTTGTCCATAGGGAATTTTAAAACATGTTCATGCTATCAAAACCCATCTGAAGAAGAAAGGTGAAACTTTTTGCAAAAAAGCTACAAGTGACAAGCGTACAAGGAACAAGAAATATTAAAAAAACTTCGAATACACCACCTGATCCTGATCCGCATGCAAATGATGAATCAACGCTGTCTCTCTCGTATACCCACATTTTTCATACAGTTTATGAGCAGGGAGAGAATTGGATCCGGTAAGGAGAAATATTTTTCGAAGGGTTCCAAAATGAAGTTCGCTTGTATCTCCGAGAACTTCAGCTTTTTTTCTTAATCTTGTATTCCAGTTTTCGAATTCTTCAGGAAGGATTTTTTCCATGTATTCAATGAGTTGTGTTCCAATCCCATGTCCTCTGTAGGTATCATCGACTCCGATATGCATGAGTTCGATACATCCATGTCGGGGCATTCCGTGAAATCGTATGGAGATGAGTCCGACGGGAATGGTTTTGTTTTCTATGATCGTTTCAGCGATGTAATAATAGTCTCCGAAGAGAAGTTCTCGTTCTACGAACATGGTCGCTTCGCTTGGATTTTTGGAAAGCCCGACTTTCAAGAGAAGTTCTGCGAGAAGGGGAGCCTCGGTGGGGTCGGCTTTGCGGAAAGAAAGGGGGAGTGCCATAAGAAAGTGACAAGATACAAGCTTACAAGTGACAAGGAAGATTCAAGTGATCAGGATATAAGATACAAGAAAAATTTCTAAATTGATACTCTCCCTCTGTCATGCTTGGGACTTGGTGCTTGGAATTTGTTACTTACTTGTGCCTTGTGAGCTTGTATCTTGATACTTCTTTATCACTTGTTTCTTCTTCGTTTATCTATAGAATAATTTTGAAATTTCTCTCTACTATGTTTTCTTTTGATATTCAAAAAAAGTCAAAAACTACCAAAGCCCGTTCTGGTATTTTTCATACCCCGCATGGGGATATCCAGACGCCTTGTTTTATGCCCGTTGGAACCAAAGGCAGTGTGAAGGGAATTCATCCTGATGAACTGCGGGCGATGAATTCTCAAGTGATTATCGGAAATACCTATCATCTTATGCTTCGTCCAGGAGAAGATTTGGTGTCTGAAATGGGAGGGCTCCATAAGTGGATTGCCTGGGATCGACCGATGTTGACTGATTCTGGAGGATTTCAAGTGTTTTCACTTGGAGAAACGGCACAGAAAAAAGAGCGTTCACTCACTGATAAACTTATTAAAATTTCTGAAGATGGGGTGAAATTTCAATCCTATCATGATGGAAGTTGGAGATTTATTCGGCCGGAAGATGCGATAGAAATTCAGAGAAAACTCGGAGCTGATATCATCATGGCGTTCGATGAATGTGCTCCAGCTGATTCGAGTCATGAATATGCGAAAGGAGCGATGGAGAGAACGCATCGTTGGTTGGATCGTTGCATATCAGCTTGGGAATCAAAAGGAAAGAAGTCGGCTCAAGGGAATGAACAAGCACTTTTTGGTATTTGTCAGGGGACGATTTATGATGATCTTCGGAAAGAATCAGCTCAATATCTTGCATCGAAGAAAGAACTTCCCGGCATGGCGATCGGAGGATTGTCTGTCGGAGAATCCAAGGAGGACATGGAGCGGTGTCTTGAAATTGTCCTCGCAGAGTTGCCAGAAGATAAGCCTCGGTATCTCATGGGAGTGGGAACGCCTTCCGATCTTCGTATGGCGATAGAAATGGGAGTGGATATGTTTGATTGTGTCATTCCGACTCGTTTGGGACGTC
>CAZQCN010000103.1:2198-3296 GCA_964592185.1 uncultured Candidatus Peribacteria bacterium
GTTTATCCGAACCCTTTTAAGGAAAAAGCAAAATTTGGATTGGAGATGAATGTGTTCATATCCGAAATCAGAAGTTTGCGAAAGATCCTCTGCCACTCGTAGAAGGGTGTACGTGTTCCACGTGCAAGGATTTTAGCCGAAGTTATATCCGGCATCTCGTGATGGAAAATGAAATACTTGGAATCCGTTTGCTCTCGATTCACAATATTCATGTGTTGCAGGAGGTGACGAGAGAGTATTTGTAGAAGTCTGAAGTCTGAGATCTGAAGTCTGAGTTGTTTTTATATCAAGAAGGGTTGTATTCAATAATTATTGACGACACAAAAAGAATTTAGAACAAAGATTTTTATATATTTAAGATAATTTTACTTTATTATGAAGCTTTATAGATTTAGTCCTATCAAATCAAAAGAAGAACTGTTTGATGCAATCAAGTACATACATTTTGAATCACACAAACTCTGTAATCAAACGTTTGGGAAATATTTAGAGAATGCGGGGAATATGGGTGTCTTCTGTCATTATGATGAAGAATTCGGATTCCTAAAAGAAACACGCAAAATATTATGTGAAACATCAGATAATCCAGACCAAAAATATTTCCTTTTACATAATCCAATTATTATTCCAGAAAAAGATGGAGTTCCAGAGACGACTTATACTCATCTTTACATAAGAAGACCGGATCCATACAGGCACCATGTAGGAGATGTGGATTTTTGTTTAGAGCCACAAGAATATGAAAAATTAAAAGAATCATTATTATCCGGGAAGGAGCTTCAGAATGCTAGAGTGTTTGAAAGATCCGATCTTGATATGATTGAATTGTATAATTCTGATTCTGATGTACTTGCTTATGTTAGTACAAAAAAGATGACTGAGAAAGTAAGAGTAAAATTATCTAATTATGGTGGACCCGAAATGACATTAAAATAACAATATGGATTCTTTTGCCATTTTAGCAGTTATAATTTCGACCGTTATTTTTATTGTTATTCCACTCTTATTTATTGGATTAATTTTTTTCATTCTCCAGAAGAAAACAAGTAAAAAGATTGCCATAACAATAAGTATTATTTTGTTGGCAGGCTTCAGCTA
>CAZQCN010000104.1:0-3253 GCA_964592185.1 uncultured Candidatus Peribacteria bacterium
TCAATGCTGGCAACATCTTTCAAAACACCTGCTTGATCAATAACGGAAGAAGAAGGTGCGGGAACATCCAGAGCAAAAATTTCGCTCACAGGAAGAAAGAAAAAAAAGAAAGCACAAACAGAGAGAAGAATTTTTTTCATACTACGATAATTCAATATGAAAATTAAAACTTCACCTCTGGAACAACTTCTGCTCCTTCATCCGCTTTGAATCTCTCATACGCTTTGAAACCAAACATCCCTGCAATAATAGATTTTGGAAATCTTCGGATGGAAGAGTTGAAAGCATTGACAGTCTCATTATATCGACCTCTTTCTGTAGAAATACGATTTTCTGTTCCTTCCAATTGAGTCATCAAATCCTGAAATGCTTGGCTTGATTTCAAATCTGGATAATTTTCAACAATCGCCATCAAACGACTCAATCCTCCTTCCAATACTCCTGCTGCTTGTATACGAGCTTCTGGACTTGCTGCTGAAGTGTATTTGGATCGAGCTTCTGCTACAAAAGTGAATACATCTTTTTCTTGTTGAGTGTTGCCTTTCACGGTCGCAATAAGATTTGGAATTAAGTCCACTCGACGTTGATAGACTGTTTCTACCTGAGACCATGCGGTTTTCACTCCCTCATCCATCGATACCAAGCTATTGTAAGCACCGACAAAACCGATAACAATGAACACTACAATTCCCAAAATCCACATCCAAGCCTTGATTTTGTAATTATGATGATACGTTTTTGCAGCGGAAGAATCTGTCATACGATAAGAGTTAAATACTACGTTCAGTATAAACGTTTCTCAAAATATTTCCACTGTATTTGCAGGAAATCAGTATTCCCATCATAATAAAACTGTCTCTAACTCTTCATGATGAAAAAAATTCTGATTATTCAATCAAGATTCAACGCTCTTATAACTGATAAACTCACTCAAGATTTCCAAAGTATCATGCACGAAAACAACATCCAAAGCGATGTATTGATGGTTCCTGGAGCTCTCGAAATTCCTCAGACAATGAGTAGAATTTTGAAAAGCAATCATTCTTACGAAGGGATGGTTGGTATCGGTTGCGTTATCAAAGGAGAAACCTATCATTTCGAAATAGTTGCCAATGAATCTGCCCGAGGAATCATGAATCTCTCCCTTGAATCATCCATCCCTATTATCAATGGCATCCTCTGTTGCTACAATCAAGAACAAGCAATCCAAAGAGCTCAAAGCCACGGAAGCAAAGACTCAACAGAAAGCAAAGGAAGAGAATTTGGAGAAGCAATGATTCAAATGATACAAAACATTTCAGTTCTGTGAGAACTCCTTTGTAAAATCACCAGAAAAATCCTTCAAGAATTCATGAATACTCAAAACATCATCTGCAGCTACTGGTTCAAGAGAAGGAGTATTTTCAGAATCCACAATTTCTCCGACTGGTTCTTCTTTTGATGAATTCAAAGTAGCAGTGACAAAAAGAGAAGCGTCACAATTATGACACTGCACTGTAAAAACAGAAGCATTCTCAATAGAATTGAGAATATGTATATCTTCATTTTCAAAATTCATACCACAAGAAGGGCACAACATCTGAGCCTTTATATTCTTTACGAGCGAACGAAGTTGTTCAAAATTCATAGAAAATATTTATTTTGACCGAAGTATATCAGAAGGGGCTTTTTTTGTAAAAGCTTCAGAAAGCTTCCCATGCCCGATAACACCAATCAATCATCACTTTCATTTCTCGGAAACGATCTGGACTCTGAAGAAGCACCCCAATTATTTCACGTCCATCTTTGGTCGCATAGGAGACCAGAGAGGTGCCTGCCTGATCGGTCGTTCCTGTCTTAATTCCCTTGATTTCTAGAAATCCTCCCAGAATTTTATTGGTACTGTTCACAACATGATTCTGACCACTCACGGCTTCAACCTCTGCACTTGACATATCAACAATATTTTTTAATAATTGATCTTCCAATATTTTACTTGCCAGAAGTCCCAAATCAAAAGCAGTAGAATAATTATCTTCATTATCAAACCCCATTGGATTTTGAAAATGAGTATTGAGAAGTCCTTCTCTCACGGCGCGTTCATTCATATATCCAACGAAGGTTCCCACACTCCCTCCACCAACAAACTCAGCGAGTGCATAGGCAGCATCATTCCCTGAAGGAATCAACATCGCCTTCAGTAATTCACTTACTTTTATTTCCTCCCCCTGTACCAAACCCGCTCTCGCTCCATCCACCCCTTCCGCATCACTACTAATTACAACAACATCACTTAAATTCACTTTTTCAATAACCACTAACGCAGTCATAAGTTTCGTAATACTCGCAATAGAAAGTTTCTTATCAATATCCTTTCCATACAAAATCTTCCCAGAAGTACGATCCATAGCCAAAGCAGAGGTCGACTCAATAACTGGAGCAATAAGTTTTGGAATCTTTCGAAAATGGAACTCCTGTGCTTTGGCAATCGGAACAGAGGTAACGACATCGCCTCGCAGGGCATCATACGCACCTCCTATTTGAAGAGACTGAATTACGAGAAAAAGAGTGAGGATAAATGCGTGCATAAAAACATGGTAGGGATCGCACAGTATACATTGCGATCCGGATGGGCGAGAGGTTCGCCCGAAATAATTTATATTTTCTCCACCTTCTGCCCATCGGCAGTATCGAGCAATTTATATCCCAAAGCCTGAATTTCATCTCGCAGTTCATCGGATTTTTTGAAATCTTTATTTTCACGAGCGAGTTTTCGAGACTCCAAAAGGCTTTGAACATTTTCAGGAATATCTTCTCCCGCTTCAAAATCAAATACATCGAGAATTTGGTTCATATATTCAAGCGTTTCCAAAATTTCTTTCGCATTTTCTGAAGAAAGCTTCGGAAGCAAAATATTTGATTCTTTTACCAATTCATGAAGAGAAACCAAAGCTTCGGCGGTATTCAAATCATCACAGAGAGCCTCAAGAAATCTTTGCTTATACGATGCTGTATCGAATTCAACCCCTTCTCCTTTTGCCTGATGCAACTCTTGGATCAAACGATTTACTCGCTCGATAATTCGAGCGCTTTCATCAAGAAGTGAGTTTTGAAAATTTAATTGATTCCGATAATGAGAACTCAATAGAGCATAACGAACTGTAGCTGCCGAATAGCCTTGAGAAATGAGATCTGAGAGTGTTGTAATATTCCCCTGAGACTTCGACATCTTCATACTATTGAGTTGAAGAAAACGCTTATGAACAAAATAATG
>CAZQCN010000105.1:0-3237 GCA_964592185.1 uncultured Candidatus Peribacteria bacterium
TATTGTAAAGTTACTCAGGAAGAAGGTTTGGTAGATTGTTCACTTGAAGATGCTATTCATCTTCTTATAAGTTCAAATGATTTTGACACCCAAATAGGTGAGGGTATAGCTCGTGAAAATCTGAGAATAGTAAATTTGCCTCTATATAATCTTGTTTACCCCAAGTAAGCTTGGTTCCAAAGTATTCAAGCTCTTAGAAAATAATAATGAGGAATGGCCTTATTGAAGAGAGTTTTAAGAGTGTGTAGAGAATACTTTTATAAATACTTGAATAATTTTTTCTACTTCATCCAATGTTTCTGTCCCTACAGAAATTCGGACAAAAGGAGTGGTGTCTCGATCAGCATATCGTGCTGTCAGATATATTCGAGTTGTATCCATTCCGAAACTGGTTCCTGATACCATGTCTATATTGCATTTTTTTGCTGTCTGAATGACTTGTTTTACGACTCGTTGATAGGTGCTTACTTTTTGATGGAGTGGATGAAATCCGAGTACAAAGAAAGAGCCATGGAATGAATTGCTTTGTGTCCATAGATAAGAAGGGTGATTTGGGAGTCCTGGATATACAATATGTGAAAAAATTGAATTTGGATGTGTGTTTAAATATTTGTCGAGGGTTTCGGCAATATAAGTAGCATTGCGTTGAAAACGGGCAAGTCTTTTGTCTAAGAGTTTTCGATTTGGGCTTGGGAGTGTGCAGACGGATGTGTCTGAAAGGATCGTGCCGAGGTGTACTCGAGTTTTGTGAAATAAAAATGCCTCCAAAGGAGAACACCATACCACTCCTCCGGTAACACGATCCATTCCAAATTGGTAGTATTTATTCAAACTTTCTATAACGAAGAGCCGAATGTGATTCAATATCGAAAGGTGTTTGAGCGGATGAAAGCTGGTAGCTAATGCACTGTTGTCAATAACAAAGACACTTCTAAATGGGAGTATTTTTGATCCTTTTCGAAGAAGTGTCTTGAGGTCGGGGACACGAATATCTCCAGAATTTGACAGCGAGTCGACGAAGACAATTTTGGGTTTGATTTGTTTCATTATTTCCAGTGCTTCTTCTGTATCGAATTCGTTAAACACGGTAACTTGTCCTGGAAACGCCTGTTC
Source organism: uncultured Candidatus Peribacteria bacterium (assembly GCA_964592185.1). Lineage (GTDB taxonomy): Bacteria > Patescibacteriota > Gracilibacteria > CAZQCN01 > CAZQCN01 > CAZQCN01. The sequence goes on from CAZQCN010000105.1 coordinate 1,114, forward strand.
TACAAGCCATCGGTTTTCGAAGTAGATGGACTGTCCTACCAATATAGGTCCTTTTATTTTGCTTCGAAGTTTGAGGTGTTCGAGGATGGTCGTGAATGCTGACATTCCACTGGATGTTGTGAATACTCCTGGGACAAGATGCATTCCTGAATCAATATATTCTTTACGAAACTGAGCTTCGAAACTGGATCCATCGGCGTGCCAGTCTCTTTTGTAATCGGTTTCTTGTCCTTGGATTTTTCCTGTTTCTTTGCCGGCGAGTGATATCCCTGTATTTTCAAAAGTGGGGGATTGCCAGTCGCCACTCGTCAGGAGGCATCCTGTTTCACTATGAATAACCCTAAGGATATGTTTATATTCTCTTTTTTTATCGATGTTTTCTTGAATATCTTCTGTTGTAAAAGAGCGTATCGCTTGTTTGCTGGGGATTTGTATGATGAGCTGTGAGCACATATCTTCGAGCGATTCTGCTTTGCTTTGCAAATAATCGTGCACGGTAGGACGATAGAATTCGGGGTGTTCTTTGAGATGTTTTTTGAACTGTGAAATCTTGGATTTCACTGATTGAGTCAGTGTCTCGAGTTCATCGTAATCTTCTTGAAGATCGATCAGTGTTTGATGCATGCGGGAAATGCGTATAGAATATTCGAAGTATACTGTATATCATTTTTTGAATAAATAGATTTATGCTGTCTTTCAAACGTTTCCTCGAATCGGCTCCTTGGAAAACTGCTTCTGTTCGTCTGGGATCGAAAGTATTTCGTATTCCTTTTGTTGAAATTCAAGGGAATCAACCGGGGAAAACAATGCTTATTACTGGAGGAATGGATGGAGATGAGTATGTTGGTATGGAAGCAGTGTATAGTCTGTATGAAAAATATATGAATGGTGATTTTGCTGGTCGCTTGCGTCTGATCCCCATTCTCAATATTCCTGGGTTTCAGGCTGAGTGTAGTCAAAACCCTTTGGATCAACACTTTCCAAAATACTTTTTCCCAGGAAGAGAAAATGGTTCCCCGACTGAACAATTGATAGCGTGGTTTTGTCGTGAAAAGCTCTCAGAAGTGGATGTTTGGTACGATGCCCATGGAGGAGCTATTACGGAAGGGTTGAATCCTTTTCTGTGGACCTTTCATACCGGATCCAGAGATATTGATGCTTTTTCAGAACAGTTTGTGGGAATATGTGGTGCTGACCTTGTCATGGTAGAATCTAGTGGTTATGGATCCAAACCGTACACTCTTGCAAAGCAAGGGTGTCATTATGTGTTGGGTGAGTCAGGGGCAAGAGGAGAAAGAAAGAATGAAGATGTTGCTCGACATGTTCATTGGATAGAATCCTTGATGCGAGTGCATGGGATGTTGGAAATGAATGCGTCTTTCAAAAAGAAGCCTCGTATATGGAGTCATGTAGCTTTTGTCTATGCTTCACATGATGGGATCTGGAGACCAGAAGCAAATATTGGTCTGGAACAGAAGAAAGGACAAGTGATCGGTCAATCGGTTAAAATTGATGGATCTTGCCTAGAAGATATTCAGAGTTCTCATAATGGAATTCCTTTGTGGTGGAAAGAAACCATGGCGATGCGAAAGGGGGATATTTTGTTGGCGATTGGGTACTGAGGTCTATAGTCTGAGGTCTGTAGTCTGTGGTTTGTGGTTACTTCTAAATTTGAATCTGAATTGGTATTGGTATCTTCCACAGACCACCGCCCACAGACTTTTTTTTATTCAACAACGATTGCCCCATTCTTGTAGCTTACGCTTACAGATTTTTTCAATGTTCCTTCGATGAGTTTTGTTGAGAGTAAATCAATGATTTCTCTTTGTATGAGTCTTTTGAGTGGACGTGCACCGAAGTCGGGGTCGTAGCCTTCTTTTCCAAGGTATTCGATGACAGCATCGTCTATGTGGATCTCGATATCTTTTTCTTGAAGGCGTTTCGTGACTTGTCCGAGTTGAATATTGACGATTTTTTTGATGTCTTCTATTGCGAGGTAATGGAAAACAATAATGTCGTCGAGTCGATTGAGGAATTCTGGTCGGAAGTGGCTTCGTAGCATATTCATGATGCTTGGATCTACTTCGTAGGTTTTTTCGGTGAAGACGAGCTCTCCACTACCGG
>CAZQCN010000106.1:0-3222 GCA_964592185.1 uncultured Candidatus Peribacteria bacterium
TTGATTAAAATATTCCAAAATAATGCGATAAGAAATTCATATAAAACAAGTTTGGAATCAGAACGAATAGGAAAAAATAGAAATCTTTTCCAAAGTATTTTGGTTGGTGCATTACTATCTTACCTTCCGATTTCATATGCAATGAATGAAAGAGCAAAACAGGCTGAATTGATAGAATATGAAAACTATATAAGTGATGTATATGAGAGTCATAAAAAAGATTTTGTCTGTTATACTGATATGTTCGAGATAAGTGATCTGAACTCTTTTTCGAGTACGGTAGATCTCTACTATTCATTACTCCGTTCACATTTCATTTTAGAATCTAATTCGTATTCTTCTGGCTCAAAGACTGAACATTTTATTAAAAAATTAATTGATGACAAAGCAGTTCTTTCTATCATGTTTCTACAGCAGACCTCTGTAGTGGTTCTATAAGCACACAAAGAAAGCATATTTTCCTCTATACTTTTGCTCTCAAGCATGAGCTTATTTTAAAAGATAAAGGTTTTGGTGGGTTGAAGTTTCTTAACGATAAAAACATAGAGCTTTCTATGGAGAAAGCCCTTACTCAAGAAGTCTCTTCTACCGAGGTACTTCAAACTAAATTAAAATCATTATACCATTACGAAAACCAATTCGGATTAATCTACTGTGTAAATTCGAATGAACAAGGAGATGTATATGCTGGTATATTAAATATTGTTGAAGGAATCGAAACAAGTTTTGATATGACTCAAGCGACAACTTTAGGAGGCAGAGAGGAGGCAGAAAAATATTTTTTGATGAAAGGTGCCTATGAAAATGCTGAAATTAGAATGAACGACGAACTTCGGAATATGCTTTTTGAAGGAGAATCACCACTTCTTTATGCCTACAAAACCCCTGAGCTTGATTCTCTCTATAGCAATCGGAATCCTTTTGATAAAGATGAGGTATTCCCAATTGGAATATTTCAGATTGGGGGAGAAGAATATGAACTGGCTTACGGCTACGGGGAACGTCCTCTTGTAAAAATTTTGTGTGCAAAAAAATCTGGAGAAGAATGTTTTTATCCTGCAAAAGAAGTATTAGAGAAGATACTTCATAATGAATTTAATTTTGATTAGTTGTTTCCCATTGCATTTCAAAAATATTTTTCAACATTTTTGCAAGTTCTGGATGTCTGATCCTGATTCCGACTACAAATTTTTGATTGTCGAAAAAGGTGATTGAATCGTGGTAGATCATACAACTGCTTTTGAAACTGAGCTCTTTTGGAATAGTTCGAATTTCTCTGAAAAGCTTCACACTTTCTCTTTCCATTTTCTTTCCTATTTCTCCATCTGTCACAAAGAGTCTTCCCTTGATCTTTTGTTTGATTCTTTTTTTCGTCCAAGCAACTTCTTTTGAGGGTGGGATTGCTGGAAGGAAGAAATCAAAGTTCATCCATCCGACGATCTCTTGAGTTGATGTATTTAATATATCATCATATATTTCTTGGAACCCTTCAAACCCTTGATAGTATTGAATCCCTATTTCTTCTTGATGTTCACGTTGCGTCAGGAGAAGCTGGGAAACATTTTCTGCCACTTGAATTCGTTCTTTTTCATAAAGCAGAATTTTCTTCGGATCATCCGCGACATAAAAAGCATTTTTTCCTTGTTTTACGATCGATATAAGATTCTTTTCTATCAGACGATTGAGAATATCGTAAATAGAAGTTCTTTTGATTCCGCATTTTTTCGCCAAGGTAGAAGCGAGGCACGGTCCCAAAGTATTGAGAGTAAGGTAGATATCAGCTTCTTTTTCATTGAAACCGAGTTTGATAAGGAGATCTTTGATCATGTGATGTGTTGAAAATATTCGACACAGATTTTATACTATTTTTGTAGTATTGAATAGGTGAATTTTATATATTATCTCCCTATAAATAAATATTCACATGTTATCTGCCTGTGGAAAGTGTAAGAATAATTTTGAAATCAAAAACAAAGATTTAGTTTTTTACGACAATATATCTCCATTTTTCAATGGAGTAAAATATCCAATTCCAGTCCCAAAGCTTTGTCCTGATTGTCGCTTACAACGACGACTTGTTTTTCGAAATGATCGAAATTACTACAAACGTGCTTGCACATTGTGTTCGAAAAATATTGTCTCACTCTATTCTGAAGATAAAACTTTTCCTGTTTATTGTAAGGATTGTTTTTGGAATGAAGCCTACGATCCTCGAAAGTATGGAGTGGAGTATGATTTTGAAAAAACTCTTTGGGAACAATTAGCAAAGCTCAGAATCCAAACTCCTCGTATTGCTATTTATAATACGCAAAGTGAAAATTCGGATTACACTGTACATTCTTCACGAAATAAGAATGCATACATGTCTTGTTCGTCTTTGGAAGCTCAAGATATTTTTTATACCGATTGGGGAATTCGATGCAGAGATTCCAGTGATCTCTATATTTGTTATGATATGGAACTCTGTTATTTTTGTTCTTTCTCGGGCAAGTGCTTTCATTCCATGTTCTTGGAACACTGTACGCAAGTGAATGAATCTGTTTTTTGCTCAGATTGCCGGAATTGCAATGATTGTATTGGTTGTGTAGGACTACGAGGTAAAAATTATTATCTCTTTAATACTCAAGTCACACGAGAAGAATATGAAAATTATAAGAAAGAAATCTTTGAGAATTACGAAAAATTTCTTGGAGCCGAATCAAAATATAAAGCACTCAAAAAATCCCTTCCCAAAAATGCACTGTGGAGTAAAAATTCTCAAAATTGTACTGGGAATTATTTAGATGATTCAAAAGATTGTTCTCAGTGCTATAACGTAAAAGGTGTAGAAACTGGTTCGTACAATTATGAATTAACGGAGAGTAAAAATGCTTATGATGTAGCGAGAGCTGGGAGAGCTGAAAATGTCTATGAAATAGAGGGAGCAGTGGAGCTTTCTTATAGCCTGTTTTGCAATCTCTGCTATCAAAGCGACAACATGATCTACTGTGACAACTGTATGAATTCACATTATTGTTTCGGATGTTTCGGTCTCAAAAACTCTTCATACTGCATTTTAAATAAACAATATTCAAAAGAAGAGTACGAAATTCTAGTTCCTAAAATTATTGAAAGTATGGGGGAAGCGTTTAGCGTTGATCGTTTATCGAACCTTGAAGAAGTGAATACAAATAATGACGATAAACGATGCGTCCTGCGAAGTACTACGGAGCACGGGCAAAC
>CAZQCN010000107.1:0-2792 GCA_964592185.1 uncultured Candidatus Peribacteria bacterium
AAAAATATCATAATTCAATTTTACTTGAGTGTCATGCAATTTGTATCGAAAAATCCTTCTCTGAATAATGTTGTATATTTAGATCTCATTCAGAATAACAAATTGATTTTTAAGAAATTTGCGAAAATCTTATTTACTCTTTATTCAGATGTAATTGACAAGGGATTCATCTGTTCCTATGCAGATGATATTCTTCATGCTGGAGTAGAATTCCCTTCAAAAAAACCTTCTTTATTCGTAAAGGATTTTGCTCAAACAATTTTTCAAGAGAATATGGAAGCCTTGAAACGTCAAATTCAAAGACGGGAGGTTGATGCAGAAATTTTTACTTCTTTGAAGCATCACCTTTCACTTATGGATAGTACTATGGCTTTTTCTCTTTTCATTCATTTCTCTTCATCTATAGAAAAAATGATAGATTCTCTGCAAGCATCTGATCCTTCGCTATACGAAAATTTAATGAGAGAAATTTATGAGATAAAAGTTTTAATACTCGCCAAAGATAATGATTCTAAGCCTCGGTCAAAGAATTTGAGAAAATAAATCTATAATGTTTGTATTCTATGTCTGAAGATATCCCTTCTCGAGAACAGTGTATTCCTCTTCTGCGTCGTGCAATTGAGAAAATGTCCCATAATGGAGACTTTGAGTTTTTTGTAGAGAGTGTCCGAGAGAGAATATTTGGGAATCAAGAGCAGAATGTTCAGATTCCTGAAATTCGAGAGTGGTATCGTACGGTGTATTGGATTCTATCCCATGATCCTTCAGCCCCTGAATATATACCTTTGGGGGTAAAAGACGTGCTTCCCGTGCCAACCGATGCTCACATTTATGATGCTTACAAAGTAGTAAATTTTCTACATGGAAAGTACGAAAGAGAGAAACTTCCAGATTATTTTCAGGATTCTCAAATATTATTGAAGGAATTTTCTTACTTACGAGAGATGGATGAAATGGAGATCAAGAATTTTTTGGAGCATTGTAAAAACCTTCCTGAGTTGCAGGAATTTTGTAATGTATATCTCAGGTTTCATGGATTTTCTTCGAAATTTCATGGTCAGATATTTGCTTTCTCTGAACATGAGAGATCTACCTTGAGGGAACTGTTTGCTCAACCGATTAAAACGTTATTGCAAGAAAAAGAAGTAGCTGATGGTATTGCTAAATTTGTTTCTTTTGATTCCCTGACTCGATTACAAGAAACAATACAGTTTAACAGTGAATTTGAAGCTATAGCTCCTGTATTTTTTGAATCCTTTGATTCATTCGGAGCGAATGTGGAGGAGGATGTGTTATTCGAATTTTTTTTGAATAAGGCGAAGATGGAGGCAAGAGAAGAAGCTGAATTTATATCTATTTTTCAATCGGTGAAACCATATATATTGAAAGGGGAAATACATCTTGCAAACTCTATGCAGATGAAAACCTTTTTTAATTTTATAGAGCATCTTTTGAGACTCGATGAACCTGTTTGGATTCATTTTTTATCTCTGTATAAAGACAGCTTAAGTAAGATATATCTTGCTTTGTGTGAATCTCTTTCGGATACCAGACTTCAAGATTATCATTCTGATTTGATTGAGTTTTCACAGGCTCTCTATGATGTGAAAATTCCTGGATATGAATTTTATCCAGTCATCTCTGATATAGAACAAAATGTTTTGTATTTTTTTCAGGACGAACGTTTAGAGTTTTTTAAAGTGTTGACTGAGATTGATAAAAAGAATTTTTTAAAAGGAGATTTTACCCTTGATAGTACTCGAGTTATGGAAGTTATTTACTTGGCTGAGGACTATATTTACGCTAAAAAAGAAGTTCAAAGAAATGGGGGAAATGAGGAAGACTATAGTCTCAATAACTTTTTTTGTATCTGGAGTATTTTAATGCAATTGTGTTATGAAGTGAAACATATACATCGTCATTCTATGAAGGTTTTGCTCGGGGAAAGTTGGCCTCGTTTTGAAAAAGCACTTCAAGACTTTCTTTTTCTCGGGAGACAGTACAATTAAGGTGGAGATTTTTAACAGAATTTTTCCATTGCACTTCCCAAAACATCTGCTAAAATCGATAACCAAAAACCTGTTTCACAAAAATTTAATATTTTTTTAATAAAATAGCGTGAATGAAAGATCCTTCAACATAGAAGAGAAAATGCATTCCAACTTTCTGCCAGGAATTTTTAAACAACTTTTGGTTCTCAAGTATGAAGGGTTGGTTACCTATACACCAGAGAATGATTTTCGGATTTCTGTATCTTCTCAAGATGAAGAACTCCTTAATAATGCTTCTCAAGATTTACAAAAAATAGTTCGCAGGTATCGACGTTTGTGGTCCCAATGGAATATTCCACTCAAAGCTGCTGCAGAATTAGAAAATAATCTGTCTCCAGAAGAAAAAAAGGCGAGGAAATTAGAGAGGCATAATCAAGCGATAAAAAATTTATCTGAACCAGTTAAGCCGCTTCCTTTATTCTATTCACAGAGATCTCTCTATCATGTTCCCCATGAAGAATATTCTGATAAATTCATTCCGAAGCTCGGATGGGAGAGTACATGGAATGGGTCCGAAAAGGCTTTTTTAAGACATGTGAGTTTATCTCACCTCGCTGATGATGTGAGACAGAGTGTTCCTGGATCTTCGATACAGGTAGATGATGGAAATGGTGATAATTTTTCTATACTCCTTTCTGCCAGAACAAAAGAAGATCTTAAAATGCTCCAGAAGCATTGGCTTCAAGCAGTTACCATGTATCGTAATTTTCTGGTCCAAGTATTGGGGTACAAAAATGGAAT
>CAZQCN010000107.1:2802-3057 GCA_964592185.1 uncultured Candidatus Peribacteria bacterium
GAAATCCCGTGAGAAAAGAGATCAAAAAAGAAGCTCCTTCTAGTGCTTCAGGTGCAGGAGATGAGCTGGGATTAAGGGTTGCTTCTCCTGAATAGAATTTTTAGAGTGAGAAGGAATGGCTTTTACTTCTTCTTAGTTGTTTTTTTCGCTTTTGCTCCCTTTTCCTCTCCTCCTTTTTTCTTCCACCGATTGGCAAACCTCGACGGCTTCTTCGGCGTGTTCAAAAGTTCCATGGCTTCATCAAGCGTTATGGTG
>CAZQCN010000108.1:0-862 GCA_964592185.1 uncultured Candidatus Peribacteria bacterium
GAACTCTCACCTCATCTTTCTTATCTCCTACTTCTTAACGTTCTGATTTCATATTTCTGATTTCTGACCTCAACAACCATGCTCTCCATCGGAATCGTCGGCCTTCCAAACGTCGGCAAATCAACCCTCTTCAACGCTCTCACCAAATCACATCTCGCCGAAGCGGCGAATTTCCCTTTTTGCACGATTGAACCAAATACCGGTATCGTGGAAGTCCCCGACGAACGATTAAAGAAACTCAGTGAAATCGTAAACCCTCAGAAAATAGTTTCTGCCGCCATTGAATTCATCGATATCGCCGGTCTCGTCGCTGGTGCCAGTCAAGGTGAAGGCCTTGGGAACAAATTTCTTTCTCATATCCGAGAATGCGATGCGGTATGCCAAGTCGTTCGAATTTTCAAAGATCCGAATGTCACCCATGTGCACGACTCAATTAATCCAAAAAAAGATATTGAAGTTATCAATGCAGAACTTATCCTCGCCGATCTCGATACCATCGAACGACGAAAACAGAAAAACCTCGGAGGAGTTCGTACTGGAAACAAGGAAGCGATCGCCGAAACAGAACTTCTCGAAAAACTTCTTGCGCACCTCAGTACTGGAAAACTCGCACACTCCCTCGAAATTTCCGAAAGCGAAAAGGAAATTATGCAAGGACTCCATCTCATCACAAGAAAACCATTCCTGTATCTTCTGAATGTCGATGATTCCATGAGCCTGACCCAAGATTATCATACAGAGCTTGGGCTCGAGCCGAACTATATTATCGTCCCCGTGAATGTAAAAATCGAACAAGAACTCTCAGAACTCACGGAAGAAGAACAAACTATGTTTCTCCAAGAATATGGAATTACCGAAGCTA
>CAZQCN010000108.1:872-3048 GCA_964592185.1 uncultured Candidatus Peribacteria bacterium
ACGAGAAAGTTATCATGTGCTTGGTCTGCAGACCTACTTCACCGCGGGTGAACAGGAAGTTCGAGCGTGGACCATCCACCAAGGAGACCGAGCTCCGCAAGCCGCCGGCGTCATTCACACCGACTTCGAAAAAGGATTTATTAAAGCAGATACCATTGCTTATGAAGATTTTGTTACTTGCCGAGGATGGAAAGGAGGACAAGAAAAAGGAAAAGTACGACAGGAAGGGAAAGAGTATGTCGTAAAAGATGGGGATGTGATGTTGTTTAAATTTAGTTCGTAAAAATTTCGAGAATAAAAAAAGCCATTCGGGCATCCGAATGGCTTTTTAGAAAAATAAATTTCAATCATTTAAACCTTTCTTAATTTTGACTCTTCCAAGTCATCCGACACCACTCACGAGTGTGAGTATTCCCACTCCAGTTCAAAGGAGCTGTCCCATCCATACATTCTCTCATCCACCCCCAAGGTCTTTCTGTATCACCAGGGACATCAGAAAAAGATTTTCCAGCATCACTTGGAGCAACTGCATTCACATCTAACGAAGTTTTATTATCGGTAGCCATTTTATTCATTGAATCTGATTGAATCTTCGTAGAAGGTTGCCTCATTTGAAACTTCCCTTGCAAATCACCAGCCATACCAAATGAAGTAGCAACTGCGATAAAAGAGAGAACGAGGGAAGCGATGACACCACCCACCAACCATTTTTGTTTGTTTTTTTCCATAGAATGGAGTTAAAAAGAATTAAACCGAAGTCATTATAACACAAAATGAGGATTTTTGGAAATTCAAGATCGTAGTTTCGTGGTTTCGTATGTTCGTAGTCTCGTATTTTCGAAAGAACGAAAAATCGAAAACATTGACTCATAAAAGCATTTTGTGTAAAATAATTACAGTAAATACAATCTTATTCCTATGACTGCTGTCCGTCTTGCTATCAACCCAGAAATGGAAAAAATGTTTCTTCATTTCAAAAAGAAGAAATATCACAGCTTAGAACCTGCAGAAATCCTCAAAGTAGTATTTGCTCTTGCTTACGAGCAACTTCTCGAAGAAGAACAGCAAAAAGTTTTAAAATATTTTCAAGAAATGCCGATCACAGAGGTGCTTTCTGAAGAAGAAGATAAGAAGCTTGATGCAGCTTTCAAAGATATTGAAAAAGGGAACCTTATTGCATTTGACCCTGATGATTATGTATAAAATTCTCTTTACAAGAAATTATAAAAAAAGCGAAGAACAATTCATAAAAAAGAACCCTTCTCTCAAAGAAACAATCAAAAAAACACTTTTACTTCTTTCAGAAAATCCTTATTACAACTCTCTGAAATCCCACAAAGTCCTTTCAAAACGACATGGACCCACTATCAGCTCATGGGTCACTGGTGACATAAGAATATTGTGGATGTTTGATTCAAAAATCCAACTTCAAATTCTTGCCATTGATCTCGGAAAACATTCAGGAGCTCAAAAGATTTATAAATAAGACAACTTCACATTGACCAACGCAAAAAAAATTCATATACTGGTCGAGCTTTCTTGAAATCCCTGAAAACATCTCTGATCTCAGATTTCAAATCTCAGAATTCAAAGAAGGCCCCATCGTCTAGTGGTTAGGACACCAGGTTTTCATCCTGGCAACAGGGGTTCGATTCCCCTTGGGGTCGCCAGTATACTTTAAATGGTTTTTATAAAGCCATTTTTAAGTTTATATTATTATTTTTGAAATTTTGATAAAATAAAAATATGCATTAAAGCTTTTTTATGAAAATCATCGACCTCACCCACACCTTCACCAGCAGCATGCCAGTTTTTCCGGGTGACAATAGCCCTCATTTACAGGAAAACAAAGATACAGAAAACAATATCGTTCACTTCAATATAGAAACTGGGATGCATATCGGCACTCACATGGATGGCCCTTTGCATATGATTCCTACAGGCAGAAAACTTTCAGAAATAAGTATTGAGAGATTTGTAGCGAATGGCCATCTATTGGATGCCCGAGGGAAGAAAGAAATAGGAATCGAGCTTCTGAAAGATAAAAATATTGCTCCAGGTGATTGTGTTTTAATCTACACTGGTTTCGATGAAAAATTCCGAGACTCAGATTTTTATTATAAGGGTCAAGACAAGCTAAGAGTGATATAATCACTCTAATAGCTAATAAATAAAA
>CAZQCN010000109.1:0-3000 GCA_964592185.1 uncultured Candidatus Peribacteria bacterium
AACGTCATGACGCCAATCGCTATTCCCGTTCCTTTTGATCCGAAAATATCAGTGGCAAGTACGGTGGCAATAGATGAAGCGGTAATATTCACAATATTGTTTCCTACCAATATTGTGATAAGGAGTTTGTCAGGGTTTTCTTTTATTTTTTTGACTTTCAAAGCTCCAGGGACGCCTTTTTGTACTAAGGCTTGCACCTTAGCATCAGAGAGTGAAAAAAAAGAAATCTCAGCCCCAGCAAAAAAGGCAGAAAGCAGAATGAGAACTACGAGAAGAATGATAGTTGCGGTCATGTTTACGGTTGGATAATTATGGCGCGCTCGGCAGGAGTCGAACCTGCGACCTTTTGGACCGCAACCAAATGCTCTATCCACTGAGCTACGAGCGCATTGCCAGAACAGAGAATACTCTAGTGAATTTTTGAGAAGCTGTAAAGAATCTTCTTTCTTTTTTGCCTTTTTGAAAAAGTCATAGTAATCTATAGTGCGTCTTTTAGCACCTATAGCTCAATTGGATAGAGCATCAGTCTTCGGAACTGAGGGTTGGGGGTTCAAATCCCTCTGGGTGCGCCAAAAATTCTCTCTTCGTTCGAGATTTTCAGTAGTGAGTAGTTAGGAATGAGTAGTGAGTATTCCACCCCACACTTCACACTCAAAACCAACTCAGTTACCCGCTACACAGGACTCAGCACTTATTTTATGGTGGACATAGCTCAATTGGTTAGAGCGCCAGTTTGTGGAGCTGGAGGTCGTGGGTTCGAGCCCCATTGTCCACCCCATTTAAAAAATCAGAGATCTGAAATTTGAAGTCTGAACGTTAGGAGTTGAGAATTCAGAAGTTTGAGTTCTGAGTTTTTGATGTTTTTAAAGCCGGAACCAGCGGGTCATTTTGTGAACGACGTGTTCTTTTCTCTTCGTGTTTTCTTCCAAATATTCTGATAAAATTTCCCGAACCATTTCTGGATCAATGTCATGAAGGAGGATTTCTCTTTCTATTTGGAATCCTTTGTTTTCACGGAATCCGAGTTTGTTTCCAGCAGGGCTGCGGGTGATCCAAAAGAAGGTAATGTTTTCGTAAGGTATGAACTTTTTCCGTACGAAGATTCCTCTCTCAGTGATAAAAATAGGGATATTAAATGGCGGTTTGTTGGCATAAAGAATCATGGAGACAGCCAATAATATAAAAACAATAATCATGGGCCAACTCTTGGAATATACTCCGTAGAGGACTCCGAGAATCATAAAAATAATTACTCCAATATACCACCCAGTTCCTTTGGTATAATGTTCTCTTTCTAGAGCTTCCCATCCCAAAATAACCTCTGCTTGAGGGATTTCTTCTCCATCGTCCGTCAAAAGAACAGGTATTTCAAATCCTCCTTCACTTTGATCCTTTTCTAAATTCATCTTCTTCAGTTTTTCTATAGTATCTTCTTCTTGATCGTGATTGTGTGGCATTGGATAGATGTTACAGATGCATAGTAAACGACCTGAAAAGAATCTTCAATCTCTGTGACAGAATCTCTTTGCTTCGAGACTATATTTTCTTGGGGAATAAGATGGATAATACAATAGAAGAACCGAGAGCAAACATGATGATTCCAAAAGAAATGAGTGAAGATATATGAATTCCAAATATTCCTGATAGCATCTTGAGACCTATGAATAATAAGATAAAGGCGAGACCTTTTTGTAAATGATGAAATTTGTGCAATATATTTTCAATGAGAAAGAAGAGAGCTCTCAATCCCATAATTGCAAAAATATTTGAGGTGAATACTACAAAAACATCTTGGGAGATACTAAATACTGCGGGAATAGAATCAACAGCAAAGATAATGTCAGTTGCCTCTACCATAACAACAACCATGAAAAGTGAAGTGAAATAAAACTTCCCTTTTTCTCTAAAGAAGAATTTTCCTCCATGATGGCTGTCAGTGAATGGCAGTATTTTGTGAGCAAATTGTATAATTTTATTCTTTTTGAAATCAATATGCTCTTCCTTTTTGTCACGGAGTAATTTAATTCCAGTATAGAGGAGTAAGGCTCCGAATACATAAAGAACCCAGTGAAACTGACTGATGATATACGATCCGACTCCTATGAATAAGGCTCGAAATATTATAGCTCCTAAAATACCCCAGAATAGGGCTTTGTGATGGTATTTTTCTTCGAGCTTGAAGTAGTTGAATATGAGTAAAATGACGAAAAGATTGTCTACGGAAAGCATTTTTTCGGTAACATAGGCACTCAGAAATTCAATTGCTGTAGTTTTTCCTATAAAAAAGAAGATGAGAGCCCCGAAGGCAAGAGATATTGCTATCCAAAACAAGGATTGATAGAGAGCTGGTTTGAATGCGATTTTATGACTTTTTTTATTAAAGAATCCAAGATCAGCGACGAGAAAACCAATAATAACGACAGAAAATATTATGGTGAGTATAGTTTGTGAATCCATAGGATAATAAAAATAATATAAGTGCATAGTAAACGACCTTGAAAAAATCTTCAATCTTCTTGTTTGAATTTTCTCTTTTCTTTCTGTAGAATCTTCGAGCCTTCCTCAAATTGCGGAGAGATGGCAGAGTGGTCGAATGCGGCGGTCTTGAAAACCGCTAGATCGCAAGGTCTCCTGGGTTCGAATCCCAGTCTCTCCGCCAGAAGGTTTCTTTTTGTTTCAAAATTTTAAGAGAGATGAACTAAGAGAGATTTTTTGGTCAGTCATTTCCTCCATGCATAGGAAGAGAAGGCCGCCTTGTATTGATAGTTGTTGTTCTACTGGAACGTGGTGAGTCTGTTGTTGCTATTGTTATTATTATTGTGCGATTCAGAGATCGAAAGTAATTAATAGTTTCCTCTAGGTTGGGATTTTGCTTTATGATTTTTTCGTAAGCAGCTTTATCTTCCGGGCTTAGATCATCATCAATGTACCGAACCATAAGATCATGATTAGTTAGTTCAGGGTATGTGTTTTGTTGTTCTGACATAGATTTAAATTAAA
>CAZQCN010000110.1:0-2957 GCA_964592185.1 uncultured Candidatus Peribacteria bacterium
AAATGGGAAGCGCCAGATGGTTCAAAACGATATAAAACAGAATTTGTTGTTCAAGAATTAAATATTTTGACTTGGGGTGATAAAGAAAAGGCGCCAGGTGAAGGTGGAGGATCTGCTTCTTATGGATCTTCCCATACCGATTCAGCTGCTATGCCTGCTTCTTCTGGACCAATTGAAGATATTAATATTGAAGATATTCCTTTTTAATACCTCGTTAAACGTTTATCGTTTATCGAAATAATATAAACCTCTCTCGCCTAACACCTTTTTTATATGGCACAAAAACCACTTTTCCAGAAAAAACATCAAACGAAACGAAAATCAAATATTCTCTCTGCATTAAAGATGGAATATGTTGATTATAAAAATATTAAACTTCTTCGAAGATTTATGTCGGTTTTTGATCGTATTCTTCCAGCTCGTGTTACGGGAAATTCTCCTATTCATCAGAGAATGGTTGCAGAAGCTATCAAACGAGCTCGTTATATGGGGCTTATTCCTTATACGAATGTTCACCGATCACCTGAAGGAGAAAGGAAGTTTTAGGAAAGTCTGAGGTCTGAAATTTGTAGTCTGAGGTTAAGCCAAGACTCAAAAGGGAAGAACTCAAATCTTTATTTTCGCGTCTAACTTTAAATCTACCTCTGACTTCAGCTGTCAGACTTCAGACTTTATTTATGTATTCCATCACAGACCTCAAAATCGGTACGAAAATCACTCTTCGAAATGACCCATTTGTTGTTTTGAAATATGATCATATCAAAATGGGACGAGGGGGTGCTGTGGTGAAAGCGACCGTGAAAAACCTTCGAACAGGGCAAGTGCTTATCGAATCGTTTTCTGGAAGTGAGAAAGTAGAACCAGCAGATATTCTCTTGAAGAAAGCCCAGTATACGTACAATGATGGCGATGCCTATTACTTTATGGATCAAGAAACATTTGATCAATTTGAGTTTTCAAAAGATTTTTTGGGAGATACGGTGTATTTCCTTCTTGAAGGACAGGATGTTGATGCGATGTACTACAATGGAAATGCAATCAATGTGAGTGTAAAACCAAAAGTGGAACTCAAAGTCGTCGATACTCCACCAGGAGTCAAAGGTGATACCGCTACCGGAGGGTCCAAACCAGCGACTATGGAGACAGGATTGGTAGTGACGGTTCCTTTGTTTATTAATATCGGAGATACTCTGAGAATTAATACAGAGACGATGAGTTACGTGGAGAGGGCTTAGGGTGGGAGCGCTTCGCTCGGGAGAAGGAGGGATTTCTTGCAGAAGAGCTATTTTTTCAGGTACGAAAAAGAGGGATATTCCGACGGTGTCAGAATGAGGGATTTTAGAAATTCTGTAAATTAATTCATTAGAGATTCTCGAATTTACCTATGTTTTATATTGAGTTTTTTGAAAGAACTTCAGTAACATAAGTTCTAAGTCTATTGGTAAATAATTTTATTCTTTGGGTCTCTTCATGATTTGTATAATTTCCTTTTACCATAGATTCTACTTCATTTATAAGTAGATCTATATCAGGTTTGTTTTTCATGAGCCAAATTTGTCCAATGGATCCACGGTTAGAAATGAGAGAAGAATATATTCCGTTTTGAAATTTTTCTTGAGAAAATTCAAAAGTTCTTAAAGTTATCCTGTAGCCGTCAGACTCATATTTCCAATTACTTCCACTTTTTATCTCAGGAAAATAATTATATAGTTCCGATGGTTCTATAACCATATTTTGACTTACTCCTTCTCCTTCTTTTTTTATAGAATTAAATTGAAATATCTTCAAGGTATCAGCCATGAGGATACCAACTCCATTTTTTTTGGTATGACTTTTACTAAGTTCTCTATATGGATTCATATTTATTAAGTTAATATTATAAGTATTCTATATTACCTTTTCCTTGAATTTTGTCAATTTCAATTTTTCTCTAAATCATATACATTCAAAAAAGTAATTTTCAGGTATGAAATTCGACATCATTACTCTCTTTCCCAATTCCTTCCAATCTTTTTTTTCCGAAAGTATTCTCAAGCGTGCTCAAGAATCAGACCGTATTCAGATCCATTTTTGGAATCCTCGAGATTACAGTAAAGATAAACATAAAAAGGTCGATGATCCGCCGTTTGGAGGAGGAGGGGGAATGTTGATGGCGTGTCAGCCTCTTTTTGACTGTATACGAGAAGTGAAAAAGCAGAATGCCGGTCCGGTGGTTTATCTGTCAGCTGGAGGGGAAGTGTGGAAACAAGCAATCGCTGAATCATGGACTGAGAAATATTCTGAAATTATTTTGCTGTGTGGTCATTATGAGGGGGTAGATCAGCGAGTGATTGATTCGCTCGTGGATTTTGAAATTTCGATCGGTGAGTATGTGTTGACTGGGGGAGAGGTGCCGGCGATGGTGCTCGTAGATTCTCTTTCTCGCCTCGTTCCAGGAGTCATCGAAGTTCATTCGCATGAAAACGAGTCTTTTAGTGAAAATCTCGATCGAAAAAAAGAGTACCCTCATTATACTCGCCCAGCGGATTTCGAAGGAATGAAGGTGCCTGATGTGCTCCTATCTGGGAACCACGCTGAAATTGAGAAATGGAGGAAAGAAAATCTTCATTAATTTTCCCTTATGACTCCTAAAGTTGGTGATTTTTATCGTCATTATCGGAATCAGAAAATGTACCAACTACTTCATATTGGATATATTCAAGAAACTTTGGAGCCTTGTGTTATTTATCAGGCTCAGTATGATACAGAAGACTTGGGAGAAAAGCCTATTTTTGTGAGACCTTTGAAGGAATTTTGTGAAGAAGTGGAAGTAGAAGAGAGGATGGTTCTGAGATTTCAAAAAATTATTGTTTAAGCTTATGTCTATGGACTCTCTTCTTCTCTTCGGCTCTCTTGCTTACGATCACCTCCTCAAAACTTCCCAGAAATTTCGTGAAGCTCTTCCCAGTAATTCTGAG
>CAZQCN010000111.1:0-2832 GCA_964592185.1 uncultured Candidatus Peribacteria bacterium
GGCTCATAACCTGGAGGTCGTAGGTTCGAATCCTACCCCCGCAACCAAATTTTCAGTGATCGATTTACAAGCTTTGCTTTGATTTTTTATGATAAAAGAAAATCCAGAATACCTTTATAATAATTTATATTCAACCAGCAAAGATAATATTCTTTGGGGTCAAGAACCTGGAAGACTTGTAAAACAGATCTCTCAATATATACAAGGGGGAGATGTTCTTGATATAGGTTGTGGAGATGGAAAGAATGCTCTTTACCTTGAAGAACATGGATTTAACGTTGTAGGATATGAGGTTTCTACAGAGGCATTAACAGGATTAAAAAATCGTTTCAACAAGGCTGGACTAAATATCAAAGGGAAATATGAAATACGGAATATAGAAAATGATATTCCCTCAGGAGAATACGATGTATTAGTTTCTTATGGTATTTTTCATTGTCTTAACAAAGAAACAAGAGTGGCAATACATAGACAAATTTTGGAACTTATCAGGCCAAACGGTTTTTTATTCTTCACATGTCTTACGAACGGAATGCCTTTACAAGAGGATCATGGGACAAGTGATATTTATTTGGTTGATCCAAAAGAAATAGAGAGTTTACTTAGTGGTTGGGTGATCAGATATCACGAAAATGGAATCATAACAGAAGATCATCTCCCTCTCGTTGGAGAACATCAACATTCGGCTGAATGGATAATTGCTCAAAAGATATAATATTTAAAAAAAGTATTATTTTCCATTTTTTGAGTCAAAATTAAATGAAGGCGATAACTCTTGAACGTCCATAGTTGGTCATCCTGAATTTAATTCAGGATCTCGTATTTTTCTCCATGGTATTTGTAGCGGGATTCCGGTTTTTGAAGCGACGGTATACCGACTCGCACCGGAATGACCATAAACAAATAGTAATTGATCTCATTTGATGATAGTTATTTTCCATTTATAGTTTTTCACTTTCTAGGCTATACTATAAGCAATTCTAATTCCATGTTCATGAAAAAACTTCCCATTGTCGCCATTATTGGCAGACCAAATATCGGAAAATCCACTCTATTTAATACAATTATAGGACACTTAAAGGCAGTAACTTCTGATACTCCAGGAACCACTCGTGATCGAGTATACGAGAAAGGGGAATGGGAAGGATATCCTTTTATTATTGTTGATACCGCTGGTATTGAAACAGACAAACAGATTGATGTTATCGAGATCAGCATGCAACAACAAGTCCAAGTAGCTTTAGAGGAAGCAAATTATATTCTTTTTGGACTTGATGGAAGTACTCAACTTTTCCCAGAAGATCGAAAGATTCTCAAAATGCTCTATACAGCTGGGAAACCATTTAGTGTATTCATAAACAAGATTGATTCTCATCAAAAAGAAGAAGAAGCGAAACATACTTTTCAAAATTTTGAAGCAGTACAACCCTACTTTATTTCAGCAAAAACAGGAAAAGGACTCGAAGCATTGCTCGATCATTTAGTTCAGGAGTTAAAAAATATCCCTGAAAAAGATTTTAGTGGACAAAATGATGACATCGACCTTCACGTAGCCTTAATAGGAAAGCCAAATGTAGGAAAATCTTCACTCCTCAATGTTTTCATGAACAAAGAGCAAGTTATCGTGTCAGATATCCCAGGAACAACTCGAGATAGTATCGATGTGGAATTTACTTTCAAAGGCAAAAAAATAGAATTTGTAGATACCGCAGGTATTCGACGAAAAGCTCGTGTAAAAGATGAGATTGAAAAATTTTCTGTATTTCGCTCATTAAAATCTATTGAACAAGCAGATATTGTACTCCTCGTCATTGACGCCTTAGAAGGCCCTTCTCACCAAGATATGACTATCTCAGAGATTGCTCTAGACTTCAAAAAAAGTATTATAATGATTATAAACAAATGGGATTTGGTGGAAAAAGATCAACACACGCTTCCAAGCTACGAAGCATATCTTCGAAGAACCTTCGGATATCTCAAATGGGTTCCTATTCTCTTTAGCTCAGCAACTGAAAAAATTCGAACATTTGATATTCTCAACACTGTCTATGAAGTAGGGGAGCAAAGAAAGAGGAAACTTAGTACTTCTGAGTTCAATAGTCTTCTTCAGCACCTTATCTTGAAGAAACCACCAGCGTCGAGAAATAAGAAGCTGATGCATCCGAAAATGTATTATGGGACGCAAACGGGAATTAATCCTCCGGAGTTTACGATTTTCATGAATAAGGAAGATATATTGCATAATTCTTACACACGGTATTTGGAAAATGCCATACGAGATAAGTATGGATTCTTGGGAACTCCATTAAGTGTTCATTATCGGTATAAGACTAAAAATTCAAAGTAAAAAGTATAAAAATAATCCCTGCAGAACAAAAGCTTTTTCTGTTTTTTTGTTTTTCATTGGGAAAATAAAGGAAAAAATGCTATAATGGTGCATTATAACAAATTACGATAGAATCTTTTTCTCAAACCATTCCTCACAAACATCGTATTCGTCTAACACGTTATAAAGAGTTAGATAAAATTGAAGCTACTGGAGTTAATGTAGAATACTCTGGTAACAAAGAAAGGCTCCTTGAGAAGGGGATTCAACATGGTGAAATGAACACTTATTATATATCAGATGTTGATGAACAAGATAAGTTTTCCCATCGATACGCTAATTGTCTTGGCATAGTTGTATCAGCTATATCAAAATCAACAGGAAAAAGGATTTCATTGCTTACTCATCAAAATCCAACCTATATTATAGGTGAACATAGAGAATATTTTGAAAGAATTTTAAGAAAAAAATTACAAACTATTAAAAATGACTCGGTAGATGGGACA
>CAZQCN010000112.1:0-2730 GCA_964592185.1 uncultured Candidatus Peribacteria bacterium
AACCAATTATTTTCAATTTCCATGGATATCCAGATACCATGAGGCAAGTTCTGTTCGAACATCAAAAAGGGAATAGAAATATTTCTATTCATGGGTATATTGAACATGGATCAACAACGACTCCATTTGATTTACACATGAGGAACCAAACAAGCCGATTTGATATTGCTATTGATGCTTTCCGTAATTTGGAAAAGCAGGGAGTTCTCGAGGCACATAAAGCAAAAGCTTTGATTCAGGAGTACGAAAATAAAATAAAGGAATGCCAAGAATATGCCAAAGCCCATGGAGTTGATCAGGACTCTGTAGAGAATTGGGTGTGGAAAGCTAAAAATTGAAAGTTACATCTATGAGAAGCCGAGAGATTTTCTTTATCTATTTTTTATAATATAGAGTGGAAGGCTTGAAATAGAATCTTTGCCTTCTTTTTGTATTACAACTTCTCTTGAGTTTTTAAATCTTGCTACGAGGCCTCCTTGGAGTAAGAACTGGAATCCTTTTGTTTGATCAAAAGGTACGAAAAGTTCGTAGGAGAAAAATTGCATGTAGAGAGATCTGTAAACTATAAATTCTTGTCCTGTCATGAGTCTCATATTTTCGGGTGCCTGATTGCTTGTATCTCTTTTCGTTTCCAGAGAATGAGGATGGAAAAATGGCGCAAGTATTGAGTAGTATTTTTCACTTCCGGCAGTATTGGAGGTGCCATCCTTAGTAAGTGGATCTTTTTCGTCGAGAGATCTTCCTCCTTGCTGAGATCGGTTCTTTAAAAATTGAGTGAGATCGTCCGCAGGACATGATACGATATGGGTTTCTATCATGAGTGAGCCATAGTGCTTTCTATATTGATCTTGAATATTCGATATGTCATTTGAGTAGGCTCGATTGAGTTGATTGTGCAATAAACCGAAATTATACATTGAAAAAGCATGATGCAATTTATGGAGTAAACCCATAGGGCCTTTTTCTTGAGCTTCCTTGATGAGTGTCTCTAGTTTTAATGTACTATCTTTTTCTGCATATTGTAGAAGCCTTTCTCGGTATGGAATATTTTGGATATACGTAAGTATTTCATTAACATGTTTATCAAAAATTCCGTGTGTATTTGTTCTTCCCGGATGAGATGTCTCAGATGACTGAAGCGTTTGAGATAGTCTCGTAGATGCTTCTTGAATAATTTTTGACTTGTCGGTGCTTTGTACTTGATGAGAAAGTTGATAGAGAGTGTGCAGCATTTTTCTTAAGCCAACCATTTGGTCTAATTCTTTCATTTCGTCTCTGTATAACTCAGGAAGATTCATGTATGGCATTTAAAGTGTTTTTTCAACAATCTTTCTCGCGATCATCAGGTTTTCATTCATTTCGACAACATATACTGGAATTTTCGAATGTTTGTCGGCAATGTTCCTTGGGAATTCTTCTTTCTTTTTTATGTCGATCGAAATACCAAGGTGTTTGAGTGGTTTGAGTATTTTCTCTATGATAGAGGGATTGTATTCGGAGATGCCTCCACTGAATACGATTCCATCAAGGCGAGGAAGTATAGCACAATAAGATCCGATTAACTTCTGAATTTGATAGATGAACATTTCTATGGCATCTTTTGCGTTTTGATCATTTTTTTCATGCTTGAGAAGATCATTCATTCGTCCTTCATACCCTCCGATTCCTTTGAGTCCTGAATCTTGGAAAAGAAGATCTCGGAGATCTTTGAGTTTCCATTTCTTCTGTTCAAGGAGGTAAAAGATAATACTCGCATCAATCGTCCCAGAACGAGTTCTCATCATGACCCCTTCCAATGGTGAAAATCCCATACTGGTGTCGATGCTGTTTCCACTTTGAATGAGGCAACCAGAACACCCGCTTCCGAGTTGGAGTGTGATAAGATTGCAGTGATTTTTTTTCTTTTTTTCGAGTCGTGCAAATTCTTCGAGCATCCATTCATGTGCTAGGCCATGGAATCCGAAACGGCGAATCCCATATTTTTTGGTCAGTTTTTTTTGCATCCCGTAATAAGCAGCTTTGTCTGGAATATCCTTATGGAACTCTGTATCAAAAACGGCTATCAAAGGAACTTTTGGATACAGCTTTTGCAGTTCTTTGATGTATTGGAGGCTCACTGGATTATGAAGTGGAGCCAGAGGGATAAGTGACTCGAGTGTTTTGATAACTTTTGCTGTAATTTTCGTTGGTTTCTGAAACAACGCTCCTCCATGGACGACACGAATACCGATAACTTCTGCTTTACTGAGGAGAGGGAGATCGAGCTTTTGCTTTGCAGGCATGACATCGGAGGTAACTTCAATAATCTCTTTCCCAAGTTTTTCAAAGAAAGAATATTTGAGGGAATCACTTCCGGGGTTTAAGATGGCAAAGAACATGATGAAGTTTTTAGTTTTTTAAATCTGTATATTTATTACTATTTCCTTTTGCTTTTTCGATTGGATATTTGAGAGCAGATTTTTCGAGTTTTTTGATAAACGCTTTTTCGAGATCCACATCCATGAGGCTTGCGAGTTCAAGAAGGTATGCCAAAGCATCACCCATTTCATCTTCGACCTCCTCCTTATTTTGGGGATCGGCTAAATATGCTGTAGTTGCTTCTTCAGTTTTCCAGAGGAAGTGTTCGGCAATTTCTGAGACTTCGATGGAGAGGGCGAGAGTGAGGTCCTTTGGTGTATGAAATTGTTTCCAATCTCGTTCATCTCGAAAGTTTTCAATGATTTTTTGGAG
>CAZQCN010000113.1:0-2705 GCA_964592185.1 uncultured Candidatus Peribacteria bacterium
TATGAAATTGTTTCCAATCTCGTTCATCTCGAAAGTTTTCAATGATTTTTTGGAGTTCTTTGAGATCCATGGAATTGAATTATTTGTAAAATTACCCTTTTATTATAACTAATAATATGGTAGAACTATCTGCTACAATCTACAAGATAGATTTAAATTTTATTTACGCTTATGAGCGAACATTATAGTGGATTTGTTCCCTCAGAATGTTTTCTGAAAGAACATTCTTATAATCGAATTTTGAGTGTTATGCCAGATATGGCTCCGTTTCGAACTTCTGAGAGTTTATTAGACTGGGTAGAACTTAATAATTCAAAGAATTGGGAAGAGCATGCTTCTCGACTTATGCTTTTGTGTAAAGTGACCAAGGGAATGCCTCTTGGTGCGATTCGCGACTCGTTTCCTCGATTTGAAGTTGTTCCTTATTTTAGCCAGAAAGATGCAGACGTACAATCTCTATTTATGGCCGTGAACAGGCAAGATAGAGAGGATATCGTAGATAGAAATGGAGTCGCTAATTTTGCAGTTTCTCGCATTAAGAAAGGGTTGTCTTTGGTGGGGGCTGCCTATGAAAATTTTCCTTTGTTGGCATCTCAGTCTTTGAGTTTGATCAAATCCAACAAACTGAAATTTAGTATAGGAATGCAAAGAGGAGAGATTAAAGAGGTTATGAAGTTATTTGGCTGGAGTGATGCCCTTTGTGCATCGTATGAAGGTTCTGAATTTGATACAGAGAATAATCGTTGTTTTTATGTTATCCGGGATAAGAATAATGAGGTAAAGGCGGCGACTCTTTATGAAAACGGAGAACTGACTGAGACGAGTAATCCGAGTGGTATCAAGGGTTTGGCATCTTCAGTTCTGATATATGCTCTTTCTGATCTCAAAGTGCGCCGAGGGATTTCTTATACGTATGCGGACGTTAAGCCAGAATTTATATCTTCGGTTATGAGTTCCGGTTTCCTTGTGTGTTGTTTTGCCAAAAATGTTGCCTACTTTTCTTCCAGTGATGTTCTTTTGAGTCATGCATCTATATTTGATGGGAAGAATATGGTAACATCCCAACTTCAGTTCGAAGGGGCGAACTCTTTGAAATCTTTTGTTCGTATGGAAAGTGATCCTCGTTTGATAACACCAGAAATTGCTCGAGTTTATCTTTCAGGATTTTAGTACTCTTGAGAGTTCCTGTATAACCAGCTCCACTCTTTGAATTGAGGATTGTTTTGTAGTGTTTTATTGTCATGAATAGCTTGCTTCCAAGCCATATCGAACATATATCTTCTCATTTTTCCTATATCTCTATTAACTATAAGGCTTGAAAATACGCCCTTTTCTGAGTATGAAATGTCGAATACCTTTGAGTCATACAGGAGTGTTTCGGCGATGATAGTATCTTCTGGATTTTTATAAGTTAATAAAGTTTCTCTCTGGTAGTACTGGTCAGTGAGTTGGAGTTTGACGGCATCAGGAGAGAAGACAGCAATGGTTTTTATGAAAATATTTTTTTTAAGACGAGCATGCATAAAATCAATAACAGCATTTCTGATTTTGAGTTGTTCAATTGACGCAGGAAATGTATAGCTATATATTTCTGATCCATCTGGGATCCCCTTGAGAAATTCTTCCTGTGATTCTGCAAATTCCTCTATTCCTTCGAAGAAAGTTACTTTCGGAAGGTAGCTTTCTGGATCAGCGATTTGATTGAGGAGTGGGGTGATGACTTCCAGTTGATCTTTTTCACTTTCCCATTCTTCGAGAAGCTTACTTTTTCTCCCTTCGAAAATGCTTTTTAATACTTCTGGAGTTTCTCCGTGATAGTAGGTAATTCCATGAAGAAGTTTTTTTCTGGCAAATTGTTTTTCAACAAGATTATTGCAAAGGAACTGAGCGGTGCTCCGAGGAGTTTTCAGTTTTTTCGCCAATACAGAAGCTGGTTGCATTCCAATCTCTAGTAGCTGGAGATACATCTGCGCCTCTTTTTCGGTGAGTCCGAGTTTTTGTAGGGATCGTTCAAGCATTTTATGACAGTAAGTATCTGTTAAGGATTATATCTTAAAAACATTGCAAATAAAAGCCATTTTTCTTTATTTCTTTGGAATTTAGTTGTGCTCTGTCAGTAAATGATTGTCGTGATATGAAGATTATTGTAGTATAGCAATCTAATCTTTTCTCATGATCTCTCAAGTCATCGACTTTGTCGCAGAGCAGTATCACCAAAAGACCCGTCAAACTGGCGAGCCGGCTTTGCAACATCCCCTTCGAGTAATGAAGAGACTTCAAGAACTCGATCTTCCTCAGAGGACTTTGATTGTTGCTTTGTTGCATGATGTCTGTGAAGATTCAGGTATTTGCTATGAGAGCATTATTAATGATTTCGGATATGAGATTGGTATGATGGTGTATTTCCTTTCCAAAAAAGATAATAGTTGTTTTTCTAAAACCCCTGAGGGAAAGATGCTCCGATTAAAGCATTATTTAAAGAAAATAGATTTTGCTCGAAAACATTATCCAGAAGTTCTGTTGGTGAAAATGAGTGACCAGATTGATAATCTTTCGACGCTTGATGCTTTTTCTCACGAGAAACAAAAAGAACAATTGGATGAAGTGAAAGAACATTTTCTGCCGATTTATGATCATGCGAAGCTTGATATTCCACACCATTTGAAAGAAGTTTTTCATGAGTTGTACAAAGAATTGGAAGAAGT
>CAZQCN010000114.1:0-2658 GCA_964592185.1 uncultured Candidatus Peribacteria bacterium
AACCAAAAAAAAGTTGAGAAATAACATTTCCAGCTCCATCAGAAGCCAAAATAGCTACATAAGAGCTGATCATTACCTCTGTAGTCTTTTGACGACCAATAATAAAACTATAGGCAATAATAAGTCCAAAAAACACAATAATAAATAGGTCCCAAGTAGGTATCATACAAAAAAATAAAATCAAAATGATTGTACAACACTCTGAATATCTTCACAAATTATTCATTCTTTAAGAATAGAAATAATTTGTTTGTTATTTCCGAGAAAATACAATAAAATTGTCCGGCATTTTAGCAAACAACTGTGGAAGAAATACAGCAACAACCCTTTGAACAAAAAAAAACTCATATTCACAAGAAATCTAGTTTCTGGAAATCTCTGTGGGAAATGATCGTTTATATGGTAGTTATATTTGTTGCTGTGGTATTTATTCGTTATGTGTTTCTTTCTCCTTTTGCGGTGGATGGAGCAAGTATGGATCCTAATCTACATAATGGAGAACTCATCATTGTGAACAAAATTGGATATGGGAAAATATTCGGCTACACCATCGGCGAACCAAAACGTGGTGATATCGTAGTCATCATACCACCAAATGCACCTACAAAACATTATGTTAAGAGAATTATTGGACTCCCTGGAGAAAAACTCGAATTTGTTGATGGAGATATCATTATTTATAACGAAGAAAATCCATCAGGAATAAAACTTGATGAAAGTTACCTTCCTGCAGACGTAGAAACTATTTATTTTGGACAAGAAAAAAACAAAGCAGTACAACTCGATGAAAGAAATTATTTTGTCATGGGAGACAATAGAAATCATAGTCAAGATTCTCGATCCTTCGGCGAGGTAAATCGACAAAACATCGTAGGTAAAACGGAAGCAATTCTCTATCCTCTCAATGCAATAAAAATTATTCATGATCCTCTTTATGCCATCGACCAAAAGTAAAGCTCTCTTCGTTTTTTCATTTTTTCTACTCGGGACTTGTTTAATTTTCCCGAATATTTCAAGTGCAGCAGACATAACGCCCCCTCAAATTCAAAGCTCTCTGCCTACCAATAATGCGAATAATTTCCCAAGAGATGAAAACATTATAATGCATTTTTCTGAAAACATTGCTTGGGGATCAGGAAGTATCTTTATTAAAAGATATAATGATGATTCCCTCATCGAGATTTATAATACCCTCACTGGGAACACAAATATCTCAAATGGTACACTTACCCTCAGCCCTTCCGCCTACCTCCCTGCCGGCGAAAATCTCTACATCCAAATTGATGCAGGAGCAATTCAAGACACTGCAAGTAATTATTTCATAGGAATTACCAATAAAAATGATTTTACATTTCAAATTGAAACACTAGACACACAAAAACCTCAACTTCTAGCTACCACTCCCCCATCCCTCGGACAAGGAGTCTCTCTTGAGACAGAACTTGTTATGAACTTTCAGGAAAATGTATATACAAAAAACGGAATTATCAAAATAAAAAACTCACTCAATAATCAAATCATAAGTCAATTTCCAGCCAATTCACAGATGGTAAGAGGATCAGGAACTAATGTCATCAGAATCGATATACCAGTGGAACTCAATTACGATAGCCAATATTACGTAAACATAGAAGGAACAGCATTTGAAGATGCTTCTCAAAATACATTCGTTGGAATATCTGATACCACTTCATGGGTTTTTCAAACACTTCATGACACCATTGATCCAAATCTCGTCGAACTCCTTCCAGATGACGGTGAACGAAAGGTAAAAAGAGACTCTCGTTTTACGCTCAGATTTGATGAAATTGTTATAGCAAATCAAGGGAAAATCGTCCTAGTAGATCGTTCAAATGATGATGAAGAAATAGAAGAAATCGATATTCATTCAGCTCTTGTAACAGGATCAGGAACAACTCAGATAAGCTTTCATTTTTCTTCTCCTCTCCTAGAAGACACCAAATATGCAATCCTCATCCAGAGAGGAAGTCTGAGCGACAACGCTGGCAATAGCTTCATAGGTATAGATTCAGTAAAAGATTGGAGCTTTTCTACTCAAAGTGATATTGCCCTACCTCAGAACATAGAATCAACAGGATCAGTCCTCGGGGTTTCTACAATCAATACTCCTCCCCCATCATATTTTGAAGATTTGTCCGACCATTGGGGAAAAGAATATGTCCTCACGCTTGCTGAAAAAGACATTATCACCCATCAAAAATATTTCAGAGCAAATGATCTCGCTCTGCGATCAGAACTCATCAAGATGGCTGTGATAGCGTTTCATATCCCGGAAGCACAAAATATTTCTGTTCAATTCAATGACGTAGATAAAAATGCATGGTATTATCCTTTTGTACAAGCTGCATATCAGAGCAATATAATAAGCGGATTCGAAGATGACTCTCTAAGACCAAATAATGCTCTTACTCGTGCTGAGGCATTGAAAATAGTTCTTAATGCATCTGGAATCAAACGATCAAATTATGAACATTCATTCACTGATATTGAAGATTCCTGGTTGGATAGCTACGTTGGATTTGCATTCTTCAATAACATAATCTCTGGCACAACTTTCAATACTTTCTCTCCAAATGCACCGATTTCTCGTATTGAACTCGCAAAAATTATATTCCATGTACTGCAACTAAAAGAAAG
>CAZQCN010000115.1:0-2647 GCA_964592185.1 uncultured Candidatus Peribacteria bacterium
CGGTGAGAGCAACGATTGGGACCAAGGGGAATTTTGCTCGAAACATTCGAAGATTTCGATAGTCGGGCCGGAAATCATGTCCCCACTGAGAAATACAATGAGCTTCATCAACGGCAATAAGGCTAATGTTGAGAGGTTTTAAGAAGTCTTGAAACTGTTCTTGTGCGAGGCGCTCGGGGGCAATGTAGAGGATTTTTATAGTTCCGTTTTTGACTTTGCTCTGAATATGTTCAACGGTTGAAAAATCCAACGATGAGTTAATAAAAGCTGCCGGGATGCCATTTCCGGTGAGACTATCTACTTGGTCTTTCATTAAGGAAATCAAAGGGGAAATTACCAGAGTAACTCCTGGGAATTTCAAAGCAGGAAGCTGATAGCAGAGAGATTTTCCTCCGCCGGTAGGGATGAGTACGAGCGTATCTTTTTTATCTAGGACGCTTTGGATAATTTCCTGCTGTCCCAGACGGAAGGTGTCGTAGCCGAAGTATTGTTTGAGGAGGGAAAGCATGGGGGAAGTGAAAAACTAAAAACTAAAAATGGAAAATGTTAGTAAATGAGGCAATGAAAAATGACATGGGGGCTGTAGGGGACGTCACACCCGTGCGTCCCGCGAGAGTGATTCTCGCTCAAGATGACATTTGGTTTCTTGTAATGACTTTATGAGGTAATTGTACCTTACAACATAAAGTTAAAAAAGTTATGAAGTTTGAGACGCGAAACCCAAGTTGCTTTGTATTATCAATTGAATTCAGTCGTGTGATTTTCAAAAAAAGGCTCGATCATTGATCGAGCCTTCATAGGTTGAAGTAAGCTTTCTTAATTCTTATAGCTCCAATCCATCGCACTTTGAGAGATCTGCTTCCAGTCATAAGGAAAAGAGTAATTTACCTGCGCTCGAATAATTTCTGCGAAGAGCGACCAGGCATTTTTTACGGGGCAAACAAAACCATTTCCCGTTTCATGCTGTGGATCATAATTCTCAATAGATGTGTCTTGGGTTACACATACGGTTCCATGGTGCATAATTTCTGAAAGATCGCTCTTCTTTGGCCATATGAAGAGGTCGCAAGCAGTCCATACATCTTTTGTTCGTTCTTCTGGAACGAAGGTAATATGTTTGAATTTTGATTTGAAAGTGTTTTCTCCAATGACAAAAGTGCGGATACCGGCTCCATCGAGTGCAGGAATGAGTTCTTGTTTAATCCATGATTCTAGAGATTCTTCTTGTTCTGATATACGTATTCCGAGAGTTATCTCTCGTGATCTTTTCCAAGAGTGTCCACTGAGTTCGGAAAGAAGTTTTTCTTTGATTTGTTCTTTGTGCTGTATAGAGTAAGTTTGTGGGAGAGTCTTACTCTTTCTGAAAAGAGTGTGTTGAGAGGTTTTACTACATGATATTTGTTTCATTTGATTTTTGTTAATCAGAGCATTATATCATATTTTTGGTGTTCAGATAAAAACTGTCTCTTGCCTAAACTAAATATATGTTGAGAAGTTTCATAACTCTTGTAGTCGATTTTATCGAATCTTTTTTCTGATCTTTTTTCTGAGTTTTCATTTATGTGTTGTAAATACTTCCTTACTCTACCTGTTGAAGAATGTTTTTTTCCTGACCTATTATTTCTTTCTTGTGTGTGGATACTTTTTTTATTCATTGATTGAGTTTTTTGAATTCTTTCGGTTATACTGCACGCAACAAAAAAACAAATACAAAAAGCCTTTTCACACAGAGATATTTTTTGTGTTGTTCATTATCTTTTTTTCAACAATTTTTTATGGCAAAAGATAGATATCTTATTGGATTAGATGTTGGAAGTGGTACAATTCGGACAGTAATAGCGGTAAAATCTGATGAACAAGCTCTTCCTGATATTATCGGCGTTGGAGTTCATGCTTCAAACGGAATGAGAAAGGGGGTTATAGTTGATTCTGAAGAAACGGTGAGTTGCATTACAGCAGCAATTGAAGCTGCAGAATATATGGCTGGAGAACCGATTGATCATGCTTATGTCTCGATTGGGGGACAGAGTTTGAAAACAGTTCCAGCGAAAGGAGTGGTTGCTGTGAGTGGAAAAACAGGAGAAATAACAGCTTCAGATGTAGCTCGGGTTATTGACGTAGCTCAAAACATTTCTGTGCCAGGAAATAGACAAATATTGAGAGTTATTCCACATTCATTTGTTGTTGACGATCAAGATTTTATCAAAGATCCAGTCGGTATGACAGGAATTCGTCTCGAAGCAAATACTCATGTTGTGACGAGCACAGGAAATGTGGTCAAAAATTTAACCCGTTGTGTCCATCAAGCAGGAATTGATATTGATGACTTGATTCCGAATGTTTTGGCTTCATCAGAGGCGGTGCTTTCTAAGAAGCAGAAAGAGTTGGGGGTGGTGCTCATCGATATTGGAGCAGGATCAACCAGCGTTTCTGTTTATGAAGAAGGTTCTCTTTTGATGGCAGAAGTTTTACCAGTAGGAGCGGATCATATTACGAATGATCTGGCTATTGGCCTTCGTACTTCTGTAGATGTGGCAGAAAAAATTAAAATTGAGTATGGATCTTGCCTTCAATCAGATGTAAAGACTGATGAAAAAATTGATCTCTCCCATCTGGTAGGGATGGATCAGGTAGTACTTCGAAAACA
>CAZQCN010000116.1:0-2616 GCA_964592185.1 uncultured Candidatus Peribacteria bacterium
GTTTGCCCGTGCTCCGTAGTACTTCGCAGGACGCATCGTTTATCGTCATTATTTGAATTCACTTCCCCGATGTTCGATAAACGATCAACGACCAACGGTTTCTTCATATGCTCAATAATCTTCGGGACTAACATTTCATACTCCTCCTTCGTGTACTGTTTATTCAAAATACAATATTGTTTCTGTTTGAGAGACACACAACCAAAAAGATCACGACAGTTATTCATACACCCATCGCAATAGAGAAGATTACTTCCAGTATAACTATTGATATTGAAAGCCGACTGAAAAGGAATCGGGAAACATTCGCAGCACTCATACGCGAGTTCGCCCAATCCAACATACGAACAATCTTGGAGATCCTTTGGATTTACAGCGCCAAGAACTCGCTTGCAATCCTTGCCTCCCGTAACCTCATAACAATCTAGACAATTTTCTACATCGACAAGAAGATTCCCCGATGACTCGATAATTCGACCATTCTTCCTCATAGAAGGATGAATAACCGTCTTCAATTTCTGAAGAAAAAACTCCTTATACTGCTGTAAATTTTTATACGATTTCAAAGAATATTCTTTCATCTTTTCCTCGTAGGCTTCTTTCGTATACTGAACATTTTCGATGCAATATTGCTTCGTTCGAAGCCCCCAGCACATAAAACAATCCTGACAATTGCGACAATCAATGAGGAACGAACTCCCACTACACTGCGAAGAAAAATAAACGAAACTGGAAGCATAAATATTCGTGGAGAAAAAACATTCATACGCCTGCTCACAACCATCAATCATATAGTTATCAAAACAATCCTTCGAATTTTCCACCCACAATCCATAACAACAATCACGGTTAAAATCCGAAGCAAAAAGCAGATAACAATCTTTCAGTTGAGAAACATAGTTCGTATAATCACTATTTTCATTTTGACTCTGCATCAGGGCCATTCGTGGAACCGCTCTCTGTAACTCCGCAAACTGGTCAAAAAATGACCTCGAAAAATCGAAATCACGACCATACGAAAGTGCGTCCCAATCGTCTTTCCACCATTCTTTCTGATCATATACGGTGTATGGTTTATCTTCAGAATAGATCGAAAGAATATCCTTCCCCGTTCGGGCACATTTTCTTTTATACAGATGAGCACAATTCCAGAAACTCAATCGGCGTTGAAGACGACAATCGGGACAGAGGGTCGGAGCAGGGATAGAACATTTCACGCCGTTGAAAGAGGGAGAGACTTTGTCGAGAAAAGCCAGATCCGATTCAGTCATTTCGAACACTGAAAAACATTGTTTACAGCTATAGTTCATAGAAAGAGTAATAAACAAAATTATTATACACTATATTGTCAAATCCATAAGAATAATAAATAAATCATCTAGCAAATCTTTTTATTTACAAAACGTTTGTGCTACGATTTATATGTCAATAACTTTTTGACAACATGAACTCTCTTCTGTCCCTCCACGGTCTCAAACCCAACGAACAAACAGTCCTCTACTACCTCCTCGAGCATGGAAGCACCTTAGCAAGCATCATATCTACCGGAACAAAACTGAAAAGGCCAAATGTATATGCCATTCTCAACACACTACAATGCAGAGGACTGATCAAAAAGGAACATCGAGAAAAAGCTACGTACTTCTCAGCCCTCCCTGTCAAACAAATCCTACAGACATTGGAGCTCCAAGCGGAACAGGAATTTTACAATAAAAAACAATCATGGAAGCAGCTAGAAAATGAACTTAATACTGCCTCCCTCAACATTCACCAGGATTTTGGTAGCTTCAAAATCGAAACGATTGAGTCACTGGAAGGTATTTATCACTGGCTCGGGGAAGCTATTGTAAGTGGTGATTACATAGGAATATTCAACCCTCAAGCACTTCAAAAGTCACACATTCCACTCGTGGAACAAAATCTCAAAAAAACAAATGCTGATAAATATAATATTCGGGAGATTGTGGTATCCGGTCCAGTCGCCGATTGGTATATCACCAAAATCAATAATCCGAACCATCACCTCAAAGAAATAGCCGCAGACAAAAAATTCTTTTCTGATATGATTATTGGGCAAGGAACGGTCGTTATTCTGAATTACTATCAGGAAAATCAGGTGGGAATCAAAATCAAAGAGCCGGATTTCTATCAATCTATGGTCACTTTATTTGAAACATTATGGGAGAAACTCTAGATCAAACCATCGTTCTCGGTTCCGGTTGTTTTTGGACCCTCGAAGTGGCTCTTCAA
Organism: uncultured Candidatus Peribacteria bacterium; assembly: GCA_964592185.1. Taxonomy (GTDB): domain Bacteria; phylum Patescibacteriota; class Gracilibacteria; order CAZQCN01; family CAZQCN01; genus CAZQCN01. The sequence goes on from CAZQCN010000116.1 coordinate 2,251, forward strand.
AATATCAATGGAATTATTCAGACCACTGTAGGATATGCTGGAGGGACAACCAAAAACCCTACTGGCCAGGAAGTGGCCTCTGGCAATACTGATCAAGCACGAGTAGTCCAAATCAAATACGATTCTCGAATAATAACAACTGAAAAAATTCTTGAATTATTCTTTTTTTTACATAATCCAACCTTATTAAATCAATATGAAAACGATAGAGGGACTCAATATCGTTCAATTATTCTCTATACTACTCCTGAACAAAAAATCATCGCCGAAAAAATTATGACTAAGCAACAACGAAAATTCAAAAAAACTTTGCAAACTATTCTTCAACCATTTGAAATATTTTATCCCGCAGAACCATTTTACCAA
>CAZQCN010000117.1:0-2557 GCA_964592185.1 uncultured Candidatus Peribacteria bacterium
ATTCGATTTATACGAGTTCTGATATTGATTATTCTCTGTTGCTCCAAAATTGTCACCATTGTTTCCTCTGTGCCGGTCTTCGCTATAAAGATTACTGTATTCTCAACAAGCAGTATTCAAAAGAAGAATACGAAAGTACGAAAACACGAATAATCGAACATATGAAGAAGGAGGGAGTATGGGGAGAATTTTTTCCACCTTCTTTGTCTTCATTTTCTTACAATGAATCCTTTGCCCAACATCATTTTTATCAAACAAAAGAAGAAACTCTTGCATTCGGATGGAGGTGGAAGGATGTGTTGGATGAGGTGAAAATTCCTGAAGGTGTCCCGTTGCTATACGGTAAAGATCTCCCGGTAGTTTCGGGAGAAATACCTAACAATCTTCTGCAATCGGTTATAATCTGCGAATCGACAGGGAAACCGTTTCGTTTCATTGCTCAAGAACTTGATTTTTATCGGAAAATGTCATTGTGTCTTCCGCATTTTCATCCTGATGAACGTATGAGACTTCATAATGCAAAGACGAATCCTCTGAAGCTGTGGGATCGGCAGTGCAGTAAGTGTGGAGTGAATATTCGATCGAGTTATTCGCCAGAACGTCTTGAAATGGTATACTGTGAAGCGTGTTATTTGGAAGCGGTGTATTGAAAATGGACAATGGCTTATGGAGAATGAAAAATTAAAACACTTTATACATTAGCAATTAGCCATTCGGCATTAGTAATTAATCCCTCCCATGAACCTTCAAAAAATTTGCAAACAGTGTAATGCTCATTTCGAAATCACTGATGCTGATATCCTTGCTTACGAAAAACTTTCTCCGGTTTTTCAAGGACAGAAATATTTAATTCCGCCTCCAACTCTTTGTCCTCCTTGTCGGAAACAACGACGGTGTGTTCAAAGAAACGACCGGAATCTCTATCAGCGGAAATGTGATAAGACCGGACAGACTATGATTTCTTGTTATTCTCCCGATAAACCTTTTACAGTATATAATCGGAAGGATTGGTTGGAAGTTGATAATACGGAATTTGGACGTGATTATGATTTTTCACGACCATTCTTTGAACAGTTTTTTGATCTTCAGAAGGTGACGATTAAACAGAATGTGATACAGAGTGGGGTAATGGAAAATAGTGAATTTAACAACTTCGTAGGAAGATTGAAGAATTCTTATATGTGTTTTGATGCTGGGCAGGGGGAGGAAATTCTCTATTGCAATGAAACCGGTTGGCTTAAATCTTCGGTGGATAATACGAGCACTTCTTTCTCAGAATTGTGCTATGAATGTGTTCATGTTCAAAATGCATACAATCTTCTCTATTCTAAGTATTGCAATAATTGTAGCGATTCGGCTTTTTTAGAATTTTGTAATGGATGTAAACATTGTATTGGATGTATCAATTTAAGAAATCAAGAATATTGTGTTTTTAATCAGAAGGTTTCCAAGGAGCAATATGAAGAAGTCTGGAATGATATTTTTCAAGGGACAAATATTGCTGTGAATGGATTTTCTCAGAGAGCACACGAGTTTTTTCAAACTCAGCCTCATCGTGCATTGTGTAATACTGACGCTCATGATTCTACTGGGGATGTGCTTATTTTATGTGAAAACATGAAAAACTGTTTTAACTGTTTTGAATCCAAGGATTGCGCTTTTTGTGATGATATATATCCAGGGACACAGTATTTTTATGATGTAACCGGGTGGGGATTTCATTCAGATTTTTCTTATGAGTGTATTGGAGTTGGGTCAGCTGACCATGAGGCCGCTTCGAATCAATGTCGGTTTTCGTGTCTCTGTTTCTATGGCGCGTATGACGTAAACTATTCTAATTACTGTTTTCAGAATTGTCAGAATCTTTTCGGTTGTTCTCAGCTCCGCAAGAAACAATATTGTATATTGAACAAACAGTATACGAAGGAAGAATACGAAATTATGGTTCCAAAAATTATTGAACATATGATAGGTACAGGGGAGTGGGGGGAGTTTTTTCCTGCTTGGATTTCACAGTTTGCCTATAATGAGACTTGGGCGATGGAATATTTTCCTTTGACTCGGGAGCAAGTATTGCAACAAGGCTACGTTTGGAAGGAAAAAGATCCTGCTCAGTTTCGAACTCCTACTGCTGAGATTCCTTCCTTTTCTTCTTTAGAAATTGATGAATCTTTTACGAAAGAGCTTCTTGCATGCGAACATTGTAAGAGGAATTATAAAATCATGTCTTCCGAACTGGCGTTTTATAAGAAAATGAAACTGCCAATTCCTGCTTGTTGTCCTGAATGCCGTTATCAGAAACGTTTGTCACAGAGAAATCCTCGAAAGCTTTGGAATAGGGAGTGTGTGAAGTGTACTGAGAATACTCAAACAAGTTATTCACCTGATCGAGCAGAACGTATTTATTGTGAAAAATGTTATCTGGAATCAATATACTAATTTCAAATATAAATTTTTCGTAAACTTTGGGATTATTTCTCTGAAAAATTTATCTCATACACCACGTCATCCTGTTCCGCCCCAGAAAGTGTGAGTATTGCTCTATTTCCTCTCCATT
>CAZQCN010000118.1:0-2547 GCA_964592185.1 uncultured Candidatus Peribacteria bacterium
TGGCCCTCGATTGAAGCTTGGATCAGATGCATTTTCAATATCTACTGTTTCATCTATTTCTATATCGATTGGGTGAGAGTATTCCATAACTGCGAGATCTCCTTCAGTTTTATAGAATTGAGGGTTTATGGTAATGAGAATAATCGAAGAAGTAAAAAGGAGAGCAATACCGACTACAGCTCCACTAATTCTTTTTCTTCCAGCATCCACGAGACCAGTATTTCCACGAGAAATAGCTATCTGCAGACCTCCTACGACGACCATGAGGACACCGAACACTCCCACTATTCCAGCAACCCATCGAAATACTTTAATGAGATATACGAAGAAGTAACTTGCGTTTGAGTTTTCTACTTGAGAGCCAAATTCACCGATAGGGATTTTTGCCCCGAGTTGTACGGCATTGAGATCGAGAGAAGTCCCTCCAGAGCTTATAGCGCTCCCTGAGTTCGAGCTGGATTCTCCATTTTCAGGAGCGTTTACGACGGTAGCGGGGGTAATATTGTTGAGTGTTCTGTCATCTACTCCGAAAACTTCTTTTGCTATTTCTTTTGCGATTAACTTATGGGCTTCTTTATTGATATGGAGACCCTCTCCAGCATCAAATTCCTTTTTTAGTACTCCATTGGTATCGGCGACGATAGAATAAGTATCGATTTTTGTTTCCCCAGTAGCAAAGAGTCCTATTTTTTTATTGAGTTCTGGGAGGGCTTCGTTTCGTTCTTTTTTACTTTCTCCTCCTGGCGTCACGTAACAGACTATGATTTTCAACGTTCCCGTTCCCTTATAAAGCGATTTTACTTTTGTTACGACCTCCCAGAGAGTATCGCTTACTTTTTTTTCGTCGTAATTTACATTCGGAAGATCGTTTCCTCCTGCCCAAAGAATTACATGCGTAGTTTCTGGAGGAATTGCTTGGTTACTCAGATGTCCAACTGGGGGATATTGGGTACTTCCGTAACTCCCATCATCTGAGAATTCTCCACTATTTCCATTTTTATATAAATTTTTATCGAGAAGCGTTGATATTTGTTTTGCAGTTCGAGATACCTGTGCATATTTTGTGATTTTAATACCATCAATATCATTCAAGAAATCAGCATATGATGAGTTTCCTGCAGTTTGGGAATCTCCCAAGACTACCACATTATATTGAGGAGTTGGGTTTGCATCTGGGGCTACGAATTCATTTTCTGCACTTGCTGTCATGGTGAAAATAGTTCCACCATAAATAAAGATGATGAATGGGAGGAGAATTCCGGCGATGATTTTTTTCATAGTTTTTTTCATAGGAATATTATTCTTTTACCCATTCGATCTTTAACTTATCTAACTCTTTTAATCCGAGCGAATAAATAACGCTTATTGCTTCATCTTCAGACATCTGGTATCTCTCTTCACTGGTTAGAGACTCCGAATCTTCATAACGCAAAGCCTTTTCTCTGAGAATTACTTGTAGGCCGTCTCCCTTGCTTTCGATAGTGTAGTTTATATTTTCTATAGGGAGTTTGGATTGGATGTCTTTTGATACGACTCTGTTTGATGATGTTCTTGTGGCAAAAAAGATTACAGTTCCAATGAATACGATCACAAGTGATACGAGTATTGTTTTCTTCATGAATTTTGGTTAGAGAGATTTGACGTATTCCCAAAGGGCGTAAACTCCAGGGGTGTATTCCCTAAGTTCTTTTACTTTGTCTCCATCGTAGCTGGGATATTTTTTCGCTGTCCACTCTGGGGTTACAAAGGGACTAATATCTTCAAAGGTAGGATCAGATTTTCCACTCTGTCGTATTAAATCATTTACATTTGATCCTCCTGCATTGTAGGACATGATAGCAAGACGGATCCTATCGCTTTTACCAGCAAATGAGCTTATATTTTCTTGGATGTGCAGAACTCCGGCCTTCAAAGATTTATAGGGATTGCATCTTCCATCTTCTTCAGTTCCATCTGGGAGATATGCTTTGGAAGTAATATTGGTGTATTTTGATGAATTCTCTATTAAACACCCCCACCCATCCCATTCTTCAGTTCTAGGAGTCTGATTTTGTCGTTCTTCTTTGGAATAGACTTTCTCAAATATTGCTTTGAAAGCAGGTAAGTTTGCGGTACGATTCACAAACTGCATGAGACCGAGAGCAGATCCTGAATTTCCTGCGTAAGTGAGCCCGTTTACGGATTCCCAGGTAGCCATAGTTGCCACGAGGATACGGAAATCTTCATCTTCTTGAGGTGAAAACTCAGTTATAGTGGCTTTATATTTAGCCCATATTTGTGGAGCGGCCACTTTTTTATCGCCACTGAGAGTAACATTAGAAGGAATATATGTCTGTGTAGTTCCATTAGATCCGACATACGGAACAAATGTCACTGCGAGATCTCCCTCCGTCTTATAAAACTGAGGATTGATAGTGATGAGAATAATCGAAGAAGTAAAAAGGAGAGCAATACCGACTACAGCTCCACTGATTCTTTTTCTTCCAGCATCTACGAGACCAGTATTTCCACGAGAAATAGCTATCTGCAGACCTCCTACGACGACCA
>CAZQCN010000119.1:0-2543 GCA_964592185.1 uncultured Candidatus Peribacteria bacterium
GGGGATGGGACGGTACATGAAGTGTTGAATGGTATTGCGGGAACCGGGACAGTCCTTGGTATTATTCCATTGGGATCTGAAAATCGTATCGCCAAGAGTTTGGGGATTTCTCTAGATTGGAAAGAAGCGATTGATGATTTGGCAGCACGGAGCATGCAGAATATTGATATTGGGAAAGTACAGGAATCCAAAACATATTTTCTTCTTTCAGGGAGTATTGGCCTCGGAGTAGAGCTCGTTCGAGATAAATTTCGAGAAAAGAAATCTGGATTTTTGAATTTGTGGGGATCCAGTTCTCATATTCGAAAAACTCTTCTCAAAACTGGAATTTTTGGCATCGAGTGTGTCGTGGATCGAACCTTCCGTTTAACTTCTCAGGTATATCATGTCTCTGTTTTGAACTCTGGAGAGCATTTCTCGAGTGTTTTTCAATCTATCAATAATGACTGTCGTGACGGACTTTTAGATTTGGTTTTGTATGCTTCAGACGCGAATGCAAAGAGAATAGGAAATCTTCTTCCCAACAAAAATAGGTCGATTACTGTGTTGAGAGGAAAAGAAATTCATTTGGATACGAATGTGCGTATGGACGTGCAGGTGGATGGACAGATTGTAGCGAAGACACCAGTGACGTTTCGAATTGCTTCATTTGGACAGAAGGTGATTGTAAGTAAAGCGAAGAATTAAAAATGAAGGCCTAGCTCATCAGTCCTTTCGACCAGAGCGGAGAAATCTAAGCGTAACGAAGTGACATAGTGAGGAGAAGGGTTTGCTTTTCACTTTTCATTTCATTTGCTACAATCGTTTCATAACTTTTCCCTATGGAACAACAATTGATTGAACTCAAGAAAAAAGCGACTGATCTCATCGATTCCGTGACGACCGTTGAAGCTCTCGAGTTGATTGAGGTTGAAATTTTGGGACGTAAAGGGGCGTTGACAGAGATTCTCCGTGGATTGAAAGATCTTTCGATGGAAGAGAAATTGAAAATGGGACCTCTGGCAAATGATCTCAAAAAAGAATTAGAAGAAATGGTTGCTGTAAAAAAAGGACTTCTTCATGGAGCTGCAAAAAATGAGAAGTTGAAAAGTGAATGGTGTGATGTGACTTATTCAAAAGTTTCAAAACATGTGGGGTCACTTCATCCTCTTACTCATATTCAACGAGAATTGGAAGATATTTTCATGCGATTGGGTTTTACCGTATATGATGGTCCAGAGCTTGATAGTGAATTTCAAAATTTTGATGCGCTGAATATTCCAAATACCCATCCGGCACGAGATATGCAGGATACTTTTTTCATTGATCTTCCGGAAACAGAGGAAGGGAAATGGGTGCTTCGGACGCATACTTCCAATCTTCAGAATAGAATATTGAAGAGCATGAAACCTCCATTTCGTGTTTTTGTTCCAGGGAAAGTATTTCGAAATGAAGCCATTGATGCGACGCATGAGATGATTTTTCATCAGTGCGAAGGAGTGGTCGTGGGCAAAGAAGTTTCTCTTGCGAATTTAAAATATGTCATCGAAGAAGCACTGTCTGCTATTTTCGGTATGAAAATTGAAACTCGTTTCCGTCCGGGATATTTTCCTTTTGTGGAGCCAGGATTAGAGTTGGATTTTTATAATCCTCAAATGGGGCGATGGATTGAATTCATGGGATGTGGCATGATGCATCCTCGGGTGATTGAGATGGGAGGACTCGATCCGAAGGAATATCAAGGGTTTGCATTTGGCTTTGGTGTCACGAGACTCGCAATGATGAAATTTGGGATTACTGATATTCGTCAATTTTTGCAGGGAGATATGAGGTTTTCGAAGCAATTTTGATCAGTTCAGAAATCAGAGATCAGAAATCAGATCCCGATAGAAGCCGGTCGGGTCCCGAAAGGGGAAGCATCGGGATCCCGATTGAGACGATTGTCGATATGGGTCGGGAATCCCGAAATGAGCAAAGCGATAAGGATCGGGAACGTTAAGAATGGGGGAGGATGAATTCAGAGTTCAGAGTTTGTTTTTTCGTTTTTGAGAGTTTTAAGGCTTGAAGCTAAGAGAGCACAAATTTCATTACATAATTTGATAAGTGTCTGAGTGGTTTCGAATTTTTCTGTTTTATCCAATACTCTTAACCAGAAATATGTTTCTCGAGCTTCTTTGAGTGCAATTGAGAGTTTATGAATAAAATCTTTTTTGCTCTCAGCACTTTGAGCCTCTGCTATATTTGCTCCAATAGATGTAGCTGATCGTATAAGCTGTGAAGAAATTTCAGGGAAAATGCTCTTCAAAGTTGGAAAGAATGAAAAAATCTGAGCACAGAAATCAACAGATTTATTTTGAACCATACTTTCAATCATAGTAATATGTTAGAGTATGAGGGATTCTAAACAACAAAATTAAAATAGTTCTGAGTAAAATAGCAAATATTCAGAATCGACTGTGTTTCAAAAGCAAAAATGGCTATTGAATTTTACTGACCTCTTAACTCTGAGTTTTAATTTCCTCACTCCTAACGTTCTGACCTCTGATTTCTGACCTCTGATCTCT
>CAZQCN010000120.1:0-2462 GCA_964592185.1 uncultured Candidatus Peribacteria bacterium
TCTCCAAATATCGAATCAAATCTCCCTTCATTCAATTGCTTCACCACTTCATCCGGGTCAAATATTTTCCCATTCATAGCCAGATATACTCCGGGTTTTTGATGGAATAATTCGGCAACAGCAAAGCCTAAATTAAATCCTCCATCGGTGGGACTGAACCCTTCTAGTGGGATCATAGATCCGGTAAAAATAACCACTTTATTTAAACCTTGGCTGTTTTTTTTCACAAAACGAGCCGAGTCGCACATCGTATAAGTTCCATGAGTAACAATAATATGATATGAATCTGAATCTTCAATCGCTTTTAATATATTTTTCCGGTCTTCCAATAGAATACTGCGAGAATCCTTCATACAAATTTCTTGATACTCTACAGGATAATGTAGTTTTAAAATATTTACTGTGTTTGGGACTACAGAATGTTCACGAGTCACGGCTGTGTCCAACATCCCAGAGTAATATGAATCTATGGTCCCTCCTGTAAGAAGGAAAAGAATTGGATTGGATTGAATTGGATTGGAAGACATAGAAAAGATTAAGACTATAACGGAGCAAATTATAATTTAAATCGAAAGGTATTAAAATAGTTGACTTATTTGTTCCTCATTGATTTTTTATTATTTTTATTTTAATCAAAAACCATTCTCACCATTACAAAACCCAGAAAAATCCTCAAAATCAAATCTAAAATCCTGATAAAATGTTTGACATCCAAGTTCCGAAACAGAAAACTAAGAGGTATTCTCGAAGCACCTCCTAACAACACAATATGATTACTGACGCAGACGTTAAAAAGATCTCGAAAGTCTTTGCGACTAAAGATGATCTCAAAGGCTTCGCCACAAAAGACGATCTTAAAAACTTTGCAACTAAAGATGATCTCAAGGGCTTCGCTACAAAAGACGATCTTAAAAACTTTGCAACTAAAGACGATCTTAAAAACTTTGCTACGAAAGACGATCTTAAGGGTTCCGCTACAAAAGACGATCTTAAAAACTTTGCGACAAAAAATGATCTCTCTGATCTCGAAGAAAGTATGAGCCAAAAGCTAGAAAAAATTTATAATCTTCTTGATAGAATCTTAGGAAATCAAGAAGATTTCAAAATTGATTTTGTCCTTCTCAATGATCAGGTACAGAGACATGAAAAAATTTTACAAGAAATGGCTTAAATAAGATTCAGTAACCTCCCTTTCATATGAAAAAATCTAAAAAAAACTCTTATTACAGTAATAGTAAGTATCATAATTATCGTTTCCATACTCCCCCACAATCAACCCTGTGGAGCTCCAGGTCGGACCTGTGCCACGGCTCCTAATGAAAACGGTGTTTATTCAGTTTCTTATGACGTCCAACCCAACATAATTAGTGCTTTGGAATATATTTTCAGGACAAATATTAATATATATTACAAAAGATACGAGCACTCCATAAGCATACGATAGCTAAAAAAATTCTCGATTTTCAATTTGGAAAGATTCACAGTAAAATAGACATACATAAAAGCACTCTATGAATTCTCTTCCAGAACTCTCAAAACTCATCCGCTATTACTCTCTCGTCTCCACTACCGAAGCTGGTTCCGGTCACCCAACCTCATCGATGTCAGCAACCGATCTCATGACGGCTCTTTTCTTCAATGAAAATTTTCGATACGAAATTGAGAATCCAAAAAATCCAAACAACGACCGCCTTATTTTTTCCAAAGGACATGCTTCTCCATTGTTTTATAGTTTATGGTTGGCAGCAGGTGGTATTGATGAGAAAGAAATCATGACCCTGAGAAAATTCGGCAGTCGCCTCGAAGGACATCCGACGATGGAATTTCCATTTACCGAAGCTCCCACCGGTTCGCTTGGACAAGGACTCTCCATCGGCCTCGGAATCGCTCTCAATGCCAAATACCTCGACAAACTCCCCTATCGGACCTTCGTACTCCTCGGAGACAGTGAGATGGCAGAGGGATCGAATTGGGAAGCCATGAACCTCGCGTCACATTATAAACTCAACAACCTTATCGGAATCATCGACGTTAACCGTCTCGGCCAACGCGGAGAAACCCTCTTCGGACATCATACCGAAGCGTACGAAAGTCGTTGTCAGACATTCGGATGGCACACCATCGTGATCGATGGACATAATTTTGAAGAAATTCAAAAAGCATATGACGAAACCTTCACTATCGTAGATCGTCCAACAATGATTATCGCCAAAACACTCAAAGGAAAAGGAGTCTCTTTTCTCGAAGATAAAAACGGCTGGCACGGAACGGCGGTGAAGAAAGAAGAGTTGGGGAAAGCGTTGGAAGAGCTCGGAGAGGTTGACTTGAAGATACGAGGAACGCTGCGGAAACCGGAAGAGAAATTCCAAAATCCAAGCACCGAATTCCAAAAAAATTCCAATAATCAAATCTTAAATTCCAAATTACCACAGTCTACAGACCACCAACTACAGACCATCTAC
>CAZQCN010000121.1:0-2245 GCA_964592185.1 uncultured Candidatus Peribacteria bacterium
TGCTGAACCTACTGAAAGTGGGACACAGATAGAGGCTGATGGAGATTTCACGGTTATAGCCGACAATGATGTCAGTGGTGGATCGATTCTTCTTACCGCTGGTCGTGATACAGCTCTTTCTGATGGGACTATTGATGTTGCTACGATTACTTTTCGGGTCAAAAATGGAGCAAATTTTAGTTCTACTTCGATTGATTTCGATGAATCGGCCTCCAATACGACCATTCGTGGGACTGACGGAAACGGAACGACAGAGCTTTTGTCTGATACTTCGGGGGCAACTATAGTTTTGGGGGGAGTAGAAGTGTCTTTGGATTCGAGTAGTACTTCATTACGTCCTGGTGACTCGGTGACTATCGATGTGGTGATAGATAATCCTTCGGGAAAAGAGGTTTTGACAGCTGAAGTGCTTGCGAATTATGATTCAAATGTATTTGAAGCCGTTTCGAGTTCAGTAGATTTTTCTCAAACAGATTTTGAGTTCACAGTCGATGATGAAGTAAGCCCTGATATTCATGCTACTGTAGGGAGTCCTATTTCATCACCTGTTTCAAATGATTCTATTTTAATTGGTTCAGTTGTGTTGAGGGTGAAAAATTCTGCTCCTACTGGGCCAACGACTATCGATATAGATGATGGAGAAAGTAGTGTTCTTGGGACTGAAAATGTTACTTCAAATATTGCTTCTCAATTTAACGATCTTCAGCTCAATATAGTTGATACCGCCTGTGCCGTATCACGAGTAGCGATTATCAAAAGTGATCTTTCAGTGACATTTCCGAATTTGATTCCTGTTACGGTGGAAGATGCTTGTGGAAGCCCAGTTCCTGATGGAACTTTGGTTTCTCTTCGTATTACGAGCCCTGGAGCTCTCGATAAATCATACGGTACTCAGCCGACATCCAATGGGATTGCGAATTTCACTGCTCCTGGAAGTGATTTCAAGACAGGGAGGACTTATACTCTATTTGCACAAGAGATGGTTTCAGGAGTGAGTGATACCGTAGTTATTACTATTCCAGGAGTTGTTTCCCCACCTACTTCGGGTAATGGAGGAGGGACTCCTCGGTCTACCTCAAATACAGGACCAGCAGAAAATATGCTTCTTGTTTTATTTGGTATAAGTGCAGGGATTCTGTTTTTTGTGAAACACAAAAGAAGCTATAAATCGAAGCCCCTTCATCTGAAGATGTATAAGGCTTAGGCCTCTTTCATGGCGTCTTTGAGAGCTTTTTCAAGTTGCTCAAGTATTCCTCCAGATTTTGCATCTCTTTGGAATTGGAAGAGTTTTTCGTTGATAAAAAATGTTGGTGTAGATGGTCCTCGGAAGAGATTTTTTTGTGCTTCTTCGAGTGATTCAAGTCCGCGTTTGGTAGAATCTTTGACACGATCGCGATACTGTACAGACTCTACACATTGTTTGAATGTTTCGGACTCAAGACCTATTTCTTTCGCAAAAGAAACAATATTACTTGCTTTGAAATCGGGGTTGACCTTCGCTCTTAATGGGTTTTCTTCTGTAGGATCTGGAAGAGATTGCTTTTGGAAAATCATATCGTAGTACTGTTGAAATTTTCCTTCATCATCAGCGCATTCTCCAGCGTTTTGAAATTGTATTTGTTCTTCTTCGGTATGACCATCGAGGCCGTTTTTCCCTTCGAAAAGAAGGTGAGCGAATACAAATCGCACTTGAGATCCCATATTTTTACTTAATTCATTCACGACTGGTGCAAATTGAGCACATGCAGGACATACAAAATTTGCATATTCAGTGAGTGTTACTGAAGCGTATTGATTTCCCCAGTTCGGAGTATCAGTTGGGATTACTGAATCGTAGCTTGCAGAAGGAGTTGTCTTGGTGCAAGCGAGAGTGAGAAGAAGGATCGGAAGGAGGAGAAGGATTCGTTTCATAAATAGAAGTTTAAGTTGGAGTTTGCTCTCTGGAATTTTGTTGGAATTTGGTATCTGGAATTTGGTGCTTATTTTAAAAGCCCTTCTATCATTTCTTCATATTCTTCCTTATCTCGAAGTCCAATAATTTCTCCCTCATATTTCCCGTCTTTCCAAAATTTCACACAAGGGATACTCATGACTTTGAATTCTGAAGCATATTTGGTGTTGTCTTCGGTACTGTATTTTCCTATCAAAGCTTTTCCAGTGTAGTCTTCACAGAGTTCTTCTATCACTGGACCAAGTGCTTTACAAGGACCACACCAGCTTGCCCAGAAATCAACGACCACAACGC
>CAZQCN010000122.1:0-2139 GCA_964592185.1 uncultured Candidatus Peribacteria bacterium
GTCCTCAGAATCTCCTCCAATATAGGTCCCCACAAGAAAATTTCCGCTGGGATCAAATTTCGCTATAAAAGCATCAACGTTCAGCGGACTCTGAATCGTCGTCCCATTAGTTACAGGAAGATTGGTGCTGGTACTATGTCCAGACATAACAGACCCATTCCCATCTGAATCAATGCCTGTCGACCACTCCCACTCTGATCCTCCATAATATGTTGCCCACTCCAAAACAGGATCAATAACAAGATCTTTCGATGGATCATATTTCCCCAACTTCACGTTCACTGTTTTTTTCTTTACATCGAGAACATAACTACTCGCAACATCCTTTTTGGCAGTTCGAATTTTTTGATAAGAGACTGGAGAGTTTTCAGTCATACTTCCTAATGGAGTATTCACTATCAATCCCTTTTTAGTCGCTTCAACCGAGCTCACTCCTTCATAACGCCAAGATATTTTCTTCGGGTCGCCAGATGGGTGAACAACAAAATCATATTTCACACTCCCCCTACTATCCCGATAGTATTCCAAATCCGTAAAAGCATACATGTTAATATATTTAATTCTCTTACACATACGAAGATTTTCAACTTGAACATTTGGATAGTAAAAATTATAGATTTCATCGCCATATTCAGCACACTCCACCTTCACATTTTTATTAGAAGCTTGAAAAACCATATCAAAACGATACTGCTCAATCGTTTCTGGAACTTCTTTTTTCTGAAGATCGTTGGTGTTTTTCTTCATAGCCTGATTATCTCCAGAATCTTTATCCAAAAACCGTTGATACACATAACTCACTCTATCTTTCTGAAAATACATCTTCACACCCTCATCCTCCAACATATATAAAACGTTATTTGCTGGGATCCCCTTTGTATCAAAAACTTGCCCCTGATTCGGAAGAAAAAACTTTTCATGAAGAGCAGAACTCTGGATATCTTGAGATTCTTTTGGAACATCAAAAAAGCTCGCCTTACCATCCTTGTTCAGAGCGAGAGAATGCCCGAAGGATCCTACTAAAATTGTAGCCACAATACTTACTATGAACGTCCCTGGGAAAAAATGTTTTCTTCGCATGAGAAGGATTAAAGGAACAAAATGAAAATTTTCGCTTATGAACAAAAAAAGCCTCAAAATTCCATCCAAACAGGAATAGCACTCTTTAACTCATTATTATTCTGCAACTCCTGATTCACTGGATCGTTGATCCCCCCATTATCCCGAGGGACAAAACTCTTAAATACATAATCAGTTAAAGCCCTATCTATAGTATCAATAGCTTCTGTTGCAAAATTCAATAACGAATCAAACACTTTCTTTTCCCCTTCCGCTAGTGGAATCGCTGGGACAACACTTTCAATCGAAGCTTGAGGATCAACGGCCTGAATTTTCGCAATATCACTCTGACCATCTCCCTGTCTATACGGATCAAGATACGCCATCAAGACAGCATATTCTGTCGCATCGGAAATAAATTTTATTACTTCATACAATCCAGACGAAATACGACTCAAAGGACTATCAGAGTCCAAAGGAAATTGATCCGTATTCAAAATAATATCAGTATTTGTATCGGTTTGATCAGGGGCAATAATAACAGGAATATTTCCTTGATTCTCTGTATCAATTTGAATTGATTCAGGAATATCTAAGCCAATAACAAGAGGATCATTGGTCGCTCCAGCTTCATCGAGGACGAGAATAGTTAATACATACTCTCCAGGCTTTAAAGTATTTGTTCGGAAAACACAATCATACTGAACATCCGTTTGAAAACATCGTACAGGAGGGTTCGATCGAGTATCAAAGACCGTCGTAGCCCCCAAAATTTTCTCTTTGAAGCTCAATTCAAGGCTTCGAATTTCAGCTGGAGTCACTCGTGAAGCAATAGTGAAAGACAAAACTTTGAAGTCCGAATTATAAACAAAATTATAGACCAGTGGCCCCAAAGGCTGTGACGGGAAAATTTCGTTCTTTATGGTATCAACAATGTCCTCTATCTGACTCACAACTCCGTCTGGACGAATGATTGGATCAACCGCAGGCACCACATCTCCTGGATTTTCAGGCTCACTTGGAACATCTCCTCCTGGAACATCTGAAGCTTCATCAGGCAGAAGAATAAAATCTGCTGGA
>CAZQCN010000123.1:0-1978 GCA_964592185.1 uncultured Candidatus Peribacteria bacterium
CTGCTGTCTCTCGATCACGAATTTCTCCGATCATAACGATATCCGGATCTTGGCGGAGGATTGATTTGAGGCCGAGGGCGAAATCGTAATCTTCATGCTCATCGATTTGACTTTGAGTAATACCTACAAGACGATACTCCACGGGATCTTCGAGGGTGATTATTTTATTTGTACCATCATTTAGGGTGCTGAGGATTGCATATAGGGTAGTAGTTTTTCCTGAACCAGTGGGTCCTGTGACCAACACCATACCGTGAGGTCGTTCCAAGGTTTTTTTCACTGCCTTGTAAGCATATCCTTCGAGGCCGAGATCATCTACGGTCAGTTTTTGATTCGTGTTACTGAGTATTCTCATAACAATGTCTTCACCAAACACCGAAGGAAGGCATGATATACGAACATCAATCTGTTCAGCATTCACTAGGAAATACGTTCTTCCATCTTGCGGTCTTGTGGTGATATTTAATTTGAGATGAGATTGAAATTTAATTTGTTTGGCGAGTTCTTCATATTGATTTGGAGGAAGTTCTGTCACTTGTCTCAAGATTCCATCGATTCTAAAACGGATAATAGTTTTTTTCTCTTCTGGTTCTACATGGATATCACTTGCATTGTATTGAAGTGCTTTGACAAACAATTCATTAATAAGTTCCGCAGAAGTTTTTGTTTCCAAATTGCTCAGTGTTTCAAGAGGAACACTCTCTTTACTCATAATATTTTCTACCTTTTTAACCTGTTCTTTGTATATATTATCGTATTGTCTGAGTGCTTCTTGGAGGGATGATTTAGAACATACATTTATATTAAGTTCAAATCCTTGACCATGTAATTCTTCTATAATTTTTTTTGTTTCACTATCATCTGGATCTACGAGGCCTATACGGAGTTTTGAACCTGTCTTGAAGAATGCAAACAGATTCCCTTGCGATGCCTTTTCTTTGGGGATGACTTTGAGTACATCTGGATTAATTCCTATTTTTTGGATACTAATATACCCCAAATCCAGAAGCTTTGATTTTCGAATAGCTTCTCTTTCTTCAATAGTTCTATTCACAGATGTGAGAGAAGAGTCGAAGCTTTTGCCGAGTTGATTCTGAATAGACATATTTTTATATTTTTCTTCAGTATAACACTTTTTCAATTTTTATTCGATGTATTCTCTTTTTTAGTAAGAAGTATTTCTTCAATTTTTTGTGGACTACACTGAGTTACTTCGATTATATATCCATCTTCATCTATTTTTTCTCCGAGTAGAGGCATTCTTTCCAGTTTTTCTAAGATGTATTTGGCAATGCTGGTATTTCCTCGATCAAAAGTGATTCCAACTTGCTCGGTAATAGCTTTTATTTCAGCGTTGCTTTTTATACACCAAGAGTTTTTTGTTTTTTCTGTTATAAGTATCTGTGTGGGATCTTTTTCGTCATTAATTTCTCCGACCAGTTCTTCAAGTATATCTTCAAGCGTGATAATTCCAGAAGTTCCTCCAAACTCATCGGTGAGGATTACCATATGTGTTTTTTTCAACCTCATTTCATTAAATAAATCATCAATGAATGTAGTTTTTGGGCTAAAAAGAGCTTTTCTCATAATATCCTTGGCATGAATTTTTCCGAGATCGGACTCTGAATACTGGAGAATGTCTCGGATATATAATAAACCTTCTATTGTATGAGAGAATACCGGGTAGCGAGAATACATTTTATTTGAATTCTCCTTTAGAATTTCAGAGAGGGTGGTGTTTTCTTCAATTGCTTTGACTTTGACCCGAGGGACCATAACTTGTTGTGCTTGTATAGTATTAAATTGTAAAACATTCCTTATAAAAGTTTCTTCGTGTTTATCAATAGTTCCATCTCCCAGTCCCATTTTACTGAGGGCTTTAATTTCTTCTGGTATAGTATTGATATTTTGAGGAGTAAATCTTTTCTTCAGAATTGTATTGAGCTGTACAAAGCTCCAACTAATTGGGCTCAGGATG
>CAZQCN010000124.1:0-1816 GCA_964592185.1 uncultured Candidatus Peribacteria bacterium
GAGGAATAGAAACTATGAAACTCGACATGGCAGGATCAGCAACGGTGTTCGGAATCTTTCATCTCCTCGCACATTTCAAACCAAACATGCATGTCATCGGACTCTGTCCTATGGTAGAAAACCTCGTCAGTCATAATGCTTTCAAACCTGGAGACATACTCAGAATGCACAATGGAAAAACTGTCGAAATTATGAATACCGATGCAGAAGGTCGCCTCATCCTCGCTGACGCTCTCAGCTATGCATCCGCCAAACTCAATCCAGAATACATCGTCGATCTCGCTACACTCACTGGAGCCGTTATGGTGGCTCTCGGTGAAGAGTACACTGGCTCATTCACAAACAATCAGAAATTTCATGATACCCTCACATCATGTTTCAAATCTGAAAATGAAAAAATATGGCAACTTCCTATGGACGAAGATTATAAAAAGAAACTCAAAAGTCATATAGCAGATCTCTCAAACATATCAGGAGACCGTTATGGAGGATCTATCAGTGCCGCACTCTTCCTCCAGTACTTCGTAGACAAGAAAATTCCTTGGGTCCACCTCGATATAGCGGGAGCGGCCTATGCAGAGAAGGAAAAATATTATGAAAGTTTTGGTGGAACGGGAGCAACACTAAGAAGTTTGTGGAAGCTTTTGAATCAATAAATCTTTCATCTCATCTGGTCATCCTGAATTTAATTCAGGATCTCGTCATTATTTTTATCATTGGTCGCTCTAGAAGCAACAGAATCAGAAGAAAATAAAAAGAGAAGCTTAGAGCTTCTCTTTTTTATTGGAATAAAACAATGAGATTTTTAATTCACCACCTTCGCATTACTAAATTCCGAAGTATTCCCTGTTGGATCAGTTGCCGTCATAGAAACATACTCTCCAATTTGAACAGGAACAGGCAAAACCAGAGGAAGAGCAGGTGGAATATTTCCTTGAGCATTCGTCGTTACCGTAGTACTTCCCAGATATCGCTTCCCTTCTCCAAACCCACTTGTATCTGCAACAGGACTTGCATAAACATCAACTTGGAAACTCGTGTTTGGAGTACTATTGAAAGTACTTGATACATGCAATACATTGGCAGAGACTCGATGAGCATTCGTCACAGCAGGATAGTTTTGAAGCATATTCGCCCCCGTATCAGGATCTTTGTTATCATTTGCTGTAACAGCATTATTTCCAAGATCAATACCTAACTTAGCATTATTAAAAATAGAGTTGAATCGAATTTGATTTTTGATCGCAGTTCCTGTTCTTTGAATGACAGTCACCCCAGCTTCTTTATTGAAAGCGATGGTGTTCCCTTCGTTCAAATTTCCTCCTCCGACAACATTACTAGATCCATCTTGTATACGGATTCCAGCAAAGCCATTTGAAAGTTGAGCGAGTCCAGTATTATCCACACCAATCCAGTTATTCTTCACAACATTCGTATCAGCTTTTGCAATATGAATACCATCTTGCTGATTTCCTGAGATAAGATTTCGAGCAGCGGCAGTCACTCCTCCGATTTGATTAAAAGTAGAATTTTCATTGATCAAAATTCCATTTTCTTTATTGAAAATACTTGCTAGGCCAGCAGCATTCGTCCCAATAGAGTTTCCTTGAACTTGATTAGAGTCCG
Source organism: uncultured Candidatus Peribacteria bacterium (assembly GCA_964592185.1). GTDB lineage: Bacteria > Patescibacteriota > Gracilibacteria > CAZQCN01 > CAZQCN01 > CAZQCN01. The sequence continues at coordinate 1,627 of CAZQCN010000124.1, forward strand.
AACCGAAAGAAAGTTGAATACCGCTCTTCCCGTTTCCTGAGATCAAGTTCCCTTCTCCGGCTGCTGTTCCTCCAATTTGATTCGTATCGCTGTCAATTACAAAAATACCTGTATTGCCATTCCCTATAGCAACATTTCCATTCATATCCGTTCCAATTTTGTTTCCTTTGATTTGGTTCGTAGAAGATGC
>CAZQCN010000125.1:0-1782 GCA_964592185.1 uncultured Candidatus Peribacteria bacterium
CCAAATGATTTCCATCATCTCTCCTCGGGTAATTTTTTCATTCAGATGCAAGATACTCACAGGAATAGATTGCAAGCTTTCTAATTGTAATGTGAAAGGTTTCCACCATTCATTTTGATTGCTTTCTGTTACGAGATCTAAGGCATTGGAAATAATTTTTGCTGCTTCTATAAAGGATATATTGTTTTGTGGATAGAATTTCCCATCAAGATTCCCAGTAATGATATTTTTTTCTTTTCCGAGGCAAACATAATAGACAGCCCAATAGTCTGTCACATCTGGGAATGGAGAATTCTTGCAGTTTGTTATTTTATTCTCTTGTGATATTGCTTCTAAGACTATTTTCAAAAACTCATCTCGATGAATTAAATTTTCAGCTAAAAATAAACCATTACTATATCCATTTATAATCCCCTGTTCTTTTCCGTAGGAAATTGCATCAAAATTTGGATGAGAGGGCAAAATATCATCAAAAGCATGTGCCTTTGGAACGACTAGTAATAAGAAGAAAAAGAGAAATATGGGATAAAAATATTTTTTCATACTACTGGTTGGGAAATATTCTATTTTTTATACTCTATCCTTTTATATACCATTCACATGTATTGTCAAAATTTCACACCCTTTCTCTGTTACTAACACAGTATCTTCAAACTGTGCTGAAAGAGATCCATCCACCGTTCGTACGGTCCATTTGTCTCCACGATCTACTTCGCATTCGTAATCTCCCATGTTGATCATTGGTTCTATAGTGAATATCATTCCGGGTTTCAAAATTTCTCCACGATTCTTCCGACCGAAGTGCATCACATGCGGGTCTTCGTGAAATTCTATACCGACTCCATGTCCACAGTAATCTCTCACTACGGAATATCCCTTTTTCTCAACATAGTGCTGAATGGCATAGCCGATATTGGAAAGATAGTTGCCAGGGAAGACTTGCTCAATACCCTTGTTCAAAGATTTTTTTGTTGTTTCTACCAGGTCTTGAGCTTCCTGAGATACCTTACCCACGAGAAATGTTGCTGAAGTGTCACCGAAGTACCCATCAACAATAGTTGTTACGTCAATATTCACGATATCTCCATCTTCTAATATTTCTTCTCCTGGAATTCCGTGGCAGATAACATCATTCTTTGAGACGCAGAGAGACTTGGGAAAACCTTTATAATTCAAAGGGGCAGGTATGGCTCCATATTTTTTACACAAGAGCATATTCATATCATCGAGTTCTTGGGTTTTCATTCCAATGTACAGAGATGATCCGAGTTCTTTTAATATCTTCGCAGCAATCTGTGAGGACTTTCGTATGCCGGCAATTTGGTCAGGAGTTTTAATTCGAATCATTTTTCTTTATAAGGTTTTCAATATGCTCTGTGACTTCTTCCACTTTCATCATCCCATCAATTTTCGTCAAAAGCTTTTTTTCTTCATACATTTCCAATACTGGTAAAATCTCTTGTTTGAATACTTCGAGTCGCTTCTGAGCTACGGTTCTATCATTTTCGAATCGGTTTTCGAAAGGAGTTTGACATTCACCGCAAACATCGCTTGTGTAAGATGCGGGAAAGATGGCTCGGCACTTGGGACATGTTTTCCGTCCAATTTGTCTTTCTAAGGAAAGAGACTCTGGAATATCAATCCAGATTCTTGTCGGAATAATTTCATAGTGTTTCAAAAGAGTATCAATAGCTTCTGCTTGAACCAGTGTTCGAGGGAGCCCGTCAAAAATAAATCCTTTGGTATTTTTTTCAATAAACTCTTTTGTTATTTCCATAATAA
>CAZQCN010000126.1:0-1716 GCA_964592185.1 uncultured Candidatus Peribacteria bacterium
TTTCGAGCAAAATACGAATGCATGGAATGCCCCGCTTCGTGAGCAATGGTAAATACTTCATACAGAGAACCAGTAAAGTTCAAAAGAATATATGGGAACGTATCATGACAACCACCGGAAAAAGCACCAGATCGCTTCCCTTCATTTTCATACTTATCAACCCAGCCTCCGTATAAACCTTCTCGCAAAATAGAAACGTATTCGTCACCCAAAGGATGAAGTGCTTCACAAATAAGTTCCACCGCTTCGTCGTAGGTATATTTCACATCCACCTCATCAACCAGAGAAACTCGGAGATCCCAAGGAAAGAGCGTGTCCAGTTTCAAAACTTTCTTTCGAATCTTCATTGCATCGTGAAGCAAAGCAACATTTTTTTCAGTGACATTCACCAGTGTCGTATAAACTTTCGGATCAATATCATTCCCATGAAGTGCGGCAGAAAGACAGGTGTCGAAACCACGAATATCTTTGGCAAAATGATGCTGTTTCACCTTCGCATTCAAAGTATTGGCAAAGGTATGGGCATGATTTCGAAACTGCCCATGCATAGAACGAAAGGTGTTTTCACGAAGTATTCGATCATACGACTGCATCAAAACTCCATACGAACCATGGGTCACCTCATGCTCTTTCTTCTCTGAATCCAATGCCGGAGTAAATTTCATATCGACATTTTCTAGCTTCGAAAAAATATCATCCACATCGCCCCAGAGCACACTAGCACGTGCCAAAAGTTTCTCCTCAGCATTCGACAAGGTATGTTCTTTAGTGTGGAGGATTCCCTTGATATCGAAATCGTGAAGCAAAAAATCAGAATCTTCCATACACGATTGCAAAAAAGATTCTGGTTGAGCGACTAACTCCGGACGAATATAGGATATCGTTTGAGAGAATTCAGAAGCAAGATTCTGCACCTGAACTTCCATCCCTTGGAAATGAGCATCGCTTAAATCAGTCACTGCTTTGTATGAAGCATAGACATATATTTTTTCCAATTCACGAGAAATATCCGCTACCATGTCCAAACAGTCTTTTACATTTTTCTTTTCTGAAAGTTTTCCTTGATATTCAGAAATCTGTGAAAGTCTCTCTTGAGTCTTCGTCAAAGCTACTGCCCAATCTGCCTCGGAAGCAAAAATCACTTCGAGATTCCATTGATCTTTTTTCGGGATATCAGAGCGCTTGGTAGTCATCGGTCATTGATTATTAACTATGATGACAGTCTACGACCTGCCTTCTAAAAATTCAAACACAAAAAAATCGAGTCAGACTCGATTCCATTGTGCGAAAGTAATGCCAATCATCCCATGTATAGAGAGAAGGGACTCCAAAAATCAATTTCGGGGAGCGATCTCCCGCTTACTTTTGTACACGATCTCTTACAAAAGTAAACATTCTCGGCCTCTAGCTATCAGCAAATCACTCGCAACCTTACGCAAAAACCAGTCTAGCAAATTTCTCGGTAAAGTCAAAGGGAGGTTGAATACAGAATTAGTACAAGTTATTCTGGATGAAAAGGATGATTCGCTCTATAGAACTCCCATATTTGACGTTTATATTTAGCTTTCCCCTTTCCCAGATTTACCATTTCAGTAATTACATCAATTTCAAATTGAGAGAAAAAAATTTCCATTCCTTTCCAAATTTGAATAGTTGAGAAGTTTACCTTCTCTTGAAATTCTTCCATAGAATCATTAAATTCAGGGACTACTTTGT
>CAZQCN010000127.1:0-1568 GCA_964592185.1 uncultured Candidatus Peribacteria bacterium
ACGGCAGTTCGAAGGTCAGAGATTCAAGGTCTCCTCAATATTTCTCAGGAACTTGATCTCCCAACTCACATAAGTTTTTATGTAAACAATGATGGACTTATTCCCGATCCTGAAGGGTTCAAGACGATTACCCAAGCCATTTCTGGCTTAGAAGGAGATTTCATAGCAGGGATTAATTGTTCCAGTACTTCGGCTATTGAAAAGGCTTTACAACAAGGCAATCATCCCCAACTCAAAATAATCTATCCCAATTCTGCCGAAGATTTCTCTGGCGACCATACGGCCTGTAGTCATCATGGAGGGGAGGAGCTCGTGAGCTTTTTTACTACCTTAGTCACTCGATATCCTCAGATCGAAGTGATTGGAGGGTGTTGTGGGTATAAGCCAGAGGATATCCAAGTATTGAGAAGGAGTTTTTAATATTAATTCATTTATGTAATTTCTTTTGGTCATCCTGAACTTGATTCAGGATCTCGCATTTTTGAAGACATGCAACGAAGTCAATAATTCTTTAAGAATAGTCTGCTATGCTCAATAGACCCTAATGCAAAGCTCTATGAATGGATATGTATACATCATGACCAATAAAAAACACGGGACTTTATATATTGGAGTTACTTCTAATCTTTTATATAGAGTTCAAGAACATAAAGGGAAGGTACTTCAGGGTTTTACAAACAGATATAACTTGGATACATGTGTATATTTTGAAGAACACGAAAAGATATATGATGCTATTGTAGCGGAAAAGCGTTTGAAAAATTGGAAAAGAGCATGGAAGATTGCTCTTATTGAAGAAGAAAATCCTGAATGGAAAGACATTTTGTGTGAACATGATGAATTAACCCGAGATCCTGAATCAAGTTCAGGATGACCAGAATGGGGAGAGGTTCTTAAGTAATTTATAATACATTTACTATTTTCCTCTATACCTCGCCATCATATCCGTCTCAATATTCACCAAATCTTTTTCTTTCAAACCTCGGAAATTTGTATGCTCAAAAGTATACGGAATAATATCCACACTGAATTGATTGTTTGAATCTTCGACATGTGAAATGGTGAGTGAAACTCCATTTATTGCTGTCGAACCTTTGTAGACAACATACTTCATAATCTCTGGGGAAGTCTGAAACGTAAATCGATGAGAATCTCCTTTATTTTCAATGGAAATAACTTCCGCAGTGCCGTCGATATGTCCTTGCACCATATGTCCGTGAACTCGGTCGCCGAAGATCATGCTTCGTTCGAGGTTTACGGGATTCGTGATTTCGAGTGTTCGTAGATTCGTGATTTCGAGTGTTTCCTTCATGGAGGTTGTTTCGAAAGCATTGTCATGTATTTTCGTGACAGTATGACAAGCACCATTGATAGCGACGCTTTCTCCTTCTTTCAATTCATTCGCAAAAGGACATTGAATAGTCCAATCAATATTTTCATTTGAAAGAGATTTACTAGTGATTGTTCCGAGAGTTTCGATAATGCCGTTGAACATGGGAGAGTTGGTTGGTAGTGGGTTGTGAGTGGTGGGTGGTGAGTGAAAAGTGAAGAGTGAAAAGTGAAAAGTG
>CAZQCN010000128.1:0-1502 GCA_964592185.1 uncultured Candidatus Peribacteria bacterium
TAGACTTTTGCTTCTTTTTCGGAGAGGCCGATTTCTTGGAGGAAGGTTTCTAAGTCCATAAGTGAAGATTTTTAAAATGAGTTTAATGGTCATCCTGGTGCGACCCGGTATACCGTCGCTTCAGAACCCAGGATCTCGGGTCAAGCAGGACGAAGTCAATTTAAGAAAAGAAGACGAGATCCTGAATTAAATTCAGGATGACCAGTGTATTGACCTCTAACCTTCAAAATTCTGCTGCTAATTTATTTTAGCAGATTGTTTGATATAAATCAATATGCTAATGTGATACATCAATTTTAGTTGTTAATGAGTTCTAACTACTTTGAATAAATATTTCTCATTTCTAATAATTTTACATGAGTGGATCTGAAAACCATTTCGAAGATCATATATCTGATGAAGTACTTGAAAATGTAATTTTACAAATAAAAGAAATGCATAAAGATTTACCTCTATTTTTTGCTTCCAACCCACCGAGAGAAGTTGTAGAACGATTAGGGTTAATAATTGAAGAGATGAGGGAAGTTGCTATAAAAATGCAATCTGCTTGTGATGATTTTTTCAAAGAAAATAGTATTTAACTTACGCGTATGACCTCAACCAAAAAAGGAATTCTCTTCGCCTGTCTCGCTGTCCTCCTCTGGGCGACATTGGGAGTCGGTTTCAAATTGGCAGTATCTCGGTTGGATAGTTTTTCAGTAACTATTTATGTTGGGATTTTTGCTACCCTTTTTCTCTTCGGGAATCTCGTAGTGAGGAAGAAGTTGAATATGGTTTTTCAACTCTTCAAAAAGAATTGGATATTTTTTATTCTCTTGGGGATACTCGGACTCGGTCTCCAACAAATCGTTTATCTCAAAGGATATGAATTGCTTCCGGCTTCTCAAGTGGTCATTATTTTTTACCTCTATCCGCTTCTGATGGTGTTGTTATCCAAATTTCTTTTTCGAGAACATACTTCACTTCTTTCGTATGCATTTATACTTCTTGGATTTATCGGCGTATATGTACTGATTTCGAAAGGAAGTTTTTTGGGGATATCTTTGAGTCTTGGAGTGTTAATGACGCTTCTTGCTTCGCTCTTTTGGGCTTTGTTTTCAGTTCTCATCAAGCACAAAAAAGTCGATGTGGATGTGGGGATGTTTCTGTTTAATTTATTTGGAGTATTGTTTCTTATCGCATTGATTCCAATATTTGGCTTTACTTTCAAAGTATTTCCTTCAGAAGTTTTTGGTATGGCATATCTTGGAATATTTCCTACGGCTTTGGCTTTTATACTCTGGAACAAGTCATTGTATCTCGCGAAAATTTCTTTGTGTTCGAATATCGCTCTGTTGACTCCATTGGTTTCATTGATCTTGATTGTGATATGTCTCCATGAACGAGTTGATGTGTATCAAGGGATTGGATTAATTCTCATACTTGGTTCGGTCATTCTCAATCTCCGATTTGCTCAGGACGAATCTTCAAAATAGTGCTGCTAATTTATTTTAGCAGATTGT